>JAYTQJ010000346.1:0-22674 GCA_043746775.1 Schlesneria sp.
GGAAAAAAACAGATTGCCGCAACGTCTCCGTCTTTAATCGCCACTCGTCACTCGCCACTCGCCACTTCCCCCCACCGCTCCCTCACCGGCGAAATCCTCGCCCGCGTGCTGGCCGAGGGGCAGCGCGGTGAGCGTGAGTCGTTCGATGCCGATGCGGCGCGGAAGAAGCAGGCGGGCGATCTCGATCCGAGCATGATCGGGGCCGATGCGAAGATGCCGTGGGAGGTCGATGGCCGGAAGTGGCACACGGTCGATGGGCTGGCGAACAACGGCAAGCCGCGACGCTGGTCGGGCGCGATGCTGGCTCGGGTCATTGACCAAATCGAAGAATCAGGCGACTTCGCGCCGACGAACTGGTCCGACCGCAGCACGATCGAAGTGACGGGCAAGGTGAAGACGAACGGCTGGTTCCTGCATGCTCACACGGGCGACGAATGGCTGCTGTCGCTGAAGTTTCGCGTCGGCAAGAAGGCGTTCGATGAGATCACGTTGTCGCAGGAACTCGGCTTGAAGGACGTGAACGATCTCGACGAGATCCCGGTCTACAACCGTCAGCCGCGCGTTCGCATCCGTCCCGCCGTGAACGGGCCGTTTGAAGACGTGACGGTTGTGCTGCTCAAGCCGAGCGACATGGAGACGCCCGCGTTCGAGGCGTTCTTCACGAAGGCACAGCGGTCGTTCCTGGAGGCGACGAATCCGAAGGCCCTCGATCTGGAAGACCTCACGCCGTGGAAGAAGCTCGGCCGCAAGTGGCATCTGATGCGGAAGGGGTTTTTGATTGGCAAGATCGAGTGGGACGCCGCTGTGTTGGAAGAACTGGCAGCGCTGCTGGACGAACTGCTGCCCGATGCCAAAGTCGATTGGACGCAGAAGGTCGTCGTCAATTACTCGCGCAACAAGCAGCCGGTCGCGAACATCGTCACCAAGCGCCCGGGCGGGGTGGACTTCAGCCTCTACGTCCCGAGCGGCTCAGTCCAACTCGGCCAAGTCGCCAGCTTCGGCATCGGCCAAGAAGTCGTCCCGTTCAAGAACAACCTCGACGCCGTGCAGCTTCGATTCACGAAAGTCGAGCAGGTGAAAGCGGCCGCACTAAAAACGTTTCTTGTTGAACGATTGAAAGAGTGAGCAGCGTTTGCACGCTGATCGGCTATCCGAGAACCGCGGGGGGCCTCGCCCTCCCGGCTCACCTGATTTCGACTTTTGTCGGTCACGTCAAAGCAACGCGACCTCAAAAACTTGCGAGTCAGGCATCACTCTCTGGCGACAATACCTGCCGTTCGTCAACGACAGCCGAAGCAGACCAAGCTCGTTCTACTCCACCAATGTGACGCCCATTGTCGCCAACTCGTTGAAGCGATCCACGGGTTCCTTGGCTGACCAGGCGATGCCGCGCAACAACAGAATGCGGAACAGTGGATCGTCGAACGTCCAAGAGTAATGGCCAAGGATCGAGACGAAAACTCGCCCTTGCTCTTTGGCATTGGGTACGGATGGTTCCATCGTCCAGAAGAGCGGGCGAGGTTCGTTGTCCTCAATGCCGGTGGCAATGAGCTTGATCTTGGCCGGATCGCCTTGCATCAACCAGTAACTTTCATCGTGGAAGTGGACCTTGTCGAAGTGGCGTCCGATGGGGTGGGCGCTGCCAGACTCAATGCCCAGCGATTCGAACGACAGGTCGAGCGGGCCGTGTCGGTACTTGAGTTTGGCCGCGTGCGAGGCGAGTCCAATCCGTTGCGCGAACGCGGGGGCTTGAGCATCCCCTTCGACGGCCCAGTGGATGTACACAAGCCCGCCCCCCTTGGCGAGATGCGCGTCAATCGCCTGCGCTCGCTCGACGTTCCAAGCTCCCTTCTGAAAGAACGCGATCGTGTCGGCGACGGCAAGCTGATCGGGCGAGGGCCACTCCATTGCCGTCTCGACCGTCACGCCGTCGGCTCCGCGCAACAACTCACTCCACGCGCGCAGCCATGCGGGATAGTCGTGCTCCCCCGGCCCGTGGTCCTTCGCGCCGGCAACGAGCAGGATGTGGAGGGGACGGTGGGATTGATGGTTGAGAGTTGAAGGTTGAGGGGCAGAGAGACGTGATTGCGGCCGATCGAGCTGCTCCGAATTCCGACCTTGCTGACCCTCAGCCCTCAAACCTCGACCGTTAACCCCGAGCACCTTCGCCACCTCAGCCCGCGTGCGTGGCTTCGGTGCCGGCAGTTTGGCATCGTCCGGCATGCGGGGCGGTTCGGTGAGCAGGAACGTGAGCAAGTCCTTCATCCGCTCTTCACCCAGCTTTTTCGGGAGTCCTTCGGGCATGATCGACAGTGGCGAGTGAACCATTTCGTCGATCGCATCGCGCGTGAACGCGTGAACCTTTCCCTCCTTGTCGCCGATGAGGAGTTTTTGAGAGTCGATCGTTGAGCGTTGAGGGACAGCGTCGTCCGGCTTGCCCTGCTGACTCTCAACCTTCAACCCTCGACCCTCAACCTCGCGCACGATCCCTGTCAGCACGCGCCCGTCCTTCAGTGTCACGATCGACGCGAGGTAGTCGGGATTGATGGCGAAGCTTGGCAGAGTCACATCGCGCAGCACGGAGGCGTAGTCGCGATGGATGAGGTTCGACAGATCGGCCCCGATCGCGCCGCCCGATCCGTGAGCGACATGACACTTCGCACACCCCGCCTCGTCACTAAAGAAGACTCGCCGCCCGCGACCCCAGCTTCCGCCCGCCAGTTCGGGAATGTCGCGCTGAGTGTCCAGATTGCTGACCGCCGTCGCAGTGATCTCGGCCCACGGGACGAAGAAGCGGGATACACCCAGCGAAGCCGATTCGATCCCGGCCGAGAACCACTCAACACCGGCGAAGGGGAGTTCACCCTCGGTGGTCAAGACGATCTTCAGGCGGAGCGTTGATTCCTTGGCAGTCGAGAAGGTGACTGGCATCCGCTCCTTGGAGGTGACACTGCGACCGTTCCGATCCTTATGGATCGTGAGCTTGTCGATGCTTGTGAGGATGTCGTTCACGAACACCTGAATCGGCCCCCCCTTCCCAGTGCCCTCGAGGAGCAGGTGTATCGTCTCGTCCGGCCATTCGTGGTCGAGCTTGCTTCCCGGTTGCACGGCCGGGTGGAGGAGGTTTCGCAGATCGAGTTGCGTTTCCAGCGTGAGCGTTCCCTTCTGCTGGAGGATCTCGCGAAAGCGGTCGTTGTCGGCGTCCTCGGTCGAGAACTCATTGCAGAGACTCAGATCGAGATGCGGCAGCACGCCACTCCAGCCGCGCTGCGTCTTGTCGTCGGACACCCAAGTCGCGAGGACACCGTTCAGCGAATACGCGAGGTCGATCTGCGGATGCTGCGGCAGTTCGTAGGGTAAGCGTCTCGCTTGCCCGTCCTTCTCTTCTTGCTTCGTGATGTTGGTGGTCGATTGCTCGACAGGACGGGCAAGCGAGACGCTTACCCTACGGCCGAGGCCCGGCAGTGTGAGCGCGTACTGCACGGCGGCGCGATGCGGCGCGGTGGCGATGACGAGCGTTCTTCGATCGGGGGTGACGTTCACTCCATGCACCGGCAGGTTGTAGCGCGGTGTGGCCATCTGGCGCTGGACCACCGCGTAGCCGGGCCGCAGCGTTTCAAAGCGGTCTCCGGCGGCGACGAACTCACCATAGGTGATCTTCGTTTGCGCCGTCAGGTTCTTCAGATGAATCGGATCGATCGGCCGATCGAAGGCGACGCGCACCTCCTGCGATCCCGCCGCCCAAGTCGCGACTGGTTGTGGTGCCTTTTTGTCGGTGTACTTGATGACGAAGATTTTTCCCTTGCCGGTCGGTCCGGTCCCCCAATCGGGTCCGCCGCTGTGACAGCAGACGACCAGATCGCCCTGCGGTGAGAGACAGCAATCGACCGTCAGCATGTTCAGACACGCGATCAGATGATTCCGCGCGAGGTATTGTCCCTCCGGATTACTCACTAACTCAGTGCGATAGAGTTTGCCTCGCGACTCGCCCGTGACGAAGACATCTCCACGCCAACCGTCGGGACCGAAGAGCGCTGTATGCGCCTTCGCAACGCCTTCTCGTTCCTCCAGTGAAAATGTTCGAGGCAGATTGAACGCCATACCACAGGTGGACTGATGCTGCGGGCCGTAATCGAAGACGCTCGGCTCGTCGGTCACGTTCGGGAGATGCTTCGGGTGACGGGGCGGGAAGCCGTAGTGCGGCTTGGCTTCGGCGCCCGTGGTCCGGATGTGCAGCAACTCGTCGAAGGGGTTTCCGTTGGGGAGCCACGTCGCTCCCTCCTGATCCGACGCGAACAGTTCGCCGTGTTCGTCTAAGCCCATCCCGATTGTGAAGCGGACGCCGGTGCAGACGGTCGAGCGTTTCGACAGGTCCGGCTCGATGCGCTGGACCGTGCCGCGTTCGCTGTTGATGTCGAAGTGAGCCTGACCCTGATCGTCGATCAGGTATGCATTGTTGTACGCCGCCGTGCCGATTCCGAAGTAGATCTCACCCTGAAGACCAATGGCCACGCCGACGGCATCAACGTTCTGAGGAATCTCCTTCCAACCGGTCGCGATGATCTTCTCTTCGTCAGCCTTGCCATCGCCGTCGTAGTCGATGATCGCCGAAACTTTTCCCTTCGAGGCGATGATCACTCCGCCCGCCTTCTTTCCTGTTCCGTCTTCCGCCTTCGGCTTTGTCCCCTCGCCCCCGTCTTCGGGGGAGAGGGCTAGGGTGAGGGGGGCCTTCGATTTCTCGTCGTCGTCATCAAGGTCAACGCCCGGCGGCGCGATCCCCTTCTTCCACGGAGCCGGGCCTTTCACGTCGCGACTCAACACCGGATGCCCTTCCGGAATGACGGCCATCCCGATCGGTCCGCGCAGGGGAGGAACTCCGCCCTCCTTCGATTGGCCGTCGAAGAACAGATCGGCCGTGTCTTCAAATCCGTCGCCGTCCGAGTCGCTCAGCAACCAGATGTTGCCGTTGTAGCCGAGCGCGTAGAGCTTGCCGTCGGCGCGGTAGCGCACGTTGTTGAGATTCGGCAAATCGACTGGTAACTCGTACACCGAGAAGCCGGGAACGAGCATCTGGATCGGCGGCACATCTTTCACCGTCACGAGCGGCTCGACGTTGGCAGCGGTCCCCGTCCGCGTGATCTCACGCGGCAGAGCCGCCTTTAACGTGGCGTGCTTCTGGTCGAGATACGTTCGGACGGACTGGGTCTCGTCAACGGAGAGGGCGCGGTTGAAGAGCAACACTTCGGCGATGTCGCCGTGGAGAAACCCATTCACTCCTTGGGGACTCGGCCCGTTCGTGGGGAACCTCGCGCCGAGCGTGAAGTCATCCGCAATCAGGTCGCTCGGTGTGAAGTCGCGCGTCGCACCGGCCTTGCCATCGAACGTCAATCGCACCTGCTTCTGCTTCGAGTCCGCCACGCACTCGATCAGGTGCAACGTCCCAAACGGAGCGGCCGCCTTCATCAGATTGCGAGCACCGCCAAAACCGCGACCTTCCAGATTGAGGTCTTGCAGCGTTGGCGTTCCCCCCGAGTTCATATCGAGATTGAACCCGGTCTCGTAATCGCGACGCCCCGTCTGATTGACCGCGAACAATCCGCGATAGCCTCCGAGGTTCGAGTGCGGAGCGGCGACGACGAACAACGTGAAGTCGGTCAGCTTCCGGTTGACACCCAGCACGCGCAGGTGATCGTCCTCACCGTCAAACCTCACGACCCAGCCAGCGTTGGGCGAGGAAACGGTTTCATCTGCCGAGCCAACCTGCACCAGCTTCGGCTGCCGCTTCGGATCACTCTGCATGACATTCCGCTTCGCACCCGAAGCATCGTGCCATTCGGAAAGCGATTCGCCACTCTTAAGCTTGCTCAACCCCGCCGCCTCGCGCGCGACGGCAACTTGTCTCGCATCGAGCCACAGTTCCAAGCCGTCTCGCGGCGCAAGCTTCCCGTCCGCCCAAGGTTCGACCGCCCGAACGGACTGGTCCCAAAAGGCGGACTGAGCCAAACAGAATGTGACGGCAACAGCGACAACTCGAATCCAACGGGCACCCATCATGATCGCGATCCTCCTCGAAGCGAGCCGCCACAATAGATGCCTGTCGGGAGAATCACAAACACGGTGGTGCTGGCGCGGCGACAGGGCCACCGCCTTGTTCACCGTAGGGTGGGACAGCTCGCTTCGAGCGCCGGCCCACCGTCGGGAATCGTCGAGAGACTCTGGTGGGCCGGCGCGGCGAAGCGCCGCTGGTCCCACCCGACGGCGTTCGGTGACTCAACAAGGCGATGGCCCTGCGGAGTCACAGGGCCATCGCCTGTTTGACTCTGGGAGATTGGGTGCCACGGTCACGGAGCTTCGACGTGGCCGGGTGATTGAGAAACAGCCTTCACTTCCACGCACGGCCACGTCGAAGCTCCGTGACCGTGGCACCCTCAATCGACAAGGACGATGGCCCTGTCTTGGCTCATCCCTAGCAGACATCGCGTCTGCTCGTCGGTTAGAATCCCGCCGCTGTTTCGAGGGGCGGAGCGAACTGCTGCGGGAGACAAACTCATGTGGCGGCAAAGGGGATGGGTTGGGATCGGCGCGGAAATCACTGTCGCGATTGTCGCCTTTCGCTCCGCGAAAGGACGTTCTTTCGCGGAGCGAAAGACGACATTGTTTTATGCGCCGGTCCTGGGCTGTGTGTTGGCGGTGCTGATGGTGCGTTCGCTGGCGGCGCAAGAGAACCCCGCAGCGAACGATCCCACCGGGAACGCGGCGCGCGATGAGACCGGTTCGGACGAGGATGCCCGTGAGGCCGCAGTCGTCGCGCGGTTTGTCGCCGTGTTGGAGAAGAACCCGCGACGCGGGACGGCGCTCGACAAGGTTTATGCCTTTCAGGTCGAACACGGTTCGCTCGACAAGTTCATTCAGACATACCGCGAGAAAGCGGCGAGTACTGAAGGCCCGAGTCCCTCGGCGGCGATGATCGTGGGGTTGTTGGAGTCGCTGCGTGGGGAAGAGGCGGCTGCCGCGAAAGCGTTTGAGAATGCCGAGCGACTCGCGCCGGAGAACTCGCTCGCGTCGTACTACCTCGGCCAGACGCTCGTGTTGCTGGGCCAGCCGGACAAAGCGATCGAAGCGTTCGAGCGGGCCATTGCGCGGCAACCGGCGCGAGCCGATCTGCTCGAGATGTTTCAGGCGTTGGGTCGCGTCCATCAGCGAACGGCTCGAAACGAAAAGGCACTCGACGTTTGGAGCCGGCTCGAACAGCAGTTCCCGAACGATGAACGCGTGCAGGAACAGATCGCGACGACGCTGCTCGAAGAGGAAGCGTTTGACGCCGCGCTGCCCCGCTTTGAGAAGCTGGCTCAATTGGTGAAGGACCGTGGGCGGCAACTCGCTTTTCGGATGGAAGCGGCAGACATCCGCGTGCGGCTCGGCCAAACCGAGGCCGCGCTCAAGGAGTTCGAGGCGCTGCTCGGTCAGCTCAATCCCGATCACTGGATTTACCGCGATGTCCGTCGGCGGATCGAGGCGATCTATCTGCGCACCGAGGACCGGGCGGGACTGGCCACGTACTACGAAGCGTGGCTCGTGAAGCATCCCGACGACTTGGATGCGATCGTGCGCGTGGCGAAGACTTACACGGCGCTCGGTCGCGATGAGTCTGCGAGCGAGTGGCTGGAGCGCGGCGTGAAGCTCGCCCCTTCTCGGAAGGAACTGCGTCGCGCGTTGATCGACCGGCTGCTCGAAGCGCGCCAAGTTTCCAAGGCCCTCGCGCACTTCGAGCAACTCGACCGGGATGAGCCAAACCATTCGGATACCCTGCGAGACTGGGGCCGCGCGATTCTGAAGGACTCGTCGCGCGATGGGACCGCGCGGCGACAAGCGGCGGCGACCGTGTGGCGCAAGCTGAGCGAGGCGCGACCGATGGACGCACTTGTCGCGTCGCAGGTCGGGGATTTGTTGAGGCAGGCCGAGATGATCGACGAGGCGGTCGAGCAATATCGCCGCGCGATCACGCTCGCCCCCGAGGCGACTCAGTACCGCGAGTACCTCGGCGAGTATTTTCATTCGCTGAAGCGGCCCGACGACGCACTGGCGACTTGGCGACCGATGGCCGAGGGAGATCAACACACAGCCGCGAACGTCGGTCGCTTGGCGGAAGTTCTCGCCGGGTTCGGGTACGTCGAGGAGGCGGTCACAAACTATGCGGACGCCTGCCGCCTCGACCCGAAAGATTTCGGCCGGCATCTCAAACACATTGATTTGCTCTCGCGCGCCGAGCGGCATGACGAGGCGCTCGTGCAGCTTGGACTCGTCGAGAAGTTGATCGCAAATGATGAAGAGCGCGAGGCGTGGCTGTCGCGCGATCTGCGATCATTGCAAGCGGCGGGGAAGTTGAAAGAGCGGATCGCAGAGGCCGTCGTAGGATGGGCACTCCTGCCCGTCCGCTCTTCGCCTTCATTGCCAGTCGGAGCGAAAGACGAAGCGAAAGACAAAGAGCGGACGGGCAAGAGTGCCCATCCTACGGCGGACCAGTGGTACTGGCTGGCTCGGGCGTATGAAGTCGATGGTCAGCGGCTGTTGGCGGCGCAGGCGGTGACGAAGGCTAGTCAACTCGCGCCGCGATCCATGCCGATTCTCAGAGCGTCGGCGAGACTGCATGAAGCGCGGCGGGACTTCACTGCGGCGGTCGAAGTCTACGCGCGGTTGGTCACGCTCGATCGGCGGTATCGCACGGAATACCTGCAAAAACTGGCGACGCTCGAACGGCAACTCGGTCATCGCGACAAGTCGTTGCAGGCGGGCCGCGATCTGATCGCCGCTGCGCCCGGCAATCCCGAGTTGTCCGAGTTCTTCGCGCAGCTTTGCTTTCAACTCAACGCGGTGGACGAAGGCTTGAACGCGCTGCGGCGTTCCGTGCGTGCCAACTCGACCGATCCGATGGCGCTCGTGCGACTGGCCTCGGCGCTCATCGAACGGCAGCGTGCGACGGAGGCGATCGACCTGTTGTGGCGGGCGTTTGAGAAGTCCCAAAAACTAGACGACCGGTTGCTCGTCGTGCAGAAGCTGATCGAGGCGAGTGCGGTGGGAAGCCAACAGCCGCGCGTGATCGAACGACTGCAACGGATGCAGCGCGAACGCAGTCAGCGGCGCGAGATGACGCTCTGTCTGGCTCAGGCATATCAGGCGCTGAGCAACGACACGCAGGCTCAAGCGGAGTTGGAGACGCTGCTGTCGGAAGAGGCGCGCGACCCGGTTCTGCTCGCGCAACTGAGGCAACTGGCCGAGAAGCGACAGGACTGGACTGCGGCCGCGAATTATCAGCGCGAAGTCTGGCAGTTGACGAATGACAAACGGGACCGCTTCCTGCTCGCGGGACTGTTGATGCGGCTCGATCAAATCGACGAGGCGGTCGAGTTGCTGGTCGGTGGCGAGTCGTCGAAGGAACTGACGCCCGATGTGCTGACGCTGCTGGATGGTCTGTACGAGGCGGGCAAGTCGGACATGTTGCTCGCCCGATTGAAGCCGCTGCGCGCCCGGTTCCCTGACAATTGGGAGCTGCTCTACCGCGAAGGGGTCGCACTGGCGGGCAAGAACCCGGACGAGGCGGCCAAGCGGTTCGAGGCCGTGCTGGCGATGAATCTCCGCCACGATGAACCCGCGCTGACCGGTTCGTCGAAAGCAGGTGTGCCTGCCACGAGTGCGACCGGGACACAGATGCCGCTCGTCGATCGGATGGTCAAGATTCAAGCGATCATGCAGATGACTTCGCTCGTGCGAACAGCGGTACGCACGGGGGCGGTGCCGTCGCGGCCCACTCCCGCGACCAGCGCGCCGGCTCGGAGCGGCACGTCCGGTTCCACGGCGCGCGTCTTCACACCGACTCAGTACCTGACGCAGTCGCGCCTCTATTACGTCGCTCCGCGCGATTACGGCGAAGGTCGCCTCGCCGCATGGGGCTGGCTGACTTCGTTCGCCAAGAAGGACAGGAAAGACAGAGACCCGGAGGCGATGAAGGCGCGCCTCGAACAACTCGCCTCTAATGCAACGCCGCAATCTTTGGCCGATCAGTACGCGATCTATCGGTTCCTGTCCGATTACGCGAAGGCAGAGCAAACGGCCCGCCTGTTGGCTCAGCACGCCGAAGCGAGCTTGGAGGAGCAAGCGCTGTACCTGCAAGAACTCGCCCAGCGGCATCAGCCCCGGCAGCGCGTCATGGCAAACGGGCAGAGGGTTCTGGATCAGGCTGCTGCGGCACCGCTCTACGCGGAAGAACTGGACGAAGCGCTGGCGATCTACCGCGAACTCGCTCAGAAATTGAACTCGCCCGCTGTGCTGTCGGCAAATCTCAATACGATCCTGACCGAGCTAATCATGGCCGACCGACTGGCCGACGCAAGCCGGCTCCTCAATGAAGAGATCGCCAAAGCGACAACCGCCGCGCAACTCAACGTGCTGTTGATGGTCGGGTACAGGATTCAGAATTCGGTTCTGCACTGGACTAATGGACGGTCCGCAGTAGCGATGACCACGGATACGCTGACGAGACTGCTCGACCGGCTGATCGAGTTTCAGAATGACGACGCGGCCAACCGCGCGGCCATCACGGCTGTGATGGCGACCACGACGGTGACCGTGGGTGGGCGGATTCAAATGCGAGCGATGCCCAACTACGCGGGCATTGTGGTGCAGATGCACCTCAACGCCAATCCGCTGGCCTCACACGCACAGACGTTCGGATTGTGGTCCCGCTTTGTGAGGCTCAGTTCGTTTGCGCTGGCCGTACGCCTGAAGCAACCGGAAGGACGATCGGCCAGCGCGACTCAGATGGTCGCCGTCCCAATGACTGCGACCGAGATCTCACCGCTGTCGCTGGGAGCGGTGTTCGACCGGACCGGCCCAACGGTCCTGACAGCCGTTTGGAACCGCTTCTATTCCGGTGGCAAAGTCCCGGACGGCTTCTTCGCCGACTTCGAGTCTCACGCCCAATCACCCGATGCTTCGATTGCCGAACGCATCCTGTGGCTCTCGTCGCTGGGGCATCTGCGGTGGATCAACAACGAGCAGGACGTGGCTCTCAATGCGTGGTCCGAGGCGGCGGCACTGGCACCGGATGTGATCGAGTTGCAACTGAACCTCGCGCGACTGTATGAGCGGGCAGGCAAGACGGAGCGGGCACTCGAAATTGCGGAAGCAGTCCAACCGACGACGAACGAGTGGCTGGTCGAGCGCGACCAGATGATCCTGCGCCGGGCACTCGCCGCTGAGAACCTGCCGCTCGCGAAAGTCGTCGCCGAACGGCTGTCGGTTTTGAAACTCAGTCCGCACGAAGTCGTGCCGTTGGCCGAGCAGTTGGTGAAGTTTGAGATGCTCGATCAGGCGGAGGTCTTGCTGTCGCAACAGACCCCCGCGCCGTCTGCACCGACGAACGTTCGCTCCACCGTGACGAGCAGCCGGAACACGGTCACGACTTACCGCAGCGCCGTCGATGTTCGCGCGCAGCGAGTCCTGCTCGACATCCAACTCGCCCGAGGGCGCCACGACGAGGCGAGTGTGACGGCGCTCGCGTTGCTCAAGCTGTTGGAGACGACCGATGTCCGGAACCTGACGGTACAGCAGCCGGGGCAAGGGCAAATCGTCACTGATACCAATGGCCAGACGTACATCATGACCACGGTCAACGGGCGGCCAAACTTGCAGCCCGTGAACAGCCGCACCGCTCAGCCCCAGATCAGTGTTCCCGAGTACCGCGAGCACATCTTCAAGGCCCTCCACAAGACGGGCAGGCTGGCGGCGATGATTGACGATGCGGAGGCCAAGCTAAAGGAGTCGCCTCGCAACGAAGCCCTCGTCGCGACCCTGATGAGCTACCACAAAGTCACAGGCAACACCGAGCGGATCGGCGAGCTGACGGTGCGGCAACTGGAGATCGACCAGGACCGTCCCGAAAAGCGGTACACCTCGATCATCAACCTGCTGAACTTGGGGCGCGTGGACGAAGCGGCTGCGCTCACCAAGTTGATGTTGGAGTCCAGCCCCGACTATTTCGCTCCGCGTTGCCGGGACTTGATCGTCCGGTTCAAGAGCAAGCAGGAACTGCGGAAGCTCGCCAAAGTCTTCGAGTCCTTCGATTGGAGCCGCTACGACCAGCACCCCGGCGTGCGTCCGACGATCATTGAACTGCTGACGGCGGAGGTCGAGACGGAGGACATTGGAACCAAGCTGTTCCTCGCCGCGTGGGCGTCGCGCCCCGAGCTGCGTTACGACTTGCTCTCGCGCACACCGGATGGCGCGTGGTGGAAGCGGCCCGAGTTTGCCGAGGGTCTGCGCCGGTTGCCGATCCCGTCGAAGGAGGAAGACCTCACGAACCAATGGTCCACGTTCGGTCGTGCCGTCAAGAAATCGGCGGCCAAGCCGAACGACCCCGGAACTCTGCCTGAAGCGGCCGCGTTCGTTACCGTGCTGAACCGAATGCTGACCATCGAAGCCGACCGCGACCAACTCAAAACGCTGGCAAGTGACGTTGAGAAAGCGCGGCAACAGTTTCCGAACTGGAAGGCCGGAGAAGTGCTGCTCGCCCTGATCGACCTGCGCCGAGGACGTGTCGCCGCCGGACGCGATTCGTTGGTCGCGTTGCTGCCAACGATGAGACCGGTGATGAAAACCAGTCCGCTGATTCCGTGGGAGATCGCCAACGAACTGGCTCGCCACGACGAGAGCTTCGACGCGGCCGTCCAGTACTACGAAGCCGCTCTGCACGAACGTGGCATCGAGGCGTGGACCGCTTCCTCATCGCCTGTGCGCGGGATCATCCAGACACTGGCCGAACGCGGTCGCAAAACTGACGCGCGACGGATGTTGCTGGCGCTGCTTCCCGCGAACGTGCAGCGGGGAGGCGACCTGTCGCAATTGCCGTCGGCCATCGAACTGAACGTCGCGCAGTGGATCGGCCGCGAACTGCGCGGCATCGGCTACCCGATCGACGCCATTCACATCTATCAGGGAGCGTTGGAGCGCACCGAGAGCAAGTCTTACGGCAACGGTGGCCACGATCCGCGCACCGATCTGCAAAGCAGCCTGCTGATCGCCTTCAAAGAATTGCAGCCCGCCGCGCTGCTTGATTACTTCGCGGCAGTGGGCGATGCCGCGCCGCAACTCGACCTGCAACTGTTCGTCACCGAGTTGACGACGCCGAGCGTCCGGCTTCGTTCACGCTGGACACCCTTGCTCGAAGCCATCGCGACGAACGCCGACCACACGGCCACGCTGAAGAGCCTCCTCGCGAAAGCCTGCGAGCGTCATCCGGACGATCTCTCGACGAGGATCCTCGCCACGCAACTGGCCTTACTGACGAAAGACGAACCGGGCGCGAAGTCACTCGTGAACCAACTGGTTCGCTACGCCGAAGAGCATCCTTTGGAACCGCTCTCGAAATCGACGATCACGGCCACGATGCAACGCCGCGCGTCTCAACCTCACCTCGCGCTGTGGCTGATCGCCCGCGCGGCGTGGACTGTTCCTGAGTTGAAAGCGGATGCCGAGAAGCTGGCCACCGCCGCCCTCGCCGCCGCAAACCAACAGTCGGATGCAAAGTACGCCGAAGCGATCACGACGGAACAGACGGAACTCGCCAAGGCCAAGGACTGACGCACAGTCTGGTAGCCCTGTCACTCCGCGACAGGAAGCGCGAACACCCGAGTGACGTTTGCTGTGGATTCAAGCTGACGCGACAGATTGAGACTTCCTGTTGATCGCGCCTCCTGTCGCGGAGCGACAGGGCTACCTTCGCTGAAGCGTTGCGGGCTACGGGTTTGGCACAATCGGGTCGCGCCGAAACTCAATCCGTCAGCTCGAGCGGGAAGTCGTTCTTGACTCCCTTTTCCACCACGGCGATCAATCCCGATGTTGCGCCTTGGCTGTACTTGATGGGGAGCTCCCCTTCCACAGGGACGGCCACGACGGGTTCGGTCCCGGTATCGACGATCGCGGGCGGGGCGTAATCCTTGGATTCGACCGGAGCGAGCTTCACGGCTGGCGCGACGACGGCTCCCTTGGTGACGGTGATCGAGTGCTTACCCGCCATGGCCCCATCGTTGGGACCATACGTTGTCAGGCGAAAAACACCTTTGTCATCCGTCTTACCAAACGCACTCCGTTTGCCCCCTTCGACGGTGAAGGTGACATCGGCCCCGACCACGGGCTTCGATTTGTAAGTGACCGTCCCCGAGGCGGGATAAACCGGATCACGCTTGGAATTGGGGGCTGCCCCACCACCACAACCGAGTACACACAACAACGGGAGGAGGACCAACAGACGCAGTTTCATGGGAAGGAACTTTCAATTGGGGGAACGAACGGGGGGAGGGCGACCTGCATCTCGCGTGCAGTTCGCCGAGTTTTCGCTCGCCTGAAATGTTGCGACTCTGCAATTGCGAGTCATTCAGATCGGGCTGTATAAGGTGCGGCAGCGTAGTGGAACTTCTCTGAAATTTCATGCCTTCCCACGAGTGAAGGAGGAGTTTTCAGGTTGGTTCCCGGTGGTCGTTACCAATTGGTAATGACTTTTTTCTTCGGTTCTTGTTCTTGGAGGTCAGTCATGTCCCGTCAACGTCGAGGTTTCACGCTCATCGAACTCTTGGTGGTCATCGCCATCATTGCGGTGCTGATCGCACTCCTGCTGCCCGCCGTGCAGCAGGCCCGCGAATCGGCTCGCCGCACACAGTGCAAGAACAATCTCAAGCAGATCGGGTTGGCATTGCACAACTATCACGATGTCTACGGGGCGTTTGTCTACCGCAAAGGCGGAACGCACGCTCCATTGGCTCTGGCCAGCCGGCTCGACGGCAATTACGAACGCCGCTCTGGCATGGTGGCACTATTGCCGTATCTGGATCAAATTGCGGTGTTTCAGAAGATTGACCAAGGTGATCCGGCGTTGTTGATTCCTCCTGGTGGGCCTGCTCCGTGGGCTGGTTGGGTGGGATGGAGGTTGCGATCCCAAGTCCTGCGCTGTCCTTCGGACCCTGCTCAAATTCAGACCAATGGCAACGTCAACTACTGCTTCAACATGGGTGACGTGATCAACGGCAACCGCGACTTGACCACCAGCAACGGCCTGTTCGCATTGCGGACCTGCTACGGACTGCGGGACATTGTCGATGGCTCCAGCAACACGATCGCGATGAGTGAACGGTGCATCGCCAACTCCAACTTTGGTATCGGAGGCAAGGCTTCGCCCGATGTCAAAGAAAGTATCCTGACGAATATCGGAGCCATCACCACAAATCCGGGAGCCTGCTTGGCTAACGCCGCTCCGATTGTGAGTGGGTCTCGGTACACAACGTGGACCGCCGTGAAGGGAAAATTCAGCTCCCTGTGGGCCGATGGACAGCCGGAAATCAACTCGTTCACACCCGTCCTCGGTCCCAACGCACCGTCGTGCATCAGTGACGCCAACGGCAACGCGGATGGCGCTGGCAATCTGCTGTCGGCCAGTAGCTTTCACACAGGCGGTGTGCATGGCTTGATGGCCGATGGTGCTGTCCGATTCATCTCGGACAACATCGACACCGGCAATCTGAGTCTCGCCAACACATTCGGTGGCCGCAGCCCATACGGAGTCTGGGGTGCCGTTGGCACACGCTTGGGCGGCGAAACGGTCGGCGAGTTCTGATCGTCTCTTGGTTGCTCAAGCAACCTGTGAACTCCCGTCATCAACGAATGGCACGACTCCCCCGAGTCGTGCCATTTTTCGTTGGTGCGACTCAACGCCCGTTTGATACCTCGCGCGGTCAGAACGACCTCGTACTACGAGTTGTAGAAATCTTGTTTTCTCGCGCGCATTGGAATGGTCGCGCGATCGGGGTCAGGTGGTTCAAAGTTCATTTTTCGCGGTGAGGTGATGCCCCTGATTGGATGTGACTCAGGCCGCGAAAAATGAACTTTGAATCACCTGACCACTGTGTTGTTTGGTTGCGGCCAATGGCCGCGTCGTTTCACCGCGTGGACAACGCCCCGCGCGTCGTGTGGCGAACAACTTCCTGCCTCGCTCTTTCTGTCTCCCTCTTCTTGCACGGACAAATGGGGAGACAGAAAGAGCGAGTCAGAAAGATTCGACCGAGAAGATTGATCGGTGGTTGAGAGGACCGTGTCACTCTTCAGCCAGGGCAATCGCGTTGTTCAATCTGCGATGTGAGGTGCCACGGTCACGGAGCTTTGAAGTGGCCGTGTGTTTGTAAAACCGTCTTCGCATCGTCACACGGCCACGTCGAAGCTCCGTGACCGTGGCACCCCAAACTGAAAAAGGCATTGTCCCTGCACTTCAGCCTCATCGACTTGTCGCGCTGTGGAAGGGCGGGCTACTGTTCGCTGACGCCGTCCGTTCTCAATCGGGTCTCTGTTCGTTCTCATACTGTTGAGGCTTCTTGATGCTGCTCACTGCTGTCCGGTCTGTTGTGGTGTGGGTGGGGATGGGATGTTGTTCGTTGAGCTTGGCGGGGCCGCCCGTGTCGCCGACCGAGCCGCTGACTCCCGCTGAGCAGCAGGCCAAGTTCAAGCTGCCGGCCGGGTTTGAGATTCAGCTCGTGGCGTCTGAGCCAGACATTCAGAAACCGATGAACCTGGCGTTTGATGCGAAGGGGCGGCTGTGGGTCTCGCACAGCATCGAGTATCCGTTTGCCGCCACCGATCCGGAGAAGGCTCAGGATGGGCTGACCGTTCTCGAAGGGATCGGCCCCGATGGCAAGGCGGCGAAGGCGACGCGGTTTGCCGACGGGCTGAACATTCCGATCGGTGTGCTGCCTCTGCCGAGCGGCAACGAGGTCATCGTCTGGTCGATCCCCAACATCTGGAAGCTGACCGACACCGATGGCGACGGAAGGGCGGACAAGCAAGAGATTCTTTACGGCCCGTTCGACTTCGCCGATACGCACGGCAATCAGAACGCGTTTCGTCTCGCCCCCGATGGCTGGGTCTATGCGTGCCACGGGTTCCGCAATGCGTCGAAGGTCAAGCTGCGCGGTGAGGGGGACGTGGTCCTGGAGATGACTTCGGGCAACACGTACCGGTTCAAGCCGGACGGATCGGCCATCGAGCAGATGTCGTGGGGCCAAGTGAACCCGTTCGGTCAGGCGATTGATCCGTTGGGGAACCGGTTCACGGCCGACTGCCACTCGAAACCGCTGACGCTGATCGTGCGCGGCGGCCACTACGACAGCTTTGGCAAGCCGCACGACGGCCTCGGGTTCGTGCCGCTGACGACGGGGAACGACCACGGCTCGACTGGCATCGCGGCAGTCGCGATCTATGCCGCCGACCAGTTCCCCCCGGAATACCACGGCAACATCTTCGTGGGCAATGTCGTCACCAACATCATCCACCGCGACGTCGTTCAGTGGCGCGGCTCATCCCCGTGGGTCGAGAAGCCGGAAGACTTCGTCACCTGCGACGACTGGTGGTTCCATCCGGTCGATCTGCAACTCGGCCCGGATGGCGCGCTGTACATCTCGGACTTCTACAACAGCATCATCGGACACTACGAGGTGGACTTGAAGCACCCGAAGCGCGACCGGCATCGCGGGCGCGTTTGGCGCGTGGTGTGGACGGGCGAGGGAGACAAGGGGACAAGGGGACCGGGACACAAGGGGACGCTGAGCGACCTCACGGCGAAGTCGAACCAGCAACTGGCGACGCTTCTCGGGCATCCGAATCAGTCGGTGCGCGAAATGGCGTTGAACGTGATTGTCGAACGAGGCAAGTCTGATCCCGCTGTTGCAGCGGCGTTGAAGCCGTTTGTCTTCCCAATCTTTGATTCCAGTATCAATCCGGCCGAGCGGAAGGACATCGGATTCGGAGCCAGTGATGACAACTGGGCCGCTCTGGCGGGATGGGCGTTGAATCGACTCGGCCAACTCGGCGCGGGCGAAATCAACTCATTGTCGATCAACCCGTCGCCGCTGGTTCGCGTTCACCTCATGAAGATTCTGGCCGAGGCATCCGCCGCGCAGTGGACTGAATCGACAAAGCAACTCGTACAGAAGTCGATGTCTCATGCGAACCCCTTCGTCCGGCGGGCCGCTGCCGAGGCGCTCGGTCTCCATCCGTCGGCCGACAACATTCCGTATCTCATTCAGGCGTGGGACGAGGCGGCGAAGGATGACCTGCAACTGATTCATGTCATTCGCATCGCGCTGCGGAACCAGTTGCGAGGCGCGTCAGCCATCGAGCAACTGACTTCGATCAAGCTCACGGCGGACCAGATGGCGCGGCTCATCGACATCGCGCTGGCGGTGCCGAGCGAATCGGCGGCGTGGTTCACGTTTGATTATGTGCGAGGACGAGAAGTCTCGGGGGACATGATGTCTCGCTGTTTGACGCACGTCGCGCAGCATGTCGGCTCCGCGCGGCTGGATGATGTCGCGAAGTTCGCTCAGGAAAAGTATCGCGGCAGTGCAACGCAGCAGGTCGCGTTGTTTCAGTCCCTCTTCAACGGACTGACCAAGCGCGGGCAGCGGCTTTCGGCTAAGAGTGAACTCGGCAAGTGGGGCGCGTCGCTGGCGGTGAAGATGCTCGACCCGAAGTCGCGGCCCGCTCCAGCGTGGGGCAACGTGCCGGTCGAGTCGGCTCCGCTCTCGTTGCAGGCGAGTCCGTGGGGCGTGAGGCCGCGTGGTTCGGCGGACGGTGTCAAAGACGGACTCTTCTTCGACAGCATCTCGAACGGCGAGAAGCTGACCGGCGTGTTGAGGTCGGCTCCGTTCGCCGTGCCGGAGAAGTTGTCCTTCTGGCTCTGCGGTCACAACGGCAATCCGGGGACGAAGCCCGCGCCAGTGAATCATGTCCGACTGAAGCTGTTCCCGTCGGGCGAGGTCATCGCGCAGCAAGTCCCTCCGCGCAACGATGTCGCGCAGAAGGTCGAATGGAACCTGACAGAGTGGTCCGGCCAACGTGGCGTGATCGAGATCGTGGATGCCGACACGGGCGATGCCTATGCGTGGCTCGGTGCCGGCCGGTTTGAACCGGCTGTCGTCGAGAACCCGTCGCCCGGCTTCGCGCTCGGCGACGGATCGCTCGGCCTAGCGCTGGCCGTGGTCGAGCAGATGCGGCTCGTCGATCAGTACGACCGCGTGGTGCAAGTCCTCGGCGACGCGCAGTCGGCCGCATCGGTTCGAGCCATCGCGGCAACGGCGGCGATGGCGCTTGATCGGCCTCGCGCGCTGACGGCGCTGTCAACGCTGATGACGAACAATGCAGAACCTGTCTCGCTCCGATTGGCCCTCGCGCAGCAACTCGGTCCCGTCGATGGTGACTCGTCGCGGAAATCGCTCGGCACGGCGCTGACCACCGCGCCCGCATCGCTCCAACAACCGATTGCCCTCGCGCTGGCGACGACTCGGCCAGGAGCCAACTCGCTGCTCAACCTCGTCGCGACGGGCAAGGCTTCGGCGCGACTGCTGCAAGACAAGCCGGTCATCGACCGGCTCAAAGCGACTTCGTTGCCGAACCTCGATGCGCGGCTGAGCGACCTCACGAAGGACCTCCCCGCGCCGGATGAGCGGCTGAAGCAACTGATCGCGAAGTTCTCGGCGAGCCAGTCGGTGGCGCTCGCCTCACCCACACCGGAAGCGTTGGCGCAGGGAGCGGCCCATTTCAAGAAAGTCTGCGCGAACTGCCATCGGATCGGCAGCGACGGAGCGAAGTTCGGCCCGCAGTTGGACGGCATCGGCCAGCGGGGACTCGAACGGTTGCTGGAAGACATCCTCGACCCGAACCGCAACATCGACGCAGCCTTTCGCGCGACGACGATCTCAACGAACCAGGGCCAGGTCATCACGGGCCTGAAGCTGCGCGAGGAGGGAGCGGCCGTAATCCTCGCCGACGCGCAGGGCAAAGAGGTCCGCATCAACAACGCCGACATCGACGAATCCCGCGTGACGGCCCTCTCCCCGATGCCGTCCAACGTCGTCGAGCAGATCGGCGAACAAAACCTGCCCCACCTAATCGCCTTCCTGCTCAGCCAGCGTCAGCCAGTGAAGGAGCCGCAGAAGTAGCGATAATTCACGTAGCTGAATTCGTAAGAATTCAGCCAGCTTTGATGATCCTCTGAAGTCTGACGACTTCAGCTACCCCACAATGTGAGTGCCATTGGGCTGACGCCGCCCGGCTCACCAAGAACTTCTCGCTCATGCCAGTGTGAGACATAGGCAGCCACGAATAGCAATCGCGCGAAGTTGAAGGACGGTCCCTCGGATGTCATCTCGAACGGAACCGCTGTCGGCTGTTGAAGCCCGTGCGCAGCGAATCCAAGCGGCTCGACGTGCGGCGATTCTCGGGATGGTGGTCAACGGCGTGTTGGCTCTCGTCAAAGGGACTGCGGGAGTGTTGGGCAATGCCTACGTGCTGGTGGCCGATGCGATCGAGTCGCTCACCGACGTGATCAGTTCGCTCATCGTGTGGCTCGGGCTGCGCGTCGCCTCTCAGCCGCCAGCCGTGAATTACCCGTATGGTCGAGGCCGGGCCGAGACACTCTCGGCGCTGATCGTGGCGGGAATGCTGTTCTTGGCGGCTGGCCTGATCGCAATTCAAAGTGTCTCGCAAATTCAAACACCTCATACGGCTCCGGCACCGTACACGTTGATCGTGTTGGTGGCCGTGATCTTCGTCAAAGAGTCTCTCTTCCGATTCGTGCTGACCGTGGGAGAGGGAGTTCAAAGCACGGCGATCCGGGCCGATGCGTGGCACCATCGCAGTGATGCCATCACCAGCGCCGCGGCCTTCGCGGGCATCTGCGTCGCGCTGCTGGGCGGTCCGGGATACGAGACGGCTGACGATTGGGCCGCGCTGCTCGCATCTGGAATCATCCTGATCAACGGCTATTCAATTTTGCGCCCGGCTCTCGGTGAGATTCTCGACCGAGCTCCCGACTCGGGGATCGAAGCCGAAGTCCGGCGATTGGCGAGATCGGTTCCCGGCGTGCAAGGGACTCACAAATGCCTCGTCCGCAAACTGGGCTTAGACTTCTTCGTCGATCTCGATGTGCAGGTCGATGGCCAGATGACGGTGCGAGACAGCCATGACCTGGCCCACGCCGTTCAAAACGTCATTCGTTCCGAGTTGCCGCTGATCACAAAAGTTCTGATTCATGTCGAACCCTCACAGCCGGATCAGCCATCGGCCGAGTAGCCGCTGCCATTCACTCAAGTGAGCCTGGTGCTTCGTCACACCAAAGAATTGGGGCTGCCGTAATAGCCACGTTCGCCAGAGCGTGATTACCCGTTGACGAAGCCCTAGAGCGGTTCCAAGTTTGGTGTAGCGGAACTCGTGAGAGTTCCGAACTGAAGTCTCACGACTTCAGCTACTTTGCCGCTACACCCGAGATATAACCGCCCTAGCCTCACTTCATCAGCGGCCCCAGCACCTTGTCGAACGCTTCGGCTTGGCGGGCGAAACCGAGGTCGTTGGGGTGCGAGCTGTCCACCGTTCCATCGCTGTCGTCGCCAAGGAGATCGCTGCCGGGGATGTAGTGCAGATGCTTCGTTCCCGCCGCCAGCAGTTCGTCAAAGGCCCGCTTCAGCGCCGCGTGATTGCCGTCGTTGCGAGACTGCTTCGATTGGATCAGCCACGCATCGGTGTAGACGCGATCTTCGACCAGCACGATCGGCGTGTCGGGGCGGACCGCACGCAGTTGTTGGACGAGCGGTTTCGTCCGTTCCGCCGTCTCTGCGCCACCGAGGTTTGGGCAGCAGTCGATCACGTAAACAAACGCATCCAACTCCGCGATCAAGGCGGTCACTTCCGGCTCCATCCGGCCGTTGCCCGAGAACCCGAGATTGATGACCGGGCGACCGTACTTCCGGCCGAGGATCGCCGTGTGAACCATTCCCGGCCTCGAAGCACATGCTCCATGCGTGATCGACGTGCCGTAGAACACGATCGGTTTCGCGCGGTCACTCGCGTGGGGAGCGGCCGCTTCGATCGAGTTGGCAACCGGGACTCCGACTTCCACGGACGAGACGCCGTTGTAGAGCGGCAGGTAGATCAGGTACTCGCGCTTCCCCGGCGTGATCCCTTCCGCGAGCTTCTGCGTCGTCGTTTGAGCGGTCGGCTTCCCGACGGCCACCCATCGCCAGCGGCCTTTGTCGTCCTTCGCGTACAGGTCGAGGCCACTCACGCCGGTGGCCGCCATGTGCGGCATCTCCAGCTTGGCCTTCGTGAGCGTCCACCGCGCATGAATCGTCGTCGCGTCGGTGACGAATCGCACACACATCCCGGCCGAATCGCGGCTCAACCCCCACACGGCGTCGCGCACTTTCCCTTCGGCCTTCGCGGGGAGCCGGTCATAGGGCGACTTGTTCTCCGTCCAACCCTGCCCTTCAACGCCAAGCTGTCGTGCGTCGAACCAGCGCAGCCCTTCCTGCTCCTGAGACACGAGTACCGATTGCGCACGGCTCTGACCACTCAAGCCGATCAACGCACAGGCCGTCACACACGCCACCCAACTCCACCGACAAATACTGCTCATCGAACGATCTTTCTGTCACGAGATTTCATCGAAGTAGACCCACAGAGAAAGCTGTGCAGGTGAGCCGGGTGGCGTCAGCCCAACCGCACTCACTTTGAGCGATTTTCAAATGGACGTTCAGTGCGACGTAGCTGAATTCGTGAGAATTCAGCCGGCTTTGATGGTCGTCT
>JAYTQJ010000347.1:0-9499 GCA_043746775.1 Schlesneria sp.
GTGGCCGTGCAGTGTGGAAACCGCCATGACTTCGAGCACGGCCACGTCGAAGCTCCGTGACCGTGGCACCCCAGATTGAAAATGGCGAATGCCCGCGTCTACTGGTTTACCAGTTTACATCTACGGCTTATCCAGTAGACTGCCTCGCGACCCGACCGTATTGGATCGGGAAGGAGGTGAAGCATGGCTCGACCGAAGCAGCCGCATCCGACGCCAGGTGAACTGGAAATCCTGCGGATCCTGTGGGAGCGCGGTCCCTCGACAGTGAGGGAAGTTCTGGAATTAGTTCCGCAGGAGCGGGCATATACGTCCGTGATGAGCCTGCTGAATGTGATGACCGAGAAGAAGCTGGTCACTCGCAAAGCCGAGGGCCGCGCGTTTCGTTACACCGCGAAACTGAAGCCCGATCAGACCGAAGGGAAGATCATCGGGCATCTGTTGGACCGAGTCTTCTCCGGTTCGACCACGGCACTCGTCGCGCGGCTGCTCGAACAGTCGCAGCCCTCGCCGGATGAACTCGCAGAGATTCGGAAGCTGATTGACGAGTTCAAGCAAAAGGGCGGATGAGGTGCGGCTTTTCCAGTTGCGCTGTTTGGGATTTCCGCCCCAACGGGGCAGCATTAAGTCAGCCCAGGGCAAGCGACCAACGGGAGCGCCGCCCTGGGTTCCGAGCGTCACAGAATTCAAAGCCCTGAAGGGGCGGACCTACGTTGCTCACAAGAATAGTGTCGCCCCTTCAGGGCTTGAACATCTTGGTTAACCGCCAACCCAGGGCGTTGCCCTGGGCTGGCATAACGTCGCCCCGTTGGGGCTGAAAACCCAAAGTCGCAAACTTAAATCGTGCGGCCGCGATCATTCAAATCAACGACGGAGGGAGCTTCATGTACGCTCTTCACGGTTTGCCGGAACAGGTGACTCAGCGGTTGGCTTGGGTGTTGGTTCACTTCGTCTGGCAGGGAGCCGCCGTCGCGGGGCTGCTGGCTCTGACGTTGTGGCTCGGGCGTGTGAAGCGTCCGTCGGTGCGATACGCCTTGAGACTGGTGGCTCTCGCGGTGATGGTCGCTTGCCCGGTCATCACGTTTGTTGTGTTTCAGCCCGTACCCGAGGCTGAGAATGTGAAGCCCTTGTATCAGCCCAAAGTAGCCACCATCGCTCCGCGTGATGAGCCTTTCGCAAGTGGACGTTCGATCACAGAAGGCTCATCACGCGGAGCGATGATGGCTACTTTGAAAGGCACTCCATCACAAGACTCGCTGGAGTTTGAGGCTGAGTTCGGGACAGAGATTCTCGAAACTCAGTCGCGTCCAGCCCATCCGACGGACTTCGCAGTTCAGCAGACTGATGCCTCCGTCGAACTGTTCACCCCCGAGGCGACTCGCGCGCGATCGAACTGGTCGCGAGTTCAGCCTTGGATCGTGAGCGGCTGGTTGTTCGGAGTCGCCTTGTTCAGCCTCCGTCTGCTGCTGGGCTGGCTCGGCGTGTGGCGACTGCGGCGGCGCGTCGAACCGGTTCCCGAGTGGCTGACCGCGCGAGTTCACTCGCTCTCACAAGCGATGCGTGTGACGAGGCCGCTCATTCATCTGAGCCAGCGCGTGACCGAGGCGGTCGCGGTCGGATTCCTCAAGCCGATGATCCTGCTCCCCGTCGCGTGGGTCACGGAACTGCAACCCGACATGATCGAAGCGGTCCTCGCTCACGAACTGGCTCACATCCGTCGCGGCGACCTGTGGGTGAACCTGATCCAACGACTGGTCGAGACGCTCCTCTTCTATCACCCGGCCGTCTGGTGGTTGTCGCGCGAACTGCGGATCGACCGAGAACTCTGCTGCGACGAACTCGTCGTCCGCACGCTGCACAACCCGCTGCGCTACGCCGAGACGCTGGAACACATCGGCCGCCTCAGCCTCGCCAACACACGAGGCCACGCACGCTCATCGCTGCCCTCTCGCAGCAACCTCACCGTCTCCATCGGCAGCCCCCGCCCCATCCTCTTGGCCCGCATCCGCGCGATCCTCGCACCACCACCACCACCACCACAAGCTCGCGACACATCCGCGTGGCTCGCCGGTCTCATCCCACTCGTAGTCGCGTGCCTCATCGGTTGCTCGCTCATCAGTCGCAGCACCGCTCCGGCCAATGAGGAGTCTCAGCCAAACAAAACTCCTGATGCGACCTCAATCGTGCGCGTGACTTCCGATGATGAGCCGCCGACAACCGAGGCACTTCCAGACTCGAAGGCTCCTGCAAGCGCTGAGCAGGTTGGTGGGGAAGCTGTGAAGGCAGAGCTTCGGCAAGATCAGGAAACCAGCGTCCGGCAGGCACAGTCCCTTCCAGACCTCACCCACCGCGAACTCGATCAGAAGGTGGATGAGGCGCTGATGTTGTCGATGCAGCGGCGGATGTGGGCGGACAGGCACAGTCCGTGGCAGATCGGTTGTTGGGCGATGGCGTTTGGGCGCGAGGGGGAGTTGCGGTGGCAGGATGCGTCGCGGGAACGTGTGAGCGTGGTCGATTGGTTTGCCAGTGGGCCGAAGTTTGATGGCGAGCCGGTGTGGCTCAAAACGGAATGGGGCGGGAGGGCGCATCCGTATACGCGGATGTTCACTTTTGAAGGACACCCGGATCAGTTTCTGGCGTGGCTCACGTCAGCGGACTTGCCGAAGGAGTTCGCGTTCAAACTAGAGTCGGGGACGGATCAGAAGATCACTGTCCAAGATGTCTTGAATGACGCGAAGCAGCGCGTGAATGACAACGAATCAATCACGTGGACGCTCTGGGCGATGTCGCACTACGAAGCGTTTGACTCGGAGTGGAAGAACGCGGCAGGCAGCGAGTGGAGCATCTCGCGAATGGTCGAGATGCAAGTGAAGGAGCCGGTTGTTGGCGGTCCTGACGGCGGAACGCCCGGTCTGTTTGTGCTCGCCAAGGCGCGGCGTCGATACACGGAGCAGGCTCTTCAGGCGAACAAACCGTTGCCAGCCATCTGGGGCCAGGTGAACGAGAAGCTGGATCGCTACATCGCGGTCACGAAGCAACTGCAAAATCCCGACGGCTCGCTGTCCGCGAAATATCTGCAAGAGTCACGTTTCGCCCGCGATCTCAATCAGCATTTGAACACAACGGGGAGCGGGTTGAGCTGGGTGATTGCCGCTCTGCCTGACGAACGACTGCGTGACACATGGCTCACCCGTGCGATTGAAGATTTGTGTGAAGGCCTCATCAGTGCGAAGGCCGTCTCACTCGATACCGCGCCTCTTGCCAAAGCGGTTCACGCACTCCGGCTCTACCGAGAACGAACGCGCGGGTTGGACCTCAAGGACTTGAAGGTCGCAGTGCAGTCGTCGCGAGATGCCACTGCGGCGGAACCCGCAACTCCCGACATCAAGCTGCCACCGGTTGCCGGTCGCCCCGCGCCCACAGAGCCGCTCGGTCCCGATCAGCGCGAGATGCGGATCAAGCCGCGCGGTGGGAAGGACGCGACGTTTACCGTCTCGAACTGGACGGACAACAGTGTCGTTCCACCGCTCAGCGTGACTGTCATGGACGGTGGTATTGAGATTGAGATCGACGAGGGGAACGGGTTGCAACTTCGTCTTCAAGCGGACAAGGTCACGATGACGAAGGAAGTGGATCGTGAGGTGATTGGCGTCACCGGAACCGCTCGGTCACTCGTTTCGACTCCGATGAAGGTCGAACTCAAAGGCAAGGTGCTGCTTGAACACTCTCGTCGGCCCGATGCGACGCCCGTCGCGATGACTGCGGAACGGATGGAAATCGATCTCGTTGCACATACGGTCACAGCGGAAGGATCGGTAACGATTGTTCGCGAAGAAGGCTCGCTCAAGGCGGATCGTGTGAGGTTGGACTTTGGCAAAGGCACCGTTCGATTGGACGGTGCGAATGCCCAGAAAGCCCCCCTCGCCCTAGACCTCTCTCGCGAAGACGGTGGGAGAGGGGACAAGACTGATTCAGCGAAGGCTGCTGATCGCGCGGCTGAGAAAGCTCTCCATCTGATCAAGTTGCGACAGGATCGGATCGCCGCGCATGACAAGGCTGCGGCGGCAAAGCTGGTCGGCGAATGGAAGGTCACCATGCCGAAGGGTTTTGTCTTTCAGGGCCAGCTCGAACAACAGCCCGATGGCCTGCTGAAGCTGAGCAACGCACGGGCGTTCAACGGGGCATACGCGATCAAAGGCAACCGGCTCGAACTCGTGGATGCTCCGTACACCAAGGCCCGCGATTTCGTCTGGCTCCTTCAACCAGATGGCCGCTTCAAGCTGATCGAAGAAGACCACGGTTCGGGAGCCGATTACGTCGGGGCGGTCTTGGAACGAGTCGCCGTCAACGAACCTGCAAACGTCACGACCAACGACAGTCCGAAGACATCGGACTCACCACCCAAGCCTGCCGAGGCCGTCCGAGCCAACCCGTTCGTTGGCAGTATCATCGAAGTCGATCGCGCGAAGGGAACGCTCGTCATCGACCGGGGCGAGCGGGATGGGTTGCCGGTGCTGATGAAGTTTGATGTCTATCCGAAGGGGACCAAGCAGGAAGGTTTTCGTCCGACTGGCGGCATCGCCGAGATTCAGGTCACGCGCATTCTCGATGCCGGGCGGGCGGAAGCCAGGATTACGATGAACAACGAAATGCCGGGCGTGGGGGACTTGCTCTGGAAGCCGCGTCTCGAACCGAAGCCCGGTCAGACCGGCCACGGCGTGGTGCTGTCCGTCCGAGGCCGCGTGATGATCGACGGGCCGATCCCGGAGGTGCCGCCGCTGAAGATCAAGCCGTCGTTTCGCGCGATCATTCCTCGTAACCCTGAAGAGTCGTTGAAGAACGCCGAGCGCGAGCAGGCGGCTCCGGTCGTGGAGATTCCCGACGACTCGCTCGTCATCAGCAAAGAGGGTGGCGTCGCTTACGTGGCCGTCTATTTGAAGAAGGCTCCGAAGGACTGGAAGCCCACTCCGCCGCCGGGCGAACCGGTTGTGATCGAGGCGGTCAAACATCGCTTCACGCCACACTTCAGTTTCATCCGCGCGGGTCAACCGTTGACGTTGGTGAACTCGATGAACGAGGCCGTCAACTTTCACAGCCAACCATTGCGCGAGACTCCTCAAAACCAACTGGCGAATTCCCGAGGCGAGCTGCTGATCAAATCGCCCTACACTCAATCGGAGTCGCTCCCCCATCAATTCGTCTCTGACATTCAACACTGGATGAAGGGCTATCTGCTCGCGCTCGATCATCCCTTCGCGGCGATCACCGATGCCGACGGGCGGTTTGAGATTCGCGACCTCCCGCCGGGCTTGCATCACTTCATCGTCTGGCACGAGCGGCGCGGATATCTCAACAAGGACTTGGTCGTTCGAGTGGAAGGCGACAAGGTGAGCGAGGTCGATCTGAAATACACAGCCGGTGATTTGGAACGGCGGGACGCGGTGAACACGTCCTCGATCCCAAACGCATCGCAACCCGGCGCTGGTCCAGCGGAGGCGAAGCCGAGCTACCTCAAGGAGTACTCGCGGCTCTTCCAGGAGCAGAAGTTTGCGGAAGCGGCACTCGTGGCGAAGCGGGCCAAGGAGAGTGAGCCGGATTCACCGGTCGTCCCGGTGTTGCTGAAGAAGGCGATCGCGGCCAAGCGGCTTGCCGAGAGTGACGAGCGAAAGCAGGATCGGTCTCCCATCACGGAGCGCGAAGTCGAGTTGCTCATGCTGCGCGAAGCGCGGCAGGAGGCCCATGAGCGCGAGGCGGCGGCGAAGCTGGTTGGACGCTGGAAGCTCACACTGCCGGCGGGCTTCGTGCATGAGGTCGAACTGAAGCAGAACGACGACGGGCTGCTGAACCTGACGAGCGAGAAGAACCTCACGCTCCAAGGCCGCTTCGCCGTACACGGGCCGCTGATGGAACTCGTCCAGCCGAACGACAAGGCGATTCAGGACTTCGTCTGGCAAATCAGAGCCGCCGACCAACTGATCCTGACCACCGATGAGAACCAAGTCGGCGCGAAGTACCTCGGTGCGAAGTTGGAACGGATGTGACTTGCTGTGCGAGGCTGCTATGACTCCCGTTGCCAAGTGTGAGGCCATTGCGTCGTTTCACCGCGTGGGCAACGACGCGGCGTAGCCGCAGCCAAAGTAGCCTTCATCGCTCCGCGTGAAGGAAGCCGATGGGGAGTCGATGCTCCTGCTGCCAGTCGATGCTGGAATCGTATTCGGCTTCCTTCACGCGGAGCGATGAAGGCTACTTTTAGAACACGGAAATGCGCGCCCTACAACAGGATTTTGAAACCTAGTGCCCCGTCCGTTCTTAATTTTGGGGTAGCCGAACTCGTAAGAGTTCTGCGTTTTCTGAAGTCTCACGACTTCAGCTACCCCCCAATTAAGAACGGACAGGGCACTAGTAGTACGAGGTAGTTCCGGCCGCGCGGAGTGAGGGATGCGGGGTGATGCAGACGGTGTTGAATCATTTGGGGCGGGCTGTGACGGTGGGAGTCGCCGTCTGTTTGCTGCTGGTGTGTGTGGGTGTCTATTGGGGACAGAACTACACGACGGTTTCGCGAGCGAGTGACATCGCGCTGGCTGTCGAGGCTGATTTGGCGATGGCTCACGAAGAGGGCGTGCAGGCTCACGCGACGGCTGCGGAGGAAGGGGCTTCGCGCGCGTCTCGTCGATCGGTGGCGAAGAAGATCGTGGCGAAGCGGCGTGCGGGATTGGGGATCGGAGATCGCGGGCACAGCACTGTTTACGAAGCGTCTTTCCCCGAGTTCCCAGCGACATCACCGTTCCTGCGTGACGTGAACCAGATCATCGGCGCGGGCCATTCGTCGGACATGGCCGAGTTCACCGAGGTCGATTGGTCACTCGTGTGGGATGAGCTGCGCGAGCCGACGCGGTCGAATCGGGAGTGGTCGGGCATCGTCTCGACTGACGTGCTGTGTGCAACCGACAAGGCCGTCAGTCTGTTGGAGCATCGCTGGGAAGACACGGGCGGGGCGCATGGCAACCCGTGGTTTGTCTCACGCAACTTCATCGAGGACGGCGGGAAGGCTCGCGCACTGACGTTGGCCGAGTTGTTTGATCCTTCCTCCGCGTGGGCCGAGCATCTCGTCGCGTTCTGTGCGAACGATCTGTGTCGTCAGGGAGCGAGCTATCTCACGCCGCCAGATCCCTCGGATCCCAACGCCGTCACTCGCACGGTCTCGCTCGAAATGGACGATCTCACCACGTTCGGCCTCACTTCCACCGGCCTCTGGATTTTCTTCGGGCCGTATCACGTCGGGACCTACGCGGAAGGAAACTACTCGGTGAAAGTGCCGTATGCCGAGCTGAAACCGTTCCTCACCGCATACAGCCCGGCGCGGTTGTTTCTTCAGGCTGAGTGACGAGTGGGTGGCAAACAATCGGCCGCCGCCTCGTTGGTCATCGTGACGGTGCGTTTTGTTGTTGCGGTGCGCAATCTGGGTGAGCGGTGCCGTCTTCAAAACGACAACGTGATCTGCAAGACCAGCACACTTTTTCATACCGTTCCGACAGACCACTCCTCCATTTTTCTGCCGCTTTCTTTCTGTCTTCTTCTGCCTGCAAGACTGAGACAGGGAGACAGAAAGAGAGCGGCAGAAAGATAAGAGGGATGCGCCCGCCGAAAGTAGTTGTTCCGTTCCCGTGGGGGACGCTCGTTGGTGAGGAATTGGGGGGCAGAGACTGATCCCGCCTCCTTTTGGAGTGCGGCGGCTCGACGCCGCTTTTGGATTTTTGTTTCTGGTCTTCAGACTTCGGCAGCGGCAACAGGAGAGAAGGTGAGAGAAACAAAAGCGGCGTCGAGCCGCCGCACTCCCAAGGGGAGTTCCTCAGGAGCCTTCATCGCTCCGCGTGAAGAGAGCCGAACGTGGAATGACGCTGTTTCCCGCGTCTTCGGGTCGCTGGTGACTCGGCTGACTTCACGCGGAGCGATGAAGGCGACTTTTGGCGGGCACCTCAAGAGCAAGTAAGACTCTCGGGCGGAAGAGAAGCTGAAGCGTTACGAGTTCGTAGAACCGAGCATCTGTGCGACACGCAGTCCAGTGGCGGGGGCCATCGATAGGCCGAGCATGTTGTGGCCGGCGGCGATGATGATGTTCGGGCGCGAGGGACTGTGGCGGATGATCGGCAGGCTGTCGGGAGTCATTGGCCGCCAGCCGTACCATTGTTCGACGACAGGTTCGGCGGTCGGTTCGATCAAGTAGTGACTCGCTCCCGCACGGAGCATCTCGATCTTGCGCGGGCTGATCGTCTGGTCGTAGCCTGCGAACTCCATGATCGAACCCAGGCGATAGCCCGACTGCATCGGCGTCACGCCAACGCGATGCTCTTCAAAAATCAACGGGATCGTCGGGCAGACTTTCGGGCGAGCCATCGTGATCGAGTAGCCCTTGCCCGGTTGAATGGGAACCTTGCAGCCGAGTTCTCGATTGAGGAGCGGCGTCCACGCACCGGTCGCGACGACGAAGGCTTCGGCGGGAAGTTCGCCCTTCGTCGTGAGGGCCGCTGCCGCGCGAGATGACTCGACGGATGAGAAGCCGGTGAGTTCGCAGTGTTCCAGCACGGTGACGCCACGCGCTTCGAGCAGCCGCCGCCACGATGACATCAGTTTGTCGGGCCTCAGGTGCGCGTCTCCTTCGTAATGCCAACCGCCTGCCAAGCCGAGCTTCAGCGCCGGCTCGAGCTTCGCCACGTCATCGCCGTCGTAACGCACGGCGCGCATCCCGAATTGTTCGCCAAGCAACTGATCGGTGTGCGCGTAATGGTCCATCGCGGCTTGAGTCAAGAACGGAAAGAGTAACCCGCGCGTCTGCCATTCGGCGTCGAGTGACTCGGTGGCGAACAGTTCGTCGTACAGACGGCGCGAGGTGTTGAGCAACTCCTGAATCGTGCGGCCCGCTGCCAGCATGTCTCGCTCGTTGCAGCGGCGAGCGAACTGAAGCAGCCAGCTCCACAAGGCGGGATCGAAGCGGGGCTTGATCGAAAACGCTGAGTTCGGGCTGAGCATCGCCTTCATCGTCTTGGCCATCACACCGGGGCCCGCCAGCGGCAAGACGTGACTCGGACAGACAAAGCCGCAGTTCGCGTGAGACGCCCCGCCTGCGAAGCGGCCTTTCTCGGCAATCGTCACGTCCCAGCCCGACTTGTTGAGGTAATAGGCGCATGCCGTCCCGATGACTCCACCACCAATGACGATCACACGCTGAGGCACGAACGAATCTCCTACGGTTTGAATCAGGCGGCTTGAATCTGGTGAGCCGGGTGCCGTGAGGCCAATGGCATTTACTTTACGGCTCATCCGGCGTTTCGGGGAGGTCTCTGAAGATGGCGTCCCGTTCCCGCAGAAATCGGTTTCGTCGGATGAAAGACGTTTCCGCCAAAAGTAGCCTTCCTCGCTCCGCGTGAAGAGAGCCGAACGCGGAATGACGCTGCTTCCCGCGTACTCGGGTCGCTGGTGACTCGGCTCACTTCACGCGGAGCGA
>JAYTQJ010000348.1:0-4149 GCA_043746775.1 Schlesneria sp.
CAAAGTTCATTTTTCGCCGCGAAAAATGAACTTTGAACCACCTGACCCCTCATCGATCCAGTGCGTCACCCGCTCAGAAAGCCGTTCACATTGAGTGCCACCACTGATTTTCTGACCGCTCTGCGACAGGGCCTCGAACGCTGCCATGTCCGCGAAACGTCCGTCTTGATCGGATTCTCCGGCGGAGCCGACAGCGTGGCGTTGCTGCGTGGCTTGCATGAGCTGCGAAACGACTTCGCGCTGTCACTGCACATCGCGCATCTCAACCACAAGCTGCGCGGAGCGGCCAGCGATGCGGATGCCGCGTGGGTTGAGCAACTCGCCACGTCGTTGAGTCTTCCCGTGGAGATCGGTTCCGTCACGAACGATCTCGCGCGTGAACGCGGCGGCGTGGAAGAGGCTGCGCGGGACGCTCGCCATCGGTTCTTGAACGAGACTGCTGCGCGAGTCGATTCTCACACGATCTCGCTCGCTCATACCGCCGACGATCAAGTGGAGACCGTGCTGCACCACATCTTTCGCGGCACGGGTCTGTCGGGGTTGCGCGGCATCCCGCTCGAACGGCCGCTTCTCGGTGACATCCGACTCGTGCGGCCGATGCTGTCGATCCGCCGTGAGTTGGTCGAAGCCTACCTGCGAGAAATCGGGCAAGACTTCCGCACGGACGCGACCAACTCGGACACGAACCTCACGCGGAACTGGCTGCGTCACGAGTTGCTGCCTCAATTGCGAAGTCACTTTGGCGAGAAGGTCGATCTCTCACTGACCCGCCTCTCCGAGCAAGCGGCCGAGATTGAGGCGACGCTCACGACGCTGGCCGCGCGGTTGCTCGATGCGTCGCTGCTGGATGCTCAACCGCACACGGTGCGACTCAACACGCGACCGTTCGCCAACGAGCCGCGACATCTGGTGCGCGAAGCCTTCGTGCAGTTGTGGCAACGCCAAGCGTGGCCGCGCCAAGCGATGGGGCACGCTCACTGGAATCGACTGGCCGAACTGACCACGGCGCTGGGAACCGTCAGCCTGCCGGGTGAGATCGAAGCGTCGCACCGCACGAACGGCCTGCTGGTGATTGGCCAGCGGTGATCTTTCAAAGTAGCCGTCATCGCTCCGCGTGACGAGCCTGACGAGTTCGGTAGCCCTGACTCAGACGCCTGTTCTCAACAGGCTCATCACGCGGAGCGATGATGGCTACTTTATGGGCAACGGTCGGCACCTACTTCGCCGCGACCTCGCCGCGTTGCAGGACATGCAGGCGGATTTCGGGCGTCGCTTGGTTCCCTTGAACTTGTCCCACCGCGTGAATCCAGCGGCTGCTGGCGGGGACCCATGGGCGGGCGGTCAGGAAGATTTGGCGTTCCGTCTCTTTGGCTCGGACGAGAACACCGGACAGACCGATGTTATCGACGATGATTCCGTGCGGCAGGTTGTCCACGTCGAACTTCACATCGCCATCGAAGCCATTGCGTTCGACGATGATCTTGGCCGTGATGGTCGTCCCCGGCAGGATCGCCAAGCCGCCGTCGGCCGCTGTGAACTGAGGCTGATCGGGGACGAGGGTCACTCGAATTTGCGGAGCCTTCTCCAGCTTGATCTCGCCCAGCGAGCCAACTGTCTTCGTGACGAGACGCCCGTCGATCAGGCCGGTGGCGAGGACCGTGGTTCGTTCCCAGTCTTCCTTCTTTGGCTCGACCGCGTCCTTCATCGCGCGGATCACGCTGTTCGCTTCGACGTGCCCCGCCTCGACGATGATGGGTGACGCAGCCGAGAAACCGGCGGGGAGTCCGACAATGTCGATCTGCACATCGCCTTCAAAATTGTCGAGGCGGCTCAGCGTGAACTTCAGACTTTGGCCGCTCCCCGCCGCGACCTTCGGGTTCATCGTGTTGATGGTCACGGCGAAGTCCGGCTTGGGCGGACGAACGGTCAGCGTGTAGTGATGCTTGCTGCCGGTGAAGCCGCGCACGTCCGTGACCTTTACGAGGTACGAGCCATCCGCCGGGACCGTGAACGTGACGCGCGAGTCCTTGTCGAGCTTTCGATCCGCATCGTCGTCGTTGCCGAAATGGAGCGGAAAGACCGGCAGGCCGTTCTCCACGATCTGCGAGCCGGGCGGATAGGCTTCGACGATGTAGCACGGCTCTTCCTTCGCATGTCCCATCGCACTCGTGTCGAAGTAGTCGCGCCGCTTGCCGTTCAGCGTGTAGAGCTGATAGCCCGAGTCGGGTCCGCGCGGAGCACGGAATGTCTTGCAGACTTCGCCCTGCATGTAGAGGTACTGGTTCAAGTCCATCTCTTCCCAGAATTCGAGCCGCACGTCGGCTGACGACGAATCGATCGGTCGGAAGTTAATCCACGAATCGCGAATGGCTTGCAGCAACGCACGGACGACCGGTCGGCCGTCATCGTGCAGGACTTCCAACTTTGTGTCGGCCAGCGAACCGCTTCGTCCGGCGTTCGTCTCGATGATCCAGACTTGTCCGGCCTTCGCGTCGATCCGGTAGAGATCGGGATCGGCGGACTTGTCGTTCGCGGCGCGAGTGAACTCACCCTTCGCGACGCCGGGGATTGGGAGCGGCGTCGCGGACGAAGGCCCGTCGTTCGGTTCGATCTCATTCAGCGAGACGCTCCGTTCGCCCGCGCGATCATTGGTGGAGTCCACGGTCTCACCGAGCCGCTGGAGTTCGACCGACGTGTCGCCCCACTTCGGGTCGAGCGGGTAGATCGAGAGCGACCCGTTCATGCGACCCACCAACAGTTGGCGACTGTCAGACGTGAAACTGATCGCGGCTCCCCAATCCGGCTGTCGCTCCAGTACGGCCACTTGCGTGAACGACTTCGTCTCCCACAGCTTGATCCGCCGGTCGTCCGATGACGACGCGAGCAAGCGGCCGTCGGGTGAGAACGCGACCTTCAAGATCGGACCTTCGTGAGCGAACCGCGCGTAGAGGATAGGGTTCGTTCCCTCTTTGGCCGTCTCACTGATCTGCCAGACACGGATGCGGCAGTCGAGACCGGCGGCGACCACAAGTTGGCCGTTCGGGCTGAAGGCAACGGTGTTTTGATCCTTGGACGGTTGCGAGAACGTGTCGAGCCGCTGGCCCGTCGCCACGTCCCACAACTTGACCGTGCGATCCCCGCTGGCGGTCGCGAGCAACTTGCCATTCGGCGCGAAGGCCAATCCGTACAGAGCGTCATTGTGGCCGGAGAACGTCTTCAACGAGCGACCGCTCGCCACGTCCCACGTCTGCACATCGCGGTCGTAGCTGGCGGTGGCGAGCAGCGTTCCGTCGGGACTGAGCCGCGCGGCATAAACTGCGTCGCGATGCCCCTGCACCACGCGGCCTCGCGTCCAGTCGGCCGTCTTCCACAGCGTCGCTTCGCCCACGAGGCCGGTCTCGCCCGACGCGACACTCAACCACTCACCGTTCGTCGAGAAGCTGACATCGTTGATCGCGCCCGTGTGTCCGATCAGCGACTTCGCGAGAACTCGATCACTCGCGTTCAAGACTTCAACGGCATGTGGCCGCGCGACGGCGATCCACTTCCCATCGGGCGATGCCGCCACGGACGTGATTGGTTCGCGTACCTTGCCCAGCGGCGCGATCTTTGGCGTAATCAAACCCGTCGCGGCCAGCCCTCCCATCGGGGCCTTCGCCCCCGCATCGATCCACGCTTTGATGAGAGCCAATTCATCGGGCTTCGGTGCCGCGTTGTCCTTGGGTGGCATCTTCGGTTCGTCCTGGCCGGTCACCAATTTCCACAGCCGACTCTCACTGCTTTTGCCTGCGACGAGAACCGCTCCGTTCTCGCCCCCCTTCATCGCGCGGGCGAAGTCTTCCAGTACCAAGCCCCCTTCCGCCTCCTTAGTGTTGTGGCACCCGTTGCAGTACCGACGAAACACAGGCAGCACCTGACTGTTGAAATCAGGGGCCTCGGCAGCGAAGGACTCGGCGCTAGCCAGCAGGAGGCTCAGCAACGGCGTCAGCCTCAACAGGACGATTCGAGAGGAAGCGGTGGTCATGGCTGTGACTTTTCCTGGGTTTCTTAGGATCCGGTAAGCAACAGGTGTAGAAGTATTGCCTTGGGTGCCACGGTCACGGCTTTGCGTGGCCGTGCTTGGGTTGTATCGAAGCCACGGCCACGCAA
>JAYTQJ010000349.1:0-9481 GCA_043746775.1 Schlesneria sp.
CGAGATGACATCGCCACACCTCGCCGCGAGCATGAGATTGCCCGCGTGGCCTCATGTTCCAGCAACCAGATCACTCAGCCGTGAAGGGCAACCGCCGTGAAGAAAGAGCAGTTCTACGACTACGAGTCGCGCCTGTCTCGACCGATTAACGTGAAGATTCCCGAGCTGCAAACGGGCGAGCGGCTGCGGCATGTCATCTTCGCCGACCAGTTCACGCGCGGGATTCTCGAACGGGTGACGCGGACCGCCGACCGCATTCGCACAGTACACAAGTCGAAAGACGGTTGCCGATTTTTGCGTGAGTTGCTGCCGCACATCAAGGCGATGCTCTACTTCACGCAGCCTTCGACTCGCACGTTCCTCTCGTTCATGTCGGCCTGCCAGATTCTCGGCGTGTCGTGCAGCGAAGTTCGCGATCCGAAGACATCGAGCGAATCGAAACGCGAGTCGCCGATTGATTCGATGCGCATGTTCAGCAGCTACTTCGACATCGTCATCATGCGCAGCAACCAGCCACAGTTTGCCGAGTGCTGCGCCTACCTCATGAACGACCTGGGTGAAACATCTCGACGCAGCGTTCCGATCATCAATGCCGGTGCCGGTGCCGACGAACACCCGACGCAGGCGCTGCTCGACATCTACACGATCCAACGGGCGCTCACCTTCGATCACCCGAAGGACTCGAGCAAATGGACGTGGTTTGACGAGCTGCGTCAGACGGAACCGGGCCTGCGACGCGGGATCGGCGGAAAGAAGATCGGGTTCTGTGGCGACGTGCGGCGCGGTCGGACGGTTCGATCGCTCTCGCGGTTGCTCACACTCTTCGACGACATGTCGATGTACTTCGTCTCGCCGCCGCACCCGAAGCTGCGGATCGCTCCCGAAATGAAGTCGTTGCTGAGCGATCGCAAGGCCGAGGTCCGCGAGTTCTCCAGCTTCGACGATCCGTGCAGTTCGTCGTCCGTGATTGAGAACTTGGATGTCCTCTACATGACGCGGCTGCAGCGCGAACACAACTCGCCCGAGGACGAAGCCGACTTCGCCAATCTCGATTTCAACCCGTATCGACTCACCCCCAAACTCGTCTCCCGCATGAAGCCTTACGCGGCGATCCTGCACCCGTTCCCGCGCGACGAGGAATTCGGCGAGATCCCCACCAGCATCGACGCCGACCCGCGAGCCTACTACTTCCGACAAGCTCGCAACGGCATGTGGGTCCGAGCCGCCTTGCTCGCGTACCTCTTCGATGTCGATTCGCAAATCGCCGACTACTACGAGAAGTACACGGCCGAAACGAAGGACTACAACACGGGTGTCCTGTGAGTCGCGAGCCGCTCGTAGGGTAAGCGTCTCGCTTGCCCGAATTCGCCATGAGACCCCGTTCGCCATGAGAAAGCGGGCAAGCGAGACGCTTACCCTACGTTTTGGACAGGCTGTTACGGAGCCCCAACATGACATCGCCATTCCCCGGCATGGACCCCTACATCGAAGCCTGTCGGTTGTGGGACGATTTCCATCATAAGCTCATCAGTGAAATTGATCGGGCGTTGTCCGCCGTGATGCCTAGCCACTACGTCGTCCGCCAGGGTGAACGCGCCTACATCTCTCAATTGAAGCCAGGAGCATTCGAGGTTGAGCGGAACCAGATGCAGGGCGATGTCAGCATCTCGCTTTCTGCAGTCCGTCCTCCGCGCGGCCACGAATCGAGTGTGGCCCTGATGGACGAACCGGTTACGACTACTGAGTACGATTCGGTGTTGATGGTCGCATTGGAGCAGATCGAACACATCGAGCCGTTCATTGAAATTCGTTCGCTCGATCCGGAACGTACGCTGGTCACGACGATTGAGGTACTTTCCCCTTCAAACAAGCAGCGAGGAACGAAGGGGTGGAAGCTCTATCAGCGCAAGCGAGTCGCCCATTTGACCGGACACGCCAACTTGGTTGAGATCGACCTGCTGCGTGGCGGGGGACGACTCCCAATGGTGACTCAGTGGCCGATAAGCCCGTATGCAATTCTCGTTAGCCGGAGCGAGTCCGCTCCCTCTTGCCGCGCATGGCCCGCTTCATTTGAGGCACCCTTGCCGACGATCCCGGTGCCGCTTGCCCCGCCTGACCGCGATGTCTCGCTGTCACTGCAACCACTGGTGGATGCCATCTACGCTCGCTCGCGCTACGCGACTGACATCGACTATCACCAGCCGTGTACACCGCCGCTCGCAACAAACGAAGTCGAGTGGCTGAATCAGCGGCTCGGTCGCACGTCACCAAATCCGCCATTGGAGTGATTACGGTGAAGTACGACGTAGTGGTCTCACCCGTGCGAGAGGTCTCGTTGCGAGGCTCGGCGGACTTGGCGTTCTGGCGCGAGAGATTGGCGAAGGAAGGGGTGTTTCCGGCGGAGGTGGCGGGGCTAGCGAGCCTCTTGATTTGCGCGGCCGAAGCCCGATTTATGGGTCTCACGTTTCGTGAGCTTTCGATCTCCGTGTTCGTCAGCCGCACGCGAAGCGGAGCAACTCGTGACGGAGCATTCCTCGTCCACGCTTTCAACTCGAACCGCTTCTTTGCCTTCGTCGAACGGACGCTCTTTCAAACTCCGTATCACCACGGTCGCGTTGTGGTCGATGTGGAACTCCCCGCGAAGGCGGAGGTCACTCTCGCGGGGGAAGCAGTATTGCGGATGGAGATGGATCGGGGTGAGGTGGCTGCGGGTCGAATCCCTCTGCGCGACGAACTCGATGGTTTCGAGGGGCCGATCTTTTTGCCCGGCGCTCCTGTTGGAAAGCCGATTCAAGGACGCCTTTTCTTTGGCAAGCTCAATGGCTCGACGCAGGTCTTTCCGTTTTTGTCCTCGGACAGCTTGCACATTCGCCCCACGGCGAATTGCCCGGTCTTGCAGTGGCTCGTCGATTCCCGATTCACCGGGGAAGAGTGGTCGATCCGCCGCGATGCAACACACGGCAAGTCCAAGACGACTCGACGGACGGCTGTGGCCGAGTGGTTCGAGGTGTGATGATTCGAGCTGCCCGTAAGAGGCTAAGCGTGGCGGTTTCATCAGAACTCTGCCGGTCTTCATCCGTGCCCCGGCTTTGCCATCCGCGCTATCCGTTCGCGGAAGAAGTCGCACGGATGGCAAAGCCGGGGCGCGGATGAAGTCGAAGAGTCACGCGAGTTTCTGATTCACTTCGCCGGGACAACCTTCACATTGACCGGCATCTCGGCGATGAGCAGGCTGCCGGACGAGGTGACTCGCAGTTTGATGTTGGCCACCGGTGTATCGGCCTCGACTTTGGGAGCCTTCACGAGGAACTCGAACTTGTCTTGATCGCCCGCGACGGTGGCGGGTTGGACGGTGTAGCCAGCGGGAAGGCCGGTCAGCGTGACTTCGACGGCCTCAGTGAAGCCGGACGTGCGTTGCAGGAGGCCGGTGATTTTGTGATCGGCTTCGCCAACGATGGCCAACGTGGCGTCATCGACCTTCGGCGCGACGGCGTTCTTGATCTCGGCTCGGAACGGTTGTGAGAACGCACTCGCGAGGACTCGATCCGAGTACGCGTGCGGCGTCGCTTCGGCCTTCACCACGAAGTCGATCACTGGTTCGGCCGATTCGAGTGGGACGACGATCTTCACCGTCGCCTGTTCCGGTTGATCGGGCATGATCATTTGAGGAGCCGCAGCAACGAGCGGGAAGTTGCCCGCAGCGGGATTGTTCGGATCACGCTTGCGAACCGGTTCGGTCGAGTCGAGCGAGAGCTTCACCGGGAGAGACTCTTCACCCGCTTGCGGCTGGCGTTTGAGGACCATTGGAATGGGATGACTCACACCTCGGAACAGGACGGCGGGAAGCTGTTGCAGTTCGATGCCGAGGCCCGATGGGCGGATCGTGCCGACGGCCATCGTGTCGGTGAAAGTCGGGGCGACGACACCCGTTTGCAGCCGCGCGGTCTGCTTAATGGCCGGGTCCGCACCGACCGATTCGCCGACGAGTCTGAGCAGCGGAGCCGTGCCTTCAGCAGGCTTGCTCGTGCGGACGAGTCTCAGCAACGCCTTCCCCTGCATGTTGGCGGCGATCTCATTCGGTGAGACCACGACACTGTTGTCACCGACGACGCTGAGCTTGATCGGTCCGGCATAGCCCGCGCGGGTGATCTGCATCTCAACGATGGCTGAACCGTCCTCGGGCAAGTTTACCGTCGGCGTGTTCAGCATCAGCGAGAACGTCGGTCGCCCGGCCGGTTCGATGACGAGTCGATAGAACGCGCGCGAGTCTCCGCGACTGAAGAGGTCTCGCACTTGAACGACCACTTGTGCGACGCCTGCGGGGACCGCGTACTCCAACGACGGATCGCCGATCGTTGGCTGGTCGCTCGTCTGCGCGACGGCGTTCGTGGGCGGGTTCGCGAAGAGGGCGATCTCACCTTCGAGCGTCGAGCCGACAGAGTCCGTCTGCAACGTGAACTTCAATCGCTGGCCGGCTGTGACGTTGAGCAGATAGCGATCTCGCTCGTTCTTCGCGGCGACTCGCCCACTGATCGCGACCTGTTTGACCGGAGCCTGCGCGAACGTGGCATCGACCGTTTGCAGAACACCATCAGCCGAACGGGCCGCTTCGACGATCTCGGTCCCGCGACTGACGGACATCGCAGGAACACCGCTTGCCACACCAGACTCCATCGGTAATGAAAGAATTCCGCTCGCGCTCTCACTCGCCGACGCGAAGACTCCCGCCAGCTTCGTCCCCGGCGCAAAGCCACTGCCGACGGGTTCGACTTCCATCGGCCCGGACACAGCGGCGGCGGGCAGCACCGCATCGACCAACTTCAAATCACCGACTTTCAAGCGGAAGGGACTTTGCCCTGGTCCGCCAAAGGTCAGGTCATGCAGTTCGATGTGATAGAGGCCGTCGCTCGGCAGCACGATCTCGGCACGAGCGTCTCCCTTGAGTGAACTCTGTCCCCAGCCGATGGCGAGCGGAGTTCCCGCAGGCGACTTGATCTCGACCACCGGATTGGCTGCGCCACCGAGTCGCTTCAATTCGACATCGGCCACGACGCGCTGTCCCTTCGCTCCGTTGAAGTAAACGCGATGCTGTTGTCCGCCCGAAAGGCTTCCGAAAAACGCGGCGGGCAACGTGGCGGGAGCGGCGGGGGTCGAGACTCCGACCGCGATCTGCGGCAAGCGATCCAGAGCCAACGCGACCGACTTGCTCACGCCCGCTTGCGACTTCACCCAGACCGGATAGATGCCGGGAGTCGTCTCGGCTGGGACGGTCACGTTCAGCTTGAGCTGATTCGGGACCGAGCCTTCTGCCACCGCGAACTGCACACCGGGAACAGGGAAGACCGCCGCCGGGTCTGGTCCCAAATCGGTGCCGTTCACGATGAGCTGCGTCGTCTGGCCGATTTGCAATCCGGCTTGAGACAGACTTCCGATGACCGGCACGACCGCCGGGACCGGCTTGTCGGCGGCGATCAACTTCATCACGTTGTTCCCCGCGACTTCGAGAAACAACCGCTTGGCTTGAGCCGGGTTGAGAGCCTTGTCGAACAGTGAGAACTCATCGACCACGGCGCTCAGTTGCTCAAGGCCCGGCTCGCTGCGACCGATCGTCGTGGAGAAAGAGTTGAGCAGCCCGGCCACGTTGACGTTCGTGATCCACGCTTGATTCGCTTGGATGTAGCCGGTCGGCGAGCTTTTCGGAATGAGTGGTTCACCGTTGGCGAAGAGCATGATACGGACATCGTCTTCGTCGGTGTCGTCGTCTTGCTTGGGAGCATCCGCCACGAGGAACGTGGCCGTGAGATAGACCAGCTTGCGATAAGGCAGCGCTTCTTTAGTGCTGTAGCCGACGACTTTGAAGGCCGTGCCGTCGTGGATGTAGACCTGAAAGTTGTCTCCCTGCATTCCAAAGTTGATGCCGTAGTTCGTCGATGCCGGGGCGGTCGATCCTCGCTTAGCGACCAACCCGTGATAGGCCGCGTCGGTCGGATCGGTCAGATTGACGACCAGCAGTCCGAACGAGACCCCCTTCGCCGCATCGACATCCGCGCCGTCAGCAATCTCAATGCACTGCGCCTTCGTCGCGTCGAGCTGCACCGCTTTCTTGCCGGTCTGGTTCCAGAAGGGGCTCGCCACACGAACCGGATCGGCGATGAACTTGCCCTCATCCGCAACCGTTCCCGCCGCCGCCGAATCCTTCGCCGCACCGCTCTCTTCATCGAACGAGAAGTTGACGACCGCCGTCGCCCGAATCGCTCCCTTCACTTCGTCCGCCGCCTCTTGAGCAAAAACGGTCGCTCTGAGCAGTCCCAATCCAATCACAGCAACAACAGCAACGAAACGAGCGGGAGAGATCATCGGGAATCGGTCCTCAGTCGGAAGGCATCAAAGTGGAAGGCAATCTGGCGGGATCAGTCAGGCGGGCAGCGGGCGAAATTCTACGAACGCATCAGACCGTTTTGAAGCGGCGAGTTGAGTGTTGGTGAGAAGAGTTTGAACCACGAAACACACGAAAGGTACGAAAGAAGTCAGCAGGGAAAGAACGAGAGACGTGGCTCACCTCATCCTTTGCCTCCGCCCGCTTCCTCTTCGACTTCTACTTTCGTGCCTTTCGCGTGTTTCGTGGTTCAAACTCTTCCTGCCTTCCTCAGTACAGCGCCGTCGAAAGTTTGCGGCGGAACTCGCTCGTGAGTTCGGAGGCGGGGCCGAGGATCGAGAAGATGTTGACCATCGTGTCTTTGGCGGCGGTGCGAGCGTCACCGAAGTCTTGCTGGACGACCTCCAAACAAAGTTCGAGCGCCTTGCGGTGTTGAGACGACGCGGCGAGGGCATCTGCCACTCGAACTTGCAGGACGAGATTCGTCGGATCGGCCTCAGCCGTTTTGCGAGCCTCTTCGACACCACCACTCTCGGCGCTGGCAACGCGGACTTCGAGTTCCGACTTGATCCGTTCGGCATCCGGTTCGAGGAAGCCACGCTGTTCGAGAGCGGCGATCAACGTACCGCATTCGTCGAGTCGCCCCTGCTTAAGCAGCACGCTCGCCAAGCAAATCTTTAGCGCGTCCTGATCGGGCATCAGCGCGAGCGCCTCACGGTATTTCGATTCGGCCGCTTGAGGATCGGTCTCGACCAACGCAGCCGCTTCCATCGCGAGAACCTGCGCGGGCGACGGCAACAGCGGCGCGAGCCACTGCCGAATCTGTTCCTCGGTCAGCATCCCCTGAAACTGATCGACGGGCTGTCCATTCGCAAACGCGATCACGGTGGGGAGCGATTGAATCCCGAACGCCTGCGCGATGTTTGGCTCGGCGTCTGTGTTGACCTTGGCCAGAATGAACTTGCCCGCGTACTCGGTCGCCAACTTCTCCAACACCGGCGCGAGTTGCAGACACGGCTGACACCACGGTGCCCAGAAGTCGAGTACGACCAGCCCTTCGAGCGACCGCTGCATGACCTCCTGCTGAAACGTGGTCATGGTGACATTGATGACAAACGACGCTGGCTCGGAGGTGGCAGTCATGGGCGGGCCTTTCATACACGGCAAGTCAGTCAAGGAGGGGCCGGAGTGTACGAGCCGCGCGAACGAACGGCAAACTTCACCACACCTTGGTCGATTCATCGACTTCGACTGCCTCACCCCTCGGGCGGAGCGATTCGCGGTACTCGGCTCCGCGCGTCACGATCTCCGCGTAGACCGGATCATTGGCAAACACGCCAACGGCCTCCTCCCACCATTGGCGTTTCTTCTCACCGGGGACCAACAGATCCAACTGATCGGCAATTCGATTGACGGCCAACTCGAGGTTGGACATGCGTTGCTCAAGCTGTTCAATCGACATGATGAACTCCTTCTGAATGAGATACTTCGTCCACCTGGAGCATTCCAAACGGTCGCTACTCCGGGTGACTCATGGTTGATCGCTCGCGATTCCGGCAGAGGTATATCGCGCCGCAAATAGACATCAACGGTCCCACCACCACGGGTGTGAGTCGGTTCGTTTGGCGGAGGCGGCCGTGGTTCGGATCGAGTCGAGGCGCGGGGCCTTGGAATTGGGGGACGAAGCGGGCGCGGTCAACTTGTTCAGAACTTGCTGCGGACGGATGGTCACTCCGCCGCCGACGAGACCCACAATGTTGTTCCCCGCGCGTTTGAAATTGACCATCGACGGAACCTTCTTCGGGGTCGGATAGGTCGGCACGACGAGTCGTTGTTCGTCGAGTAGCGTCGGCATTTTCCAATCGCACTTCTGATCGAGCCGCTCCTTTTGAATCAACGCGGCGAGGACTGCCAAGTCGATCAGGCTTTGCAGCTCGGCGAAGATCGGCGAGCGGTCGGCCAGCTCGGGGTACTTCTCGGTGAACTGCTTGGCGAAGGCTTGAGTCGAAAGGCGCGTCGTGGCCGCAGCCGTGCGTTGGCCTTGCGCGTCGGACATTTCCTCTTGCGACAACAGTTGGACGCGCTGTCCTTCAAACTGAAACGCGAGACCATCGTCGCTCCGGTAGATCGCGTCGTAGAGCGGGACAAACCACCAACGCTGGATCGTGTTCCCTCCGGCACCGATCATCGCGAGATGACTCTTCAAACCTTTGACGCCGGGGTTTTCGAGGCCGATCGAAATCCGCTTCATCCGGTAGTCGGCTTCGATCAACGACAGGGCGAAGTGAGTCTCGGCGGGAACGCCATCGACGCGCACGTCTTGCTGTCCGAGGATGTCATCCATCTGTTTGAAACGTGCTTCGACAGCGGCCACGCTCGACGGCCCGCCCGCCTGAACGAACTTCTGCAACGCGGCCAGCCGTTCGGGAACGGGATCGATCGAGCAGCCGACTTCGCGCGATTTGACCAGCGTCCGCAGGGCAACAGCGAGATCATCCAGCCTCAGCACGGGCCGGCCACTTTCGACCCCGATCATCCGACCGACCGCATCAGGCACGAAGCCTTCCGCCGGGCCAGCGATCACCAAATCCTTGTCGTCGGGAAACACGAAGACATGATCAATCCGTTGCAGCCCCGCGAGATAGAAGACCTCGTCGGGGATCGGCTTCCCACCAGTCAGACATTCGTCAATCCGCTGTTCCAGTTTCACCAGCGACACCAAGCGTTGATCACTCCGCCTAGACGAGTCACCCGCCGTGTTCTTCTTCGCCGCCGCCTCACGCCGCTTTTTGTCGAGTACTCCCGCACTGTCGTTCGCGAGGGCAAAGCTCACCACGCCTTGGGCATCCACCTTGATGCCGCTCGCATTGTTTTGATTGTTCTGGTTGTTGTTCCCTTGAGCGAATGCCAACGTGACAAATACTTCGCCAACCACGATCACCACCAACAGAGAGCGAACAGTCGCGAACATGATCTTCCTTTCGACCTGACGCCAACCCGCAACGTGAGTTATGAAATTGCGAACTTCGTGCGTCTTTCACCAACTGACGCCGAAGCTTGCGCGGGATTCACCCTGCCTTCATCCGTGCCCCGGCTTTGCCATCC
>JAYTQJ010000350.1:0-4143 GCA_043746775.1 Schlesneria sp.
CAAGAACCAGGGGGCTTACGCCACCCCGCTCAGAAACCTCTCACACTGGGCCGCGAGGAATATCACGCGGCGACATCTCCCTCGGCCTCGCCTGAATCACCAACATCTTCCTCGGCCGTGTCGGACGCCCTGCCCCGTTCTTTGGCGGGGTCTCAGCAGTCATCGAAGAACCTCACTGACGTAGACAGCTTTCGGTCGCTGACACACCGAGTCACTCTGGCGGCTCGGATCGGAAGCCAGATCGCCGACGCCTTACAGTACGCGCACGGACGCGGCGTGCTGCATCGCGATGTCAAACCATCGAACATCCTGCTCGACAGAGCCGACACCGCGTGGCTGGCCGATTTCGGGCTGGCCAAGATGCTTCACGACGATGAAAGCGTCACGCTGACGCAAGAGGGAAACATTCCCGGAACGCTGAAGTATCTCCCTCCCGAGAATCTGCGGGGACCGGCGGATGCGCGCGGGGACATCTATAGCTTGGGGTTGTCGCTGTACGAACTCGTCACGCTGCGGCCTGCGTTCACCGGCACTGATCGGTCGCAGTTGTTGAATCAACTGGCCCAGCCCAAGATCGAACGGATCGAGTTGTCCGTCACGACAATCCCGCGTGACTTGGCAACCATCATTCACAAGGCCATCGACATCGAACCTGCCGCGCGCTATCAGACTGCGGGCGAGTTGGCCGATGATCTGCGACGGTTTCTCAATGATGAGCCGATCCAGGCTCGTCGCGTTTCGATGCTGGAACATCTTGTTCGTTGGAGCCGCCACAACAAAGCTCTTGCTTCCATGCTGATGACATTGGCATTGCTCGTGTCGGTCGTGGCGGTCAGTTCGACGGTGGCAGCCGGTTACTTCCGAAGCCTGAGCGCCACACTCACGCGCACGGTTCTCGATGTGACGATCGCGAAAGCCAAAGCCGAACGGCTGACCGACGAAGCGGAAACAGCGAGGCAAACGTCACAGACCACCGTCGCCGATATGCAGACCGAGCGCGGCATGTTGGCCTCCGAGCAGGGCGACTTTGCGATGGCAATGCTCTGGTTCGCGAACGCGGCGGAGCAGACACCGCACGATCCGCAACGAATGGCATCCAACCGTCAGCGAGCAAAAAACTGGATGAATGAGTCCGTGCTGCCGGTTGCGGCGCTGCGGTTTCCCGTCTCCGCAGTGAGAAAACGATTGGCGTTTCAGCCCACTGTGAGCGGCAATGAATCACTTGTAGGACGGGCACTCTTGCCCGTCCTTTCTGAAGCGAAGCCGACGGGCAAGAGTGCCCGTCTTACAGGGGCCACAGCAGGTCATCCGCAGTTGTTGCTGTCGGTTGCCAGCGATCAGGTTGAGTTGTGGGATGTGCACACCGAGCAAGTTCTCCCGTGGACGAGGTCGGGATCGGGCTTCACCGACGCGGGCTGGCTTCCGGATGGACAGCATGTCGTGGTGGGGCTGAAGACCGGTGAGGTCCAGATTCGCGCAGTCCCTTCGGGTGAGATCGTTCAAGCGTTCCAAACTTCCGGATCAGTTCAGGTGATCGCCTGCTCGACGGATGGGAAGCGCATCGCGATGGGTGGCGAGGTTGTTCAAGTTTGGAATATCTCCGCTGAGCCGGTACTCGAACACGCCTGGCCGCATCCGCAGACGGTTCATTCGTTGCTCTTCAATCCGTCCGGCGATCGACTCGCGACCGCTTGCCGCGACGATCAGGTGCGTGTGTATGCGGTCGGTGAGCAATCCCCTGCTTCGGCACCACTGTTCGAGCCAGTTCCGCACAAGACCTTCGTCGAAAGCTCACCGGTGTTTGTGGGCGATCGCGTGGTGGTCACGGCTTTCAACTGGCAGGTCGATTGGAGGGATGCCTCAACCGGGCTGCTTGTTGGAACGAATTCCGCCGGTAGCCTGCCCCGCATCTTGCGGATGACAACCAGTCCCGATGGCCGTTACGTGGGAGCCAGCACCGAGGCTTCCGTCGAACTGTGGCCGACGAACGGTGAGCGGATCACGGTTCCCCATTCTCATCCGGTTTCCGACATTGCGTTCAGTCCCGACGGTTCGACGGTGGCCACCGCATGTGCCGACTGGAACGCGCTGTTGTGGAAGTCCCCGTGGGGCGAGCAGTCTCCGGTGAAAGTCCCACAGTTGAAACGGCCCGAACTCTGCACGTACTCACCGGATGGTGGACTGCTCGCCGTCTGCAGCGATGACGAGATTCGAGTCTGGAAGTTGCCGAATTTGAATGCGGCAATGGTGCGTGCGCCGGGTTGGGGACAGATTGCGACGCGGCCTCGCACGAGCTTCGATGGCCGGTGGGTCACACGCGGGAAGTGGCACGAGATGCCCTGGGTTCCCGAAATTCATGAGTTGTCCGTGTTGGAGACGGCGACGGGGCAAGCGGCCGGTCCGGCCATTCGACTCTTCGGGATCATTGACTCCAGCTTGTGTGCCGACCGGCATTCGGTCGCGGTGATCTCGCGAAAGAACAAGGGCGGGCTGCTGACTTTCTACGAAGTCGCCACCGGTCAACAGAACCAGCCACCGATCGAATTTCCCGCCACGCCGCACAGCGTCGCCGCGAGGCCCGGTCATCCTCAGGTCGCGGTGTTCTGCGAGGACGGTCGTTTGCTGGTCATCGATTCGCGCGACGGTCGCCGTCTGCATGAATGGTCACACGCCAACTGGAAATGGGAGGACCGCTACGAAACCGACCAGTCGCGGGTGACGTGGTCGCCGGATGGTTCCGCATTGATTGCCGTCTCCACGCAAAGCGACATCGTCGTGCGTAATGGCGACACGGGGCACGAGCGGTTCCCGGCGATTCACCCGCTGCGAAAAGGGGGAGTCTGTCGCGCGATCGATGTTTCGTCCGACAGCCTGCTCCTCGCCACCGCCGTCACCGGAGAGAACGCGGTCCAAATCTGGGACATGCGGACGGGCCAATCCAAGTCCGCTCCGCTGCCTCATCCCGGCGATGCGTGGGGTCTGTTCGCCGTGAAGTTCAGCCCGGACAGTCGGCGCGTGCTGTCGGCCAGCAAGGATGGTCTCGCCCGACTGTGGGACTGGCAGGCCGAGAAGTTGGCGTGTCCGGCGATGAAACATGCGGACGAAGTTTATGACGTGGCGTTCACTTCAAATGGAAACTACGGCCTCACGTTTGACCGGGAAGTGGCTGTGCATGTCTGGGACTTGGTCACCGGCAAACGAGTCGTGTCGCCCATTCGTTTTCCCAAGCGGACGGATGGCTTCAACAACGGAGTCAGCCAGCTTGCCGTGGTTGGAAACCGCGTGATCGTCGGGACGCCCGACTTCCCCGTTCTCGATCTCTCACAACTGTTGAGCGATCCCGAGCTTTCCACCGAGTCCTTGCGAATGCTCGCCGAACTGTCCTCGGCTCGACGCATCGCGCTCGGTGAATCCAACGTATTGACCCCCGACGAGTGGCAGTCACGCTGGATCAAGCTCAAGGATCGACCCGTACAGCAGACCGGTTCCCGAGCCGCCCCTCTGGTACGTGAGACGAACGCGGACGATGCCCGTCGATCCGCTGAGAGACTCGTGTCGCAACTTCCCGCTGCCACCAGCGAGCAAGCCTTAGATCAAGAGAGGCACCGCCAGCTCCTGAACAGCCGCGAGATCAGCGACTTCCTGATCCTCGCCAGCGCGTTGTCCATCGGCGGAGAAGACGATCGAGCTTTGGAGTTGATTCAGGAAGCTTGGCCATCCGAGTCCTCACCCGAGTTCGGCTACCGGCTCTACGTCATGGCGCGTTGCTACCGCCAATTCCATCAGCCCGACGCGGCCCGCAAACAAGCCGACGACCTGATCAAGTGGCTCGGCGAACACAAGCTGCCCCAATCGCTGGACTGGCTCACCCCGGAACTCGTTCGGAGGGAGTATCCCGCTCCCGGTGATGAATAAGACGTTTGAGTCTGACGTTTGAGTCTGTAGTCCGGCCCCCTTGGTCCGGACTACGACTTCCGTCGGAAACGTCATGAACCAGTCGTTTCAAGCCACCGGGTGCCGCCAGGCCACAGGTTTTCTGCGGCGATCAAAAGATCCCGCAGTCTGACGGCAGGCCAGTTCTCCGGTCTTTGTACGCAAGCAAGCTCGCAGCGCGATCACCTTGTTGAATTTGGGAAACGGGTG
>JAYTQJ010000351.1:0-1853 GCA_043746775.1 Schlesneria sp.
CAACAATCCTTTTTCAACAGGCTGTTAGGAACGGGAACATCAGTGAGCAGCCTCGCTGGCGGCGATGTATCGGCTGAGAGCCTTCAGGTTTTTCATGAAGCGCTCGCTGGTGATGACGCGGCGGGTGTCGTCCTGCTTGCCGTGGTACTTCAATTTGCCGTCTTCGACCCACGCGCCGCGCGTGTCGAGCGATTCAATGGCGATGTGAGTCTCCTTGGTCAGTGACGGGCTGGGCTTACCCGGTTTCTTCGGCTTCGGGTGGCGGAGGGCTTCGAGTTCGTCGGCACTGAGCGACGCGAGCCGCTCGTACTCGCGAGACAGTTCGTCCAAGTTCGCTCCCACTTTGAAGCCGTAGTGCGTCGGGAGGTCGCTGTCGTCGTGAGTCAGCACGTACTCCTTTGTGACGTAGAGCGGCTGGTTCGTTTGGAGTTCGTAGAACCGCGCGAGTTGCCCGTCGGGAAGACGCGATCGTTTGAGGTACTCGATGGCTGGCGGAATCGGCTTCAAGAACTTGCGATCTCTGGTGGCGGCGTAGAGCTGCAAGAGAACGCGGATCGCACCTTGAGACTCCAATCCACTGACGGCGGGAGGTTCAAACTTCCTCGCCCAGCACGGGTGCATCTCGAAGTCGTACTGCTGCGCCCACGCGGGCTGCGGTTCGGGCAACTGCGCGAGGATCAGGAAGTCGCCCGCACGTTCGGCTGCGTGGAGGTACTTCGCGGCCAGCTCCTTGTTCGTGCCGCCATAGACTTCAGTGGCGAGCAGCATCACCCCGATCACGTCGGCCAGCGCGTTGTCATTGAGCGTGTAGAACTGGTGGTAATACTTCGCCGTCATCGTGCGCGACCACGTTTCCGGGAAGCTCGCTTTCTTGATCGGATACTTCTCGGGATCGGGGAACTCGGCGTAACCCTGCGGCCACGCGCCGTTCGGGTACTGCGCCTCCAACGTCGATTCGAGGGCGAACGTGATCGCCTCGTGCAGCCGCTCGTCTTTGAAGTCCTTGGCCTTGTCGAGCCGCATCAGAAACCGCATCGCCGACTGCGATTTGTCGTCATCGAACGTGGTGACGTTGAAGGCCGTGGCCTTCGACTTGGTGCGTTCCGCATCAACTCGGTATGCCAGCTTTTTCCGTGCATCGGGTGCGAACTCGATCGAGGCGTTCCAGCCGCCGCTGCGCAGTTGCCCGCGCATCAGACAGTCCGCCGCGGCATTGGCCGCTGTCAGCAGAGACGGCTCGCGCGTCAGTTCGTAAGCCTCAACGAACGCCATTCCGACGGAGGGCGTTCCCGGCGGCTGCACCCAGACCGTATCGAGGCCCGTCTTCCCCTCACCCTCGCGTTTCGCCAAGTCGTCGCTGTAGAGATAGACGTAGCCGCCATGCGAGGCCACCTTCGTCGAGTAGAACTCGACCGCGCGCTGCATCGCTTGGCGAGAGTCTTCGCGCAGGTCTGCGGCGACGCAGGGCTGTGCCAGTAGGAGCGGCACGATCACAGCCAGCCAGAATCGTTTGGAGTGTCTCATCATCGTCGTTCCTGCGTTTTGACTTTCCGAGCGGGGCGGCATCAGCCCAATGGCACTCACTTTGAGCGATTTTCGAATTGACGTTCAGTGCGACGTAGCTGAATTCGTGAGAATTCAGTCGGCTTTGACGATCGTCTGTAGTCTTACGACTTCAGCTACACCCCAATGTGAGTGCCACTGGGCGTTAGCCACCGGTTTCTGAGCTGAAAAAGAGGTTCATCATGAGTTTTGGGGGGGCGGTCATCTTGTTGGGATATGAGCGGCGTTAGCCGGTGATGGTGTGTTTTGTGTGGTGTAGGGTGAGTCGTCGTTGCTTGAGGTGTTCGTCG
>JAYTQJ010000352.1:0-4127 GCA_043746775.1 Schlesneria sp.
GCGCGGATGCAGCCCGATCGACGGCTCATCCAAGATGTAAACGACGCCGACCAACCCGCAGCCGATCTGCCCCGCCAACCGAATCCGCTGACTCTCGCCCCCCGACAACGTCGGTGCCGCGCGGTCGAGCGTCAGGTAATTCAACCCGCAGCGCAACAAGAAGCCCAGCCGCCCGCGAATCTCCTTGAGCACCTCACACGCAATGAGCTGCTCCGTCGGCCCCAGTTCGAGCGTCTCGAAAAACTGCGCGCACTCTTGAATGCTGAGTGCGCAGACTTCGGTAAGGGCGAGGTTGTGCTGAGCGTCGATCCGTTCCAAGAAACTTGGCGAACTCGACGTCACCGTCACGCAGCGAGCTTGCGAATTCAGCCGCGTGCCGCCGCAGGCCGAGCAGTGAGCGAAAGCCATGTACTTTTCGAGCTGCTTGCGGCGCGCGGGGTTGCGGGTCTTGCTGTAGTTGCTGAGCAACTCCGGGATCAGTCCGTCGAACGTGTCGCCGTGTTTCCAGACTCCGGCTCCGTGCTTCCATTCATAGAGGATGTGCCGCGAACCGGTGCCGAACAGCATCGCTTGCTTCACCGCTTCGGGGAGTTCGTTCCACGGCGACTTGAGCACCGAGTTCTTCGGCAGCTTGAGGTCATACTCCAGCGTCTCGGCCACTCCCTCATAAATGTGTTGCCGCCACTTGCCGATCTCCTTCACGGCACCGAGCAACTCAATCGCCCCGTTCCACAGCGAGAGCGATTCGTCCGGGATCAACAGATCCATCAGAAACTCAAACCGCTCGCCCAGCCCGTTGCATTCGAGGCACATCCCCTGCGGACTGTTGAAGCTGAAGAGTTGCGGCGACGGCGGCTCGTAGCTGACGCCGCAGTGGGTGCAGGCGTAATGCGCGGAGTAGAGTCGGTCGGAGGAGTTCGTTGTCCGTTGTTCGTTGTCCGTTGAGTTGTCAGCGTTGTCTTCCGACTGACCACTGACAACTGACAACTGACCCTCCTCTGCATCCGTCGAAATCACCAACCGCCCCTCCGCCAACTTCAACGCTGCCTCAACCGCTTCCGCCAATCGTGAGCGCGACGACTTGCCCGCTTCGAGGCGATCGACGACGACGTCGATCGAGTGCTTCATCTGCTTGTCGAGCCGGATGTCCGCATTCAATTGCAGCACGCGACCATCGACGCGAGCACGCAGGTAGCCGCGCTTCAGCAGGTCTTCAAACAGATCGCGGTACTCACCTTTCTGCCGTTGAATGACCGGAGCCAGAACCAGAAACCGCGTTCCCGGTTCCAGCAAGGCGATGCTGTCGATGATCTGTTCCGACGACTGCGCGGTGATCGGTCGGCGGCATTGCGTGCAGTGACCTTGCCCGACCCGCGCGAAGAGCACGCGGAGATAATCGAAGATCTCCGTGATCGTGCCGACCGTCGAACGCGGGTTGCGTCCGCTGGTCTTTTGCTGAATTGAGATTGACGGCGACAGCCCCGTGATCGAATCGACTTCCGGCTTCGGCATCTGACCGAGGAACTGCCGAGCATACGACGACAACGATTCGACGTATCGACGTTGTCCTTCGGCGTAGAGCGTGTCGAACGCCAGCGAACTCTTGCCGGAGCCGCTGACTCCGGTCATCACGATGAGCTGGTTCTTCGGCAGCCGCAGGTTGACGTCCCGCAGGTTATGTTCGCGAGCCCCGCGAATCACGATTTCAGTTTCGGCCATAATTTTCAACAAACAGGTTCAGCGGTAAGACAGAAATGACGGCGAGCTTCGCCCGCACTAACTCGAAGCGTGAGCGAGGATGGCACAAACCCCAACGAGCTTGCCTCGGTGGAAACGGGCCTTTGCACTACGAGCGTGAGACAAGCGTAGTGCAAAAAGCCTAAAAACCACCGAGGCAAGCTCGGTGGCGTTAGTGTGTCGCCGAAGCTGGTTCGTCGTCGTGGATCCCGGCAGCGAAGTCATCAACATCGGCATTTGGTGGCGAGATCGGCGCTGTGACCGGTGCAGAAACCGGCTCTGCCGATATCGGCGGTGTTAAAGGCTGCAGTGGGGAAGCCGCTCGTGAAACTTCCGCGACAGCCGTTTGGTCGGCAACGGGATCAGCGATCCGCTTTGACTCTCGGCTTGGTTCCACCTCGGCGACACGTTGCTCCTCGCGAGGCAGACGGCTTTCATCCTGCGGCGGACGTTCCGATTCTTGTCGCTCCGGTCGGCGAGATGAGCGACGATTTCCCTCTTCGTCAAAATCATTCCCCATGCCGCCCGATTCACCATCGTTCGAGCGACCGGGTGTGAGCGCAGAAACGAGTCGAGGAATCACCTCGCCCGCCTGAATTCGATCAATGACCGCGCGAGCATCGGTTCGCAGCGCGATCCGCGGTGATCGAGGTTCCTCGGCCAGCTTCATCGGCACGCCGTCGCGCACGCAGCCGCAACGCGCGGACGTGAAATCCTGCGTCAAACGCTGCGTCTGCCCACACACCGGACAAAGCCAGACGCGACGAACATCGAGATCGTTTCGGAAGCCGGGGCCTTTGATGATGCTGCTCCTGGGGGAGAGGGGGCAATTGGTCGTTGGTTATTGATCATCGATCATTGGTCATTTACGAAGACGAAGGCAGCAAAAAAATGATCAATGACTAACGACCAATAACCAACGATCAATCTTGCCTTCGCCGGGCTACTCTCGCGATCGCTCGTTCGATTCTCAAGCGCGTCGGTCAATATCCCTCGCTTGCGCGTCGGGCTAGTATTATCAACCGTCCTGTTTCATTTCGATCGACCTCTCCTACTGATGTCACACCATGTCTGAAGCATTGCCCCCGGAATCTGAATCGCCCGCCGACGCCGAAGCGGCGGCGCGGGAGAAGGAGGCTCAAGCCATTCGCGGCCTCGCGACGGCCTATTCCAAACTGCGGGACGAGATCGGCAAGGTGATCGTCGGCCAGCGGGAAGTGGTCGATCAATTGTTGATCGCCCTCTTCAGCGGCGGTCACGTCTTGCTCATCGGCGTGCCGGGGCTGGCCAAGACGCTGCTGGTTACGACGGTGTCGCGCATCCTGTCGCTCTCGTTTCGCCGGATTCAGTTCACGCCCGACTTGATGCCGTCGGACATCACCGGCACTGACATCCTCCGCGACGATCCGGAAACTGGGCAGCGCAGTTTCCAATTCATGCAAGGGCCGATCTTCACCAACATCCTGCTCGCCGATGAAATCAATCGCACGCCGCCGAAGACTCAAGCCGCGTTGCTCGAGGCGATGCAAGAGAAGCACGTCACCGTCGGCAGCAGCAGTTACATGTTGCCCGCCCCGTTCTTCGTGCTGGCGACGCAGAACCCCATCGAACAAGAAGGGACGTACCCGCTCCCCGAAGCACAGCTCGACCGCTTCATGTTCAACGTCGTCGTGTCGTATCCGAACGCGGCGGAAGAATTGCGTATCCTCAAACAAACCACCGGCGGCGAGAACCCGCAGCTCACCCCCGCATTGAACGCGCGGCAGATCCTCGCGCTGCAAGAAGTCGTGCGCAAGGTGCCGGTCGCCGAGCATGTCTTCATCTATGCCCGCGACTTGGTCCGAGCGACTCGCCCGAACGAACCCGACGCCCCCGACTTCATCAAGAAATACATCTCCTGGGGAGCCGGGCCGCGTGCCGGTCAGTACTTGATCCTCGGTGCGAAGGCCCGAGCGATCTTAGAAGGCCGCTTCCACGTCAGCCCCGAAGATATCAAAGCAGTCGCGCACCCCGTGCTACGGCATCGGATCGTCACGACGTTCCAAGCCCACAGCGAAGGAGTCAACACCGACCGCGTCATCGACATGCTCTTGGAAAAGATCCCAGTCGAGGTGCAACAACGCGCGGCGAAGCTAGCAGGGAAATAGGCCAATGTGGCTTTGTCAGCCTTAAGTTTTGAGTCGCTGAAGCCGTAAGACTTCAGTGCCCCGAACTCTCACGAGTTCGGCTACCTAACAATTCGCCGGAATCAGAAATGCCAAAGTCACCGCACACGCTTGATCCCGGAACCGCCATCTTGTTGATAGCGCATGGCAGTCGCTTGGCGACGGCGAATCGCGATTTGACTCAGCTTGCCGAACAACTGCGGCAGCGATTCGTTGGTCATGTTG
>JAYTQJ010000353.1:0-4124 GCA_043746775.1 Schlesneria sp.
CAGACGATTCACGGATTCTGCGTCAATCATGCCTGGCAGGTGCTCGATTCAACACCGCACAGTATCACCGGCGAATTCCTGCTGAGTCGGGATGCTCCCGAGCGGCGAAAGGAGTGGCCCGCCGATGCCCGGCTCATCGTGAAATACTCCATCGAGACTGCTCGTCTGCTCGCGGAAATTACGATCGAGAACCCCGACTCCGTCCCGCTCCCCTGGGGATTCGGAACGCACCCCTACTTCCGCTTGCCCCTCGGTGCGGGTCATCCCCCCGAGAGTTGCATGATCCGCGCCGCAGCCTCAGAGCAATGGGAACTCGATCAGTGCTTCCCCACCGGGACGCGAGTCCCGGTGCCGCCTGAAAAGGATTTAAGAACTGGCTGGCGGTATGGTTCTGGCTCACTGGATGATGTCTACACGGGTCTCACTTTAATCCAAGGTGCGATCGAACAAGTGATCGAAGACCCGGTTTCTCATCTCCGTTTGATCCAGCGCAGCTGCGAGGACTTTCGCGAGTTGGTGGTCCCTTCTCCTAGATTCAACAAGGCGATGGCCGCGCCTCCGATCCCACCCAGTCGCAACAATCGCTCTAATCGCCGCAAACTGTGAGCGGCTTGCCCCTCGGATTTCCTCGCGCTACGATGTCCGGCGGCAGGAAGCCAATTGGACCGACGGCTCGACCGTCGTGGGGGGGATGCTTCAAAACCAGTTGAGGAGGAGGATCATGAACGTCAGTCAAAAGGTGCTTGGTGGAATGGTTGCGGTCGGCCTGATGGCGGCCGGGGTGTTTACGAGTTCGGCTGAGGCCGCACCGCTGGTGGCTCAACCCAACATCGGTCAGGCCGTTGCGCCCGCCGTTGTCGGTTTTCATCGGTGGCATGGCGGTGTGAGCTATCGGGGCTGCGGTTCATACAACTATGGGCGTCCGTCGTTGTACTACAGCTACCATGCGCGACCACATCGCACGGTCGTGCGGTACAACTATCGGCCGTCGTACTCATACGGGTACGTGTCCCCGTATGTCGTTCGCAATGACAGCTACTACAGCGTGCCAACGTGCGTGAATTGCTCACCGTCGCCGGTGGTCTACTCACAGCCCGTGGTTTACAGCCAACCGGACGTGTATTCACAGCAGGCGGTGTATTCGCAACCCAGCGTGTACTCGCAGCCGGTCATCTATGCGCGACCGGCCTACTCGGTCCCAGCGTACTCGGCGGGAGTCTATTCCACGGGCTTCTATTCCCGTCCCGCGTACTACTCGGGGTATTCGAGCTACTCGTATCCGGCCTATGGTTATGGTTCGGTACGTTACGGCTCGGTGGGAATCGGCTATCCCATGGGCCGAGCCTACTACCCCGGCGGTCATTGGTGAGGTGACAGAGTGAGGTGACAAGTGTGAGGTGACAAGTGTGAGTTGACAAGTGTGAGTTGACAGGCAGCTTCGGTTGAAGCGATCGAATCAACACGGTAGCGGCACAATTCAGAGAAGCCCGATCGTTCGCGGTCGGGCTTCCTTCGTTTCCGAACTTGCTGTGAGGCGGACGTTTGGCGATAAGGAAAGCGGCAGTAGTGCTGCCGACACATCGAGGCCTGACGCGCCAGCGAAGGATGCTCGGCAATGCTCGTTCGCTGGCGCGTCAGGCTTCGATCACCGAATTCGCACAACCGTTTCAGAAGGAACTGAACATGACCGCGCCGATGGATGACTTTCGTTTGGAGTGGCACGGGAACACCGTCATCATCACGCCCTCTCCGAACGTCGAGCAGATGCCGTGGGACTTGATCGAGGAAGCGGCCGACATCGTGATGGAGCCGCTCAAATCGAGTGCGTCACCGATGGCCGTAATTGACCTGAGTCAGGTGACGTTCTTCGGGTCCGCGTTTCTCGCACTGCTGCTGCGTTGTCACACGGCGGTCAAGAGTCGCGGTGGCGAGCTGGTGCTGTCGGGGCCGAGCAAAGTGGCGCGAGACCTCTTAAAACTGACGGCTCTCGACACGCTCTGGGCCATCTATGAAACCCGCGCCGAGGCAGTGGACGCCGTCGATAGTTGATGCGATTGTTCGGCTTCGTTCACTTCAGTTCTTGGCAGTTGGGACCAACTCATGCTGACATCCACCTCGTCTTGGAGCGGCAACTTCGATGCGGAGGCCCGCGCGCAGTTGATCGCGGAAATCAAAGAGACCGCTGACAAGCTCGACCGCGATGAAGCGTCGCGCGGCGACCTCAAGCTGCTCAGCCGCGCACTCAAGGAATTGCGTTACGCGTTCAAAGTCTTCACGCCGTATCGCCAGAAGAAAAAGGTGACGGTCTTCGGTTCAGCCCGCACTCCGCACGATCACCCGGATTACATCGCGTCGGTCGAGTACGGTCGGCGCATGGCGGCGGAGGGTTGGATGGTCGTCACCGGTGCGGGGGGTGGCATCATGGAGGGTGCTCACGTCGGCGCGGGGCAGGCGATGTCGATGGGCGTCAACATCATGCTGCCGTTCGAGCAGGAGGCCAATTCGATCATCAACAAGGACGAGAAGCTGGTCACGTTCCGCTATTTCTTCACACGGAAGTTGATGTTCGTGAAGGAGGTTCATGCGGTGGTCTTGTTCCCCGGTGGATTCGGGACTCAGGACGAACTGTTTGAAGTGCTGACGCTCGTGCAAACGGGCAAACGTGACATGCTGCCGATCATCTGCGTGGACGCGCCCGGCGGAACGTACTGGACCGCGTGGCTCGCCTTCGTGCGGGAGCAAATTCTGGCTCGGAAGCTGCTCAGCCAGCAAGACCTCTCGCTGCTCACTGTGACCGATTCGGTGGACGCCGCCGTCAGCGAGGTTCTCCATTTCTATTCGGTCTACAACAGCATGAGGTACATCCGCGATCAGCTCGTGTTGCGGCTGAACTGTGCCATTAGCGACGAGTTGGTCGAACGACTCAACGTCGAGTTTTCAGACATCCTTGTGAGTGGTCGCATTGAACGAGCGGAGGCTCATGCGTTTGAACTGGATGAAGAACTCCTGCTCGACTCGCCGCGACTTTCGATGCACTTCAACCGACGCGACTCGGCTCGGCTGCGTGAGTTGATCGACGTTCTGAACGGTGGCCGACGGCCGCCAAGCATTTGATCCGAGGTTCCGATGGGCTCACTGCAACGACTGCTCGATCCAGAGACGCTCGGCAAACTGAAGGGCCTCGAACTGAAGGCCAAGCAGATTGTCGAAGGCTACGTGTCGGGACTTCACAAAAGTCCGTACCACGGGTTCTCGGTCGAGTTCGCCGAGCATCGCGAGTACGTCCCCGGTGACGACCTGCGGTACGTCGATTGGAAGGTCTTCGGCAAGAGCGACCGCATCTACCTCAAGCAATACGACGAAGAGACCAACTTCACCTGCCAGTTGCTCGTCGATACGAGCGAGTCGATGGCGTATCGGTCTCCTCAAGCAGCGTTCTCGAAGTTGGAGTACGCCCAATACGTGGCAGCTTCGCTGGCGTACCTGATCGTCCATCAGCAGGACGCGGTCGGCTTGGCGACGTTCGACAAGTCCGTCGGCCATGTGCTGCGACCGGGGAGTACGCCGGCTCATCTGAGGCAACTTTGCGAGTTGCTCGAACGGAACCCAGCGGGTGGTGAAACGGCACTCGGTCCGATCCTGCATGACTTGGCCGAGCGACTCAAACGACGTGGCTTGGTTGTCATCCTGAGCGACCTGTTCGACGATCCCGAATCACTGCTGCTGGGCCTCAAACACTTTCGACACCGCCGCCACGATGTCGTCTTGCTGCATGTGATCGACCCGGCCGAACAGGACTTCCCGTTCAGCGACCCCACGCTGTTCAAAGGGCTGGAGGGACTGGGCGACCAGATCACCGAGCCTCGAAGTTTGAAAGCCGCCTATCAGCACGAGTTCGATGGTTTTCTAAAGGCCGTTCGCGGCGGTGCGCGCGACCTGCACATGGACTATGTACTGCTCAGAACCGACCAGCCGCTGGAAGTCGCGCTGCACGAGTTCCTCTCTCGCCGGATGCACAAGGCGGGACGACGCTAGCGAGGCCAGTACAATTTGATCGCCCCGTAGGATGGACGCCCCGTCCGTCCGAACTGTCATGGCAGACAACAACCGGACGGACGGGGCGT
>JAYTQJ010000354.1:0-1847 GCA_043746775.1 Schlesneria sp.
TTTCTGAGCTGGAAAAGAACCGGCGGCTAGCGCCTTGCCGCTCACCGAATCACAAAGTGAGTGCCATTGGGGTGTAGCTGAAGTCGTAAGACTTCAGAGGATCGTCAAAGCCGGCTGAATTCTCACGAATTCAGCTACGTCGCATTGATCGTCAATTTTAACTTCGCTCAAAGTGAGTGCCATGGGGCTGACGCCGCCCGGCTCACCTGAATCCTTCTGGAATTGAGAGCGTCCAATCGGAGTTCCTCAACTGAGTTCGGGAATGTGATCGCCGTACGAGATGTGGATCGGGCGACCCGCTGCGTCGTTGAACGTCTGGCGGTAGTCGATCCCCAGGTGATGGAAGATCATCGAGCGGAAGTTTTGCGGAGTCAGTTCGCGTTGGATCGGGTGCTCGCCCATTGAGTTCGTCGCGCCGATGACCTGCCCCATCCGCTTGCCTCCGCCCGAGACAAGGATCGACATGGCGTGAGGCCAATGGTCGCGGCCCCAGTTCAGTTTGCCGGTGCTGCTTCCTTTTTGTTCGTTGCCGCGCGGCGTGCGGCCGAACTCACCCGTGACGATGACGAGGACTTCCTCATCAAGGCCCCGTTGATAGATGTCTTCGATCAGCGCGGTCACGGCCTGGTCGAGCCCCGGCAGTCGTTCGCGCATGGCGGTCGGTAGGTCGCCGTTCACGGCGTGATCGTCCCAGTTGTAGATCTCCTTGCCACCCGGCACGCCGACGGTGACAAAGCTGACTCCCGCCTCGACGAGTCGCCGCGCGAGCAACGCCTGTTGCGCCCAGCCCTCGCCGTATCTCGCGCGGGTCTTCGGATCTTCTTTCGAGAGATCGAAGGCGACTCGTGCCCGGTCGCCACCGATGATCTCAAACGCCTGACGGTTGAAGGCATCGAACGAGTTCATCGCCCCCGCGTCGAGGTCCGCCCGCAGACGGTCGATCTGGCCGAGCAGCGACTGGCGGTTTTCAAGACGGCGGCCATCGACCGTCGCCGTGGCGTTTTGGAGACCCTTCTCACTGACAGTCGGCGGGCGGTACATGTTGCCCCAGTACCCGGTCGCGGTCGTCGGCACATAGCTGTAATGAGTCGCCCCCATCCCGCAGGCGACCGGCATCCCGCCCGAGCACTGGCCGAAGACGCGGCTGACCACCGCCCCGATCTCGGGGTGGACCGACTCGTTCTTGGATTCGTCCCAGTTCGGATAGCCGCTCATCATGACGGGGATGCCGTCGTTGTGACCGGCATAGTTGTGCGAACACGATCTGATTAGCGTGAACTTGTCGGCGATCTTGGCGTGCATCGGTAGCAGTTCGCAAAGCTCCATCCCCGGCACGTTGGTCTTGATCGGCGAGAACGGCCCGCGAATCTCCCGCACCGCGTTGGGCTTGAGGTCATACGTCTCCAGATGCGACGGCCCGCCGTTCTGCCAGAGGAGAATCACAGACTTCTTCGACGGCCTCGTCCGGTATTCGGCCGCTTCTCCCGCGCGTGCCTGCATCCGAAACAGGTCCGCCAGAGTGATCCCGCCCACACCGAGCGCCCCGACTCGCAGCATGTTCCGCCGTGTGATGCCGTCACACAGACGGTGCTGATTGGTAAGCAGATCAAGCACGAGGAAGCCTCACAAGATTCCGTTTCCCACCAAACTCTGGCTCACGCCGGAGCGTCCGTTCGGCCGCTGTCCGGCCAAGGGTCACATGTTAGCTTTGTCGGCGGGACAACACCAAGGCGATTACTGATTCTTGGGCGGCGTGCCTTCGTTTCAAGGACATTTGGAGAAACGGGCTCTTCGCCATTTGTGTTGGATGTCCGACTGAGCGGCACGGCGCTAGCCGCCGGTGTAGG
>JAYTQJ010000355.1:0-22391 GCA_043746775.1 Schlesneria sp.
GGCTCCTGCCGAGCCGGATGTGTGTGGAATATCACTTGTTTCTTGCGGCTCGGCGGGAGCCTCGCCCTCCCAACAATTCTTTTTCAACAGGCTGTTAAACGACTGTGTGCATTTCGGCCGCGCGAGGTAGAAGCCGGACTTCGGCATCGCTCACGCTTGCCGATTGGCAACCTGTGACGGTCCTGCCGCGAACGACGGGCGAGGCATGTCTGGTTGTGTGCGTTGTGTCGGACTGGTCGAAAAGACCAGTTGGACGGACTGACGGAAAAACTGTCAGCGGCACTCGTTGCCGATCTGGCAACTCCCACCACGGAAGGGGGGACATGATGAAACGAAGGACGTTCGTCCACGGACTGGGGGCGATCGCGGGATCGCTCTGTACGCAGTGGTCTGCATTCCCGTTCACGCTCGCCGCCGAGCTGCCTCCCACGCCGACCGTCGTGGCAGACGATGTCATTCAAGGCACGACGCTCGAAGAACTCGTCGCGTTGGCTGAGGCAAGCAGTCCCGCGCTAAGGCAGGCGGCGGCGGAAGTCGAGTCGATGCGCGGGAAGGCCCATCAAGCGGGACTCTATCCCAACCCGGTCGCGTCCAGTGGTGCGACACAAATGGCGGGGCGCGAGAGCCAATACTTCGCGGGACTCAGCCAAGAGATCGTGACCAAGCAGAAGCTGAAGCTCGATCAAGCGGCCGCGTGTCGTGAGGTCGTGCAGGCCGAGTTCCGGTTCGTGCGGACGCGCTTCGAGTTGCTAACGGCAGTGCGACAAGGCTACTTCGTGACGCTGGCGGCTCAGCGGCGCATGGAAGTCCTCACGCGACTCGTTGAGATCGCAAGCAAGTCGCAGCAAGCCGCCTCACGCTTGCAAGCGGCGGGCGAGGGGACTCGCAGCGACACGCTGCTGTTTGAGATCGAAGTCGAGAAGGCCGAGGTGGCTCTCGAAAATGCCGAGGCCAAATGGCGTGCGGCCGCACGACAATTGGTCGCGATCTTGGGGCTGCGCGATCTGCAACTGAGCCGCATCCAAGGCGACTTGACCGAGTCGCTCGACAGCGTGGCGACGCAAGTGCTGCTCGACGGCTTCGTCCCGTACAACGCCGACGTGCAGTTCGCGGAACAGGAAGTCGAACGGAACCGCTTCTTGTTGCAACGGGCCATCGTCCAGCCATTCCCGAACGTGACCGTCTCGGGCGGCTATCAGTATCAAGTGCAGTCGCTCCACAACATGGCGATGTTGCAGGCGTCGGTCCCGCTGCCGTTCTGGAACAAGAACGAAGGGAACATCACATCGGCGAATGCTCAAGTTGGCAAGGCCCAAGCGACGGTCGAGCAGGTCCAGAACCAGATCGCCAAGCAAATGGCCGAAGCCACGGGACGCTATCGCATCGCCGATCAACAGGCCCGACGGTACTCCGACCGGATCGTTCCCAAAGCGCGCGAGGGAGTGAAGATCATGCAGGAAGGGTTCGCGCAGGGTCAGTTCGATTTCTTGAGGCTGCTCCAAACGCAACGCGCGTTGGTCGATGCCAACCTCGGTTACATCGACGCCCTCGAAGCGCGCTGGGTCGCTGCCGCTGACCTCGCCAGCCTCGCACAGATCGAAGCGTTCCCGTGAGAGTGGCGTTGCCGCAGCTCTGATGTTGCACGCATGGCCGGTGTTGTCTGAACGACAACGCCAAGAAGTCGGTATGACAGGCAGACATTACTGATGCGGGACGATTGCCGAAGTGCATTCATGGCGGCAGTCTGCTACATCCGATTGGTATGGATGCTGCGTGCTGTGTCGAGCGAAGCCAAGTCCGCTGTTGACAGAACTCAGCCAGCACCCATAATCCCGCCGCCCCTTGTTAGGAATGAATTGTGAATCGTTTGGTCTCATTAGTGATGCTCGTCGCATTCGTTGCTCAGCACTTCGTGTGCTGTTGCACCGGAGCGGCGTCGCACTCGTGTGATCACGATCATTCACTCACCGAACCTGTTTGTGCGCTTGAGCACAATCACGACGGGCACGATTCCCACGAGTGCGATCACGAGCCTTTGCCGCGGTCCGACACGGACCATTCCGACCACGAGGGCTGTCCCTGCGGCCACTCGCACCCGCATCACTACTGCATCGGGACGCATGTCTTTTTCGTGTCGGCTCCGCGAGCCGAGTTGCCATTGTCGGTCATGCACCACGATTTCGGCTTCGGATCGTGGGATGTCTCGGTTCGGGTCTGGATGACCTCATTGGCGACGGCAAGTCGCCACGGCGTTGACTCTGGTCCGCCCCTCTCTTCGTGTCCGCAGCGATCGACGCTCTGCGTCTATCGCATCTAAGCGACCGCTCCCTCACGCGCCTTGTTGACCGACCACGATGTCGGCCTGCGCTGTGAATCTCTCTGACGTGTCCTCCCGCAATGACGGTGAGAGGTCACTTGTTCATTTGGACTGCGGCGACTGTCTGTGACTGCGTTGAAACCGTCTTCGTCTTGTGATGAAGACCCGCGTCACGTCGCCTTGGTCCGATCTGCGGACACAAGGAAGAGCCATGTTTATTCATTCCGTTCAAAAGTTGGATGCCCTGTTGTTTGCCGCGCTCTGCGCCGCGTCGATGGCTGTTCAAGCGTTCGGTGCGCCGCCAGCGACCAAGCCCGCCGCGAAGGCCGACGCCCACGAACACGCCGAAGTGGGACCGCACAAGGGGGCGCTGATCGAGTTGGGTGAGGAGGAATATCACGCCGAGTTCGTGCTGGATGAGAAGAAGCACACGGTGTCGATCTACCTGATGGATGGAGCCGTCAAGAACTACGTCGCGATCCCGGCGAAAGAGATCACGGTCACGTTGAAGCACGACGGCAAGTTGGAGTCGTTTAAGTTGAAGGCCAAGCCCCAGAAAACGGATTCGGCGGGGATGTCGTCGATGTTCACGCTGACGGACGAAGAGTTCGTTGATGACCTGCATCACAAGGGAAGCGATCCCCGACTGATGCTCAAGATTGATGGCAAGCCGTTCTCGGCGAAGATTGAACTCGACCACAAAGACCACGACCACAAAGACGAGGCCAAGCCCAAGAAATGACCGAACTGTTTCCGGTGCAAACCGGAGCAGGCCCACTCGGCGGATGAAGTCCGTCCAGACGTTGCCGCCGGGTGGGTTTCCTGTTTCTTTCACTCCTGCCATGCAGGATCGAGGTTTCTAATGATGACTTGTCAATTCTGGATGACAGCGGGGCTGTTCACGGCTGCGGTGTTGTTCCTCACCGTCGATGTTCCAGCCGCCTCACGCAGCAATCGAAGCCAGCAGAAGGCCATGCAGCAGCTTCGCCAGCAACAGGCCCAGCAGTACGAGGCCGATCAAAAGGCAGCGGCTCAACGCGTGGCTGCCATCGCCGCCGAACACCGACGACTGTTTGAGATTCACCAAAAGGCATCGAAGGCCCGCAACGAAAAGATCGACGCCGAACGTGAGGCCGCACGCGAGCGTCGTTTGGCCGAACAGAGGACCAAGGTTGCAACTCCGGTCAAGGATACGAAGCCGAAACCATGACCTTGTGTCATGCGGCTGAGAGAAACGCCTCGTTCGCGGGGCGGGGGTGAACGCAGGCGTCGTCCGTCCAGATGTGACCACCTTGCGGCCTCCGCCTCGCGGCGGGGTTTCAACCAATTCTGCATTACAAGTCTGTCCGAATGGAATCTCTCTTTGGAAAGGAATCGACATGAAACGAATGCTTCTCTCCGCAGCCTGCGGAATGCTGGCGACGGTGATTGCTGTTGCCTCGTTGGATGCACAGCAGCGGCCCATCACGGTGACGACAGCGCCGACCGGTACGGCACCGGCCAGCAAGGCGCAACAAGTTCTCGACCAGTCGGCCGAGGAAGGCAAGTTCACGCTGATCGTCTTCTACAAGGAAGATAACTCGTCCGTGCGCACAATGGTTCAAGTCGCCAAAGAGGGCGTGGCCAAACGGAAGAACAAGACGGAGGTCACGTTCGTCCACGTCGCTGATCCTGCCGAGAAGGCGCTGGTCGAGCGGTTCGACGTGGCTCGCGCTCCGATGCCGATGACGATGGTGGTCGCACACAACGGGGCGATCACGGGCGTCTTTTCAAAGCTGCTGACGGACGAGAGTCTCGATGCGGCCATCGTCACGCCGACGATGACTCGCTGCATGAAGTCGCTTCAAGAACAGAAGCTGGTCTTCGTTTGCGTGCAGACGACCGAGAAGCCGCTCATGCCCGCTGCCGTCAAGAACATGCAGGCTGATCCCGAGTTCAAGGACCGGATCGTGCTGGTCTCCATGCAGCTCAACGACCCCGAGGAAACCAAGTTTCTGAGCCAAATGCAGATCGACGCGAAGCAGATCAGGGGCGTCACGGCCGTGCTGCTCGCACCTCCGGGGGTGCTGATCGGCAAGTACGACAGCTTCGCGACGAAGGAACAAGTCGCCGCCGCGTTGCACAAGGCGGGGCAGTGCTGCGACGACCCGAACTGCAAGCACAACCACGGTGCCGCGCCGCAGACCACGCAACCCAGCAAAACACGGAGGAACTAGCGATGCGATTGCAATCACTCGTCTGGAAGGAATTGCGTGAGCGTCCGTCGGCGATGCTCACCAGCGGCCTGGCGATCCTGTTGGGGGTCGCGTCGCTCGTCTTCATCCGGCACGTCACCGTGCATTCGGAACAGGAGGTCTCGCGGCAACTCTCCACGCTGGGAGCCAACATCTTGATCCTGCCGAAGGACGCTTCGCTGCAAGACTACTATGCCGCCGATCAGAACGGCCGAACGCTGCCCGAGGAACACGTTTCGGAAGTGTTCTTGGCGGGACTGACCGGCGTCGAAAAGTTGTCGCCGAAGCTGAGTGTTCCGGCCAAGGTGGGAGACCTAGATGTCACGCTGACCGGCATCCTGCCGCAAAGCGAGTTTCAAACGAAGGCGGCATGGCAGACGGTGTCGATGTTCAGCCCGAAGAAACACGACGGCTGCAAGAAGGCCCATGTCGCCCCGTCGGCGGCCGACTCCGCACCCGAGGCCCTTGCCGCGAATCGCACGATCGAGCAACTGCGCAAGCACGAAGTGGTGATCGGAGCAGACATCGCCGAACGGAGTGGATTGAAGGCTGGAGAGACAATCGACTTGCTCGGAGAAAAGTTCGACGTGCTGGTTATCTTGCCTCGCACGGGAACGGTCGATGACGGCCGAGTCTTCGCCCATTTGCATGCCGTGCAACGGATGACCGGTGCGGGTGAAGTCGTGAGTGCGATTGAAGTCATGGGGTGTTGCGAGGACGCGGCGGGCGATCTCGTGCCGCAACTCAGCAAGCTGCTGCCCAACGCGAAGGTGGTCACGATCTCGCAGGTTGTGCAGACGCAGGTGGGCGTGAATCGACTGATGGCGAACACGTCGTTGTTTGTTCTTGTAGTGCTGGTCTTGGTCGGCGGTGCGAGCCTGGCGGGAGCGATCTCGGCCAACGTGCGCGAACGCCGGCGCGAGATCGGCACGTTGATGGCGCTCGGTGCGACGCCCGGTTTCGTCTCGCGATTGTTTCTGCTCAAGGCACTCTGGCTGGGTGTCACCGGCGGCGTGGCCGGATGTCTGCTCGGCGTGGGCTTGGCCCTGTGGCTGGGACCGCAATGGGCCGGAGTCTCCATTCAACCCCTGCCGGGTGTGAGCATGTTGGCGGTCGGTGGGGCTTCGGTACTGGCGCTCATCGCCGCGTACTGGCCAGCTCGACGCGCGGCTCGGCTCGACCCGTGCGTTTGTTTTCAGGAGGTTTGAAGCATGTTTCGATTGCAAGATGTGACGAAGACGTACACGCGGCGGGCCGAGACCGTCACGGCGTTTCAGTGCGACGAACTCGAAGTCGCGACGGGGGAATACGTGGCCATCGTCGGCCCCAGCGGCAGCGGCAAGACGACGCTGCTGTCGCTGCTCGGCGGAATGCTCTCACCCACGCGAGGTCGAGTGTGGCTGGGCGAGTACTCGCTCTACGACCAACCGATTGCCGAGCGGGCGAGGCTGCGGCGCGAACTGATGGGGTTCGTCTTTCAGACGTTCAACCTCGTGCCGTACCTGACCGCGCTGGAGAACGTGCAGGTGCCGTTGTGCCTCGCGGCGCTGTCGGCGTCGGAGCAACGTGACCGAGCGACGGCGATGCTGGAGCGGTTTGGTCTCGGCTCGCGGCTGCATCACAAGCCGACCGAACTGAGCATCGGCCAGCAACAGCGCGTCGCGTTGGCGCGCACGCTGGTCAACAACCCGCAAGTGATTCTGGCCGACGAGCCGACCGGCAATCTCGATCCGGACAGCCGGTCGCTCGTGCTGTCCGCGCTCGCCGACTGCCATCGCGAAGGCCGCACCATCGTGGTGGTCACACACGACCCGGTCGCGGCACAACAGGCTCAGCGGTCGCTGCGTCTGTGTGACGGCAAGCTCGGCACGGTATCAGGCGTTTCCGTGGCGCGAGTCGCGTGAAAGAAGTTAAAAATGGAGACTGTCATGACCGCCATGAATTCTTCTGACCACAGGGTGAAGTTCAAAGGCGTCCAACGTGCCATGCTGGCGGAACTGATCCGCCAGTACGGCGCGCGGGGAGCGATCGCTCACGCGCCGGAACCGGTGTGTCACCACACGCTATTGAGGATTGCTCAGGAGTTTGGGATTCCATTGAAGAAAGGCCGTCGTTCCAAACGCGAGGCGACCCACGAACGACGGCCCGCCGAACAGAGGAACAAAGGTGCAACTTCGGCTAAGTCCTCAACGCCCATGCGATGATCTTGTGACATGCGGTTGAGAGAAACGCCTCGTTCGCGGGGCGGGGGTGTACGCAGGAGTGGTCGGCGTCCGTCCAGATGTGACTGCCTTGCGGCCTCCGCCTCGCGGCGGGGTTTGAATGAATCTCGAATGGTGCTTCCTACAGAGGTGACATGATGCGAATTCCACGAGCATTTCGATTGTTGGGCGGCATCGCCGTTGTGGCCAGCCTCGGCATCGTCGCGTTTGTCACGCGCGATCGCTGGCGAGATGTGATCGCTTCTCACTCGTCATCGGTACACGCGGCGGAGTCCGCTCCTGCGCCAATGTCAGAGGCGACGGTCCTCAAGCTCAGTCCGCAGGCGCGCAAGAATCTGGGCTTGGTCGCGAAGCCGGTGAAGCCGCAAACGTACTGGCGCACGATTCAAGTCCCCGGTGCGATCGTGGATCGGCCCGGTCGCTCCGACCGAGGCGTAACGGCTCCGGCGGTGGGCGCGGTCGTGGAGGTCCATGCTTTTCCCGGTGACACGGTGAAGCCGGGCGACCGCTTGTTCACGCTGCGGCTCTTCAGCGAGTACCTTCAAAACACGCAGTCGGAGCTGTTCAAAGCGACGCGCGAAACGGAGCTGGTGAAGGAACAACGGAAGCGATTGGAAGACCTCGCCAAGGACGGCACGATTTTGGGATCGAAGCTCATCGACCTCGATAGCCAGTTACGTCGGCAGGCCGCCGCGATTCAGGCCTATCGACAAGACTTGCTTACGCGCGGCCTGAATCCCGAGCAAATCGATGCCATCACGGAAGGGAAGTTTGTCTCGACGATCGAGGTCGTCGCGCCGCCACCGATCGCGGTTGAACACCGTGTCGCGGCACAGCCCCGCGAATCCAATCCGCAACCCGAAACGCAACTGATCGACAACCGCACCGAGCGCGTTGCCTATGAGGTCCAAGAGTTGAAGGCCGAACTCGGGCATCAAGTGCAGGCGGGGCAACTGCTGTCCGTGTTGGCCAATCACCATTCGCTCTACATCGAGGGACACGCCTTCAAGAACGAAGCTCCCGCGTTGGAGAAGGCGGCTCAGAACGGTTGGCCGATCCATGTCGAGTTCGCCGAGGACGACAGCGCCAGTTGGCCCGTGCTTGATCAGTCGTTTCAGATTCGGCATCTCGCGAATTCCATCGACACCACTAGCCGGACGTTCGACTTTTTTGTTCCGCTCACCAATCAGTCACGCGGTTACGAGAAAGAAGGAGAGACGTTCGTGGTCTGGCGATTCCGACCGGGCCAGCGCGTCCGGCTGCACGTTCCGGTTGAGGAACTGAAAAATGTGATCGTGCTGCCGTCGGCCGCTGTGGTTCGAGAAGGCCCCGAAGCTTACGTCTTCCGCCAGAACGGAGATCTCTTCAATCGCCTCGCCGTGCATGTGCTGCACGAGGATCGCTTGCACGTCGTGCTGGCCAACGACAAGAGCCTCACGCCGGGTGTGTATCTCGCCCAGAGTTCGGCGGCATCACTGAATCGCGTCCTCAAGGCACAAGCCGCCAGTGGCGTTCGCGCCGATGTCCACGTTCACGCCGACGGCACCGTCCACGCAGCTCACTGAGAAAGTCCAACATGCTCAACGCGGTGATTCGTTTTGCTCTTCGCTACCGCATGCTCGTCGTCGTCGTGAGTCTGGCCCTGCTGGTCTACGGCTCGTATCTGGCGACGACACTGCCGATCGACGTGTTCCCCGACTTGGACCGGCCGCGCGTCATCATCATCACCGAGTGCCCCGGACTCGCGACCGAAGAGGTCGAGACGATGATTACTCAACCCATTGAGGTCGCGCTGCTCGGAGCCAGCGGCGTGCAGGCGGTGCGGAGCCAGACGACGGCGGGATTGAACGTCGTCTACATCGAGTTCAACTGGGACACCGAGATTCGCGCCGCGCGGCAGACGGTGCAGGAGCGGCTCGCCACGTTAACCGGTGTGTTGCCGGACGGGATTCGCCCACAGATGACCCCGCCCGCGTCCATCATGGGGCAGATCGTCATTGCGGGCATCTACCGACAAAGTGGACCAACTGGCGGCGAGTTGGCACCCCTTGGTCGAACCGGGTTGCTGGCCGAGTTGGTGCTGGTCGAACAGGAGTCGCCACGAGTTCTGTGCTGGCGACCGACGGATCGCCATCGGCCGGACTCGTGGGAAGCGGTGACGATCGAGAAGTTCGCGTGGGAGGCCGCGCCTCCCTGTGAGTCCTCGGGCGATGTCGGTCACTGCGACGAACACGATCACCGTGCGATGCTGACGATCGCTGGCCAATCTCACAGTGTGCGATTCCCCTCGGCCACCGAGCAGCAGATGTCGCTGCGAACGATGGGCGACTGGGTCATCCGACCGAGGTTGTTGAAAGTGACCGGCGTCGCGGAAGTGTTTCTGCAAGGAGGCGACCGCAAGCAGTATCAAGTACTCCTCGATCCGGCCGCACTGCTCGAATACGACGTGACCTTGCAAGAGGTCGAGCAGGCTTTGAAAGAGAGCAACATCAACACGAGCGGCGGCTTCGCCGTGACGGGTGAGACCGAGCGGCCGATTCGCATCCTCGGGCGACTCGGGCCGGAGTCGCGTCTGGTCTTGGATGACCTCCGCAAGATTCCGATCAAGGTCCATCAAGACCGATCCGTGTTGTTGAGCCAAGTCGCGCAGGTCGTCGAAGGGGCGCAGTCCAAACGGGGCGATGGCAGCGTCAACGGGCGACCGGGCGTCGTCTTCACCATCGTCAAGCAGCCGCACGTCGATACACGCTCACTGACGGATCGGATTGACGAGGCGCTCAAGGAATCGGAAGCGTCGCTGACGGCGGACATCGTCATCAACTCGGAACTGTTCCGACTGAAGAACTTCATTGACCGAGGGATATTCAACGTCGGCGAGGCGCTCGTGATCGGGGCGTTCCTCGTTCTCATCATCCTGTTTTTGTTCCTGCTCAACTTCCGCACGACGTTCATCACGCTGACGGCCATCCCGCTGTCGCTCGTCATCACGACGCTCGTGTTCCGCCTGATCGGCTATCTGACTGGCACGCATCTCTCCATCAACGTCATGACGCTCGGCGGCATTGCCGTGGCGATGGGCGAGTTGGTGGACGATGCGATCGTCGATGTCGAGAACATCTTCAGACGCCTCAAGGAGGCTAATTTTCGATTTTCGATTGAGGATTTTCGATTGGAAGACAAAGAAGGCGCGGCGAACGGTGCCGCCCCTTCTGCGCTTTCAATCGAAAATCAAAGGTCGAAAATCAAAAATCGCAACCTCCAAGTCGTCTATGACGCGAGCAAAGAGATTCGCAGCGCGATCGTCTTCGGCACTGCAGTGGTGATTCTCGTGTTCCTCCCGTTGTTCGCGCTGTCGGGCGTTGAAGGCCGTTTGTTTGCGCCGCTGGGCGTGGCCTACATCGTGTCGATTCTCGCGTCGCTGATCGTGTCGCTGACGGTGACGCCCGTGTTGTCGTACTACCTGCTGCCGCAGTCACCAGCGACTCACGCGGAACATGACGGGCTGTTGCTGCGGTTCTTGAAATGGGTGGCCAGCCACTTGATCCGCCTGAGCATGGCTCGCCCCGGCTGGCTGCTCGTGCTGACATGGTCGCTGGTCGGATACGCTGCGTGGGAGATGGCTCATCTCGGGAGAAACTTCCTGCCCCAGTTCGACGAAGGGAGCGTGCAGGTCAACGTCACGCTGCCGCCCGGTTCGTCGCTGCAAGCCTCCAATAAAACGTCCGAGACCATCGACGCCAAGTTCCGTGCGATGCAAACGTCGGAGAAGAATCCGAAGGGGGAGATCATTCACTTCGTCCGCCGCACCGGCCGGGCTGAGATGGATGAGCACGCGATGCCCGTCAGCGCGAGTGAGTACATCCTGAGCATGAACCCTGAGAGCGGCCGTCACCGCGAAGAGATCCTCAAGGAAATCCTCACCGACCTGCGCGAGGAATCGCCCGGCGTGGATATCGAAGTCGAGCAGCCGCTCGCGCATCTCATCAGCCACATGGTCTCGGGCGTGTACGCTCAGATCGCGATCAAGATCGTCGGCGATGACCTCGACACGTTACAGCAGTTGTCCGAGCGAGTGAAAGCGACTGTACAAAGCGTTCCCGGCGTGACGCCTCCCGTCGTCGAAGCCATCCGTCAGACCGAGGAACTCCACATCAAACTGCGGCCGGATGACCTCGCCTTTCACGGACTGACGCGCAACTATGTCGCACAGATTCTGCAAACCGCGTTGCAGGGTGAAGTCATCTCGCAAGTGCTGGAAGGACAGCGGCGGTTCGATCTGTTGGTCAGACTTGAGGAGAGCTATCGCACCGACTACGCCAACCTCGGCCGGTTGCGCATCGACCTGCCTAACAATCGCGGCCAGATCGAACTGCGAGAACTGGCCGATGTGGGTGAAGGGGCTGGCCCAAACTCGATCAACCGCGAGAACGCTCGCCGCCGCATCGTCATCCGTTGCAACACGCAGGACCGCGATCTCGCCAGCGCCGTCGCCGAAATCCAACAGCGCGTGTCGAGCCAGATCACGCTCCCCGAAGGCTACTTCATCGAATACGGCGGGCAGTTCGAGAGCCAGCAGCGTGCGACGACACTCATCATCATGCTTGCAGGAGTCTCGGTCGTCGGCATGTTCGTCGTGCTGATGCTGCTGTACCCGTCGGTGCGAATCGTCCTGCAAATTCTCAACGCCCTGCCGACCGCGTTCATCGGCGGCGTCTTCGCGCTGGTCATCACGCAACAATCACTCACCGTCGCCAGCCTCGTCGGCTTCATCTCGCTGGGCGGCATCGCGGTTCGCAACGGCATCCTGCTCGTCACGCACTACTTCCATTTGATGCAGGAAGAGGGCGAAGCCTTCACGCAAGAAATGGTCGTGCGCGGCAGTCTCGAACGACTCGCCCCCGTCTTGATGACCGCCCTCACGGCTGGCATTGGCCTCGTGCCTCTCGTCCTCGGTGGCCAAGAGCCGGGCCGCGAAATTCTCTATCCCGTCGCCACCGTGATCCTCGGCGGACTCGTCACCTCGACATTCTGCGAGTTCCTGATCCACCCCGGCCTGTTCTGGAAGTTCAGCGGCAAAGACGCCGACGCGCTCGTGCATCAAGCACAATCAGAAAGCGACAGCCTTCTCGGATGAAAACACCACTGACCTCGCTTTGTGCGTGCGGCGCGCCGGTCAGATCACACAGACTCACGCAACTTTGTTCTCGGAAGGAAACCTCGCTATGACTCGCTTCTCATTGTGTTCCGGCCTGCTGCTCACGCTGACGTTCGCCCTCGGCTGCGACAGCGCGAAGGCCCCCGCTCCGGCCTCTCCGAAGCCCCCCGTTGCATCGACCGCGCCGGCCAAAGACGATCACGGCCACGGACACGCCGCTCACGGATCTGGCCCGCATGAAGGGGCAGTCGCCGATTGGGGCGGCGGCAAATTCCACGTCGAGTTCACCGTGGACCATGACAAGCAAGAGGCCACCGTTTACGTGCTGGGCAGCGACGAAAAGTCCGCCTTGCCGGTCAAGGCCACCGACGGCAAGCTCCTGCTGAACATCAAGGAACCGTCGTTCCAAGTCGATCTGGTCGCGATGCCACTCGACGGCGAGCCGGAAGGAACCGCCTCACGGTTCGTCGGCAAGCACGAAAGTCTCGGCAAGGTCCAAGAGTTCTCCGGTACGATCAGCGGCGAAGTCGATGGCACGCCCTACGCCGGAGATTTCAAGGAAGAGCCGCACGCCGAACCCGAAAAGAAGTGAACGCTATCGATCGGATTTCGCGGGCTGTTTCAAAGGCAAACGCCATGTGGTGGACAATCGTCAAGACAACCATCTCGGCGGCGCTCATCGTGACCGTCGCCGAGCTTTCCCAACGCTACCCACGCTTGGGGGCATTACTACTGACGCTGCCCATCGTCAGTATCATCGCTTTCGTGATGAGCTGGCAACAGCATCACGATCTTCCAGCAGCCTCACGGCTCGCACGGGAGACGCTGATTTTGGTTCCGCTCGGATTGCCATTCTTTGTGCCGCTGGCGTTCGCCGATCGAATGGGCTTGAACTTCTGGTCCGCGATGGCGATGGGGGGGGTGGCGGCCTCCCTGACCATCGGTTCATGGCTCGTGTTCGGACCTCGTTCCTCATGAATGCCGCTCCTGCCCACGAGCTGCATCCGATGAAATCTGTTGAAAACAGGACCGCGAGCCGTTCACCGAAGCCATGTTCTTGCGCCACAGCCTCGAACGCCTCGCCCCGGTCCTGATGACGACCCTGACGGCGGGGATCGGTCTCGTCCCGCTCGCCCTAGACGGTCAACAGCACGAGAAAGAGATTCTGTACCCCGTTGCAACGGTTATCCTCGGTGGTCTCATCACGTCCACTATCTGCGAGTACGTCGTCTACCTCGGTCTGTTCTGGCGTTTCAGCGGCGGAGCGGCCAAGCGACTGGCATTGCAAGTACAGGAATGAGGCTCTCATGGTCCTCTGTCTCCTTGGGAATGGCTCATCTCCGCAAGCTCGTCGTGCCGGTAAACATGAAATGAAAGTAAAGAACGTCGCCATCCAATTGACATCCCAGACGACACGTCGATAGAAATGCTCCGATCCGATGTCGAGCCGTTCCGGCGATTCGATCGACATTTGTCTCTTGGCACGACGCTTGTCTTTATCTACTTCGCACGAGGACAGTTTGTATGACCATCATCTCCAAGCAATTCCGACTCTGCTTTGTTCTGAGTATTTCGTCGCTGTTGGTCTCCGGTTGTGGAGGCGCGCCGACTGCCGCGAAGGTGTTGCCGGATCCCGGAAAGGATGCGGCGGCTTCGACAACCTCCATGCCAACGGCGAATGCGGACGGCACCATGAACGACAACAAAAAATAAACCTTCAAATAATCCAGAGTACTGCCTATGGGTGGCATTCGGGTGATTCGGTTCTCATTGGATTCATGTCACATGTCCGTTTTCGCGGACGGATTTTCTTCCGCGTGGTTGTTTTCGTTTTACGGAGGTCTGAATGATGAAACGTTCCAAGTCGAGCCATCGTGGCTTCACCCTGATCGAGCTGCTGGTGGTGATTGCGATCATCGCCGTCCTCATTGCGTTGCTGCTCCCTGCCGTCCAGCAGGCGCGAGAAGCGGCTCGCAAAACTCAGTGCAAGAACAATCTCAAGCAGATTGGTCTGGCACTGCACAACTACCACGACACCTACACTTGCTTCCCACCGGGGCAAATTCGTGGTTACGTCGCCGCGACGAATTTGGAATTTGGCAATGCATTCTCTTGGGGTGCAATGCTGCTACCCTATATGGATCAGGCCGCGTTGTTCTCCAAGTTGGATTTCACCGTTGGAATCGCTCAAGCCCCGAATTTGGCTCTAATCACTGGCCGGTCGATCCCCGGAATCCTGTGTCCGTCTGATTCCTTGCGGCCGAAACTCCGCGGTGCCAATACCCAAACGAACTCCGCCGCCACGAGCTACTTTGGCACGTCTGGGGCATACAATTCGTGGAGCGACAGCACCAATGGGAACCTGTCGGGTGGGTTCTTCACGATTGATCCGGGGCCGCTGTCTTCGATCGCCACGATTTCGGATGGTACGTCGAATGTGATCGCTGTCGGCGAGCAAACGTATCGCGTCTGGACGGGTGGCTTGTGGTTGGGGGTGCAGCACAGCACATTCACGACCGTAGTTCCCGGTAACGACACCGCTTGCTGCCAAGACTGGCATCTTCACTGGGGCCTGTATCCAATCACAAACAAGTTCGTTGCCGGGATGTTGCATCCCAACGTGAGATTTGGAAGCGAACACACCGGTGGTGCCACATACTTGATGGCCGATGGTTCGGTTCGTTTTGTCTCCGAGAACATCGATCACATTGGTTCCAAAATTGGTGTCCCCGCAACCTACGGTCCCGATCTGGGCTGTTATTGGAGCGCGGTACCCAACGGCTGCGCCGATGGTGCCGGCTACTTCATGGACAAGAATCAGCTCGGCACTCTGATGGGCATCCACCAGCGTTTGCACCACAAGAATGACGGCCTAACGGTTGGCGAGTATTAAACTGTGAACGGGTTTTGATTCCGGGCAGCCCCGACGCTGAGCAGCGATCGGGGCTGCTTTCTTTTTGGTTCCGCCGCATCTGCGGTGTTGAGGCGGATGGATTCACTCTCACGCGGCCCAAGATAAGAGTTTGGCGAGCCGCGTGCCGTCAGGCCGCTGGTTCTTGATTGCTACAGGAACCCGTGGCCTCACGGCACACGGCTCGCCTAGAACCACTGAGATTCATAACCGCATGAGGTATCACGTCGCGGGCACTACCCACCGCGACCACACCACCGCGACCACACCACAGCAAGGACAACTCCATGCTAAGTTCCGTCATGAAACTGCTGGCTCACTTCGTCACATGTTCCGTCGCTTTCGTGTCGCTCGCCGCCCCGATCGAGACTGCCGCCGCTGCCGAGTCACTCGCGGGACGACGGCCAAACATCATTTTTATTCTGACGGACGACCAAGGTTACGGAGACCTCTCGTGTCACGGTAATCCGATCCTCAAGACGCCGCACATCGACCGGCTGCATGCCGAGGGAGTGCGGTTCACCGACTTTCACGTCAGCCCAACGTGTGCTCCCACGCGCTCGGCCTTGCTGACGGGACGACACGAGTTCCGCAACGGCGTGACGCACACGATCCTCGAACGAGAACGTTTGACGTTGAAGGCCGTCACGCTGCCCGAGGTCTTAAAAGCGTCGGGCTATGCCACAGGAATCTTCGGCAAGTGGCATCTGGGTGATGAGGCCGAGTACCAGCCCAACCAACGCGGCTTCGAGGAAGTCTTCATTCACGGTGCGGGAGGGATCGGGCAGACGTACCCCGGCAGTTGCGGCGACGCTCCCGGCAACACCTACTTCAATCCGGCGATCCTGCACAACGGCAAGTTCGTCAAGACGCAGGGCTATTGCACTGACCTTTTCTTCAACCAAGCCACGCGGTGGATTGAGGCGACGAAAGGACGACAGCCGTTCTACGCGCACATCGCCACCAACGCGCCGCACGGCCCGTTGCAAGTGCGGCCCGAGGACGAAGCACGCTATTCCGGAAAAGTTCCCGAGCGAGCCGCCGCGACGAAGAAGGGCAACTCGCAAGATGTCGCCAAGTTCTTCGGAATGATCGCCAACATCGACGACAACGTCGGGAAGTTGCTCGCCAAACTGAAAGAGATGGGGATTGAACGTGACACGCTGGTGATCTTCATGAACGACAACGGCGGTACGGCAGGAGTGCAGGTTCACAACGCGGGGATGCGCGGCAGCAAAGGGACCGCGTGGCTCGGAGGGACTCGCGCCAGCTCCCTCTGGCGCTGGCCGGGAACGCTCACGCCGAACGACATCAACGGTCTGACCGCTCACATCGACTTCTTCCCCACGCTGGTCGAACTCGCTGGAGCCAAGCCGAAGGATGATGCGGTGGCTCGAACCGTGCGATCTCAAGTCGAAGGCCGCAGCCTCGTCCCGCTACTGCAAGACTCGCACGCCGACTGGCCCGATCGCACGCTCTTCACGCATCTCGGTCGCTGGCCCAAAGGAGACGATCCGAGCAAGTCCAAGTTCAGCCAGTGCAGCGTCCGCACCCCACGCTGGCATCTGGTCAGCGACGCCAAACTCGGCGAGAAACACTGGCAGTTGTTCGACCTGACGAGCGATCCCGGTGAGAAGCACGATCTCGCAGCGCAGCAGTCGAGTGTCATGAGTGAACTCGAAAAGTCCTACGACGCTTGGTGGGAGTCGATCCAGCCGCAGCTCGTGAACGAATCCGCAGTCGGCCCCGCCGAGAACCCGTTCAAGACGTTGTTCGAGCAGCAGTTCGGCCGCACATCGACAAACCCGAAGTAACCGGGTTTCGCACGGTCGAATCGAAGCCTGACGCGCAAGCGAAGTGCTGCACGCGACAATCCCTTCGCTCGCGCGTTTTGAAGTTGCGCTTTTCGGAATTTCAGCCCCAACGGGGCGATCCTATGCCAGCCCAGGGCAACGCCCTGGGTTGGCGGTTGACCGTGAATCTCAAGCCCTGAAGGGGCGACTCTATTCCTGCCAGCAACATAGGGTCGCCCCTTCAGGGCTTGAGATTCCGTGACGACCGAGACCCAGGGCGGCGCTCCCGTTGGTCGCTTGCCCTGGGCTGACTTAGGGTTGCCCCGTTGGGGCGGAAATCCAAAACAGCGCAACTTCAAAACTTGCGCATCAGGCTTCCATTCAACCGTCACTCTTCAACAGCCAGCGTTGCGCCGGGATAGTAGTGCCGGATGATCTCGAAGCACGACTTGCCCGCATGAGCCTGTCCGTTGGCTCCCCATTGGCAGAGGCCGACGCCATGACCGTGGCCGCGGCCTGCGACTCGAACCGTGTGTTTGTTCAACGTAAGACCGAAGTGCGGGCTGCGGAGTGTGCCGAGGGGAAGTCGCTCGCGCAGTTCGATGCCGTTGACCGCGAGTCGCTGCTTGCCATCGCCGATCTGAAAGCGTGAGATCATGCCGTCACCGGGGCCAGCCGTTTGCTGAATCGACGTGAGGGCGGTGAGCGGCTTCAGATTCTTGATGCTGCCAAGGAAGTCTCGCTCGCTGACCTCCGTCGTCCAACGATAAAACTTGGACTCGCGACACCATTCGCACGGGACCGACTTCAAAACGGAAACGGCATCCTCAAACACTTCGCCGCCGTCGGTCGTCCGGCCACCGCAGGCTGCCGAGTAGTACGCGCTGAACAGGCGGTCGCGATGTTGAAGTACGATGCCGCGTGTCTCGGCGACCGCGCGGCGACTCGACGCACTCTCGCCCGCCAAACGCCTGTCGTTTGAGTCCGCGTACTCAACGCCGAGGTACTTTTGGCTGCGTTGCGAATTGAAGAGGTCGTAGACGGCGGCGGGATCGGCGTGTGCTTGCTGATACCGCGCGTACGTCCGCGCGACGATGGCCTGCGCACATCGGGCGGCCTCGTGAAAACTGGCTGGCATCTCGGAATCGACCACGCTGGCGAGGTACTCTTCGATCGGCAACACGTTCACGGCGGAGACCCTTCCGTCCGTGCGTTTGAACAGCCGCACGTAGCCTCGATACAGATGCCCGTTCACGCGAATCGACGGCTCTGATTGCGGGACAACTTCCAACCGATCGACCGCGAACGTCGCTCGGCCAATCTTGAGGCCGTTCTTCGTCGGTTCGACTCGTGCGACGGACAGACTGTCCCCGCGAGACAGTTCGCGAGAGGAGTTTGAATCGCGCGGCGGACTTGTCGCGCGTGATGTACTCACAGCGCGGATTGAATACGGGCCACTGATGGCGAGCTGCAAAAACTCGCTCCCGCCGGGAGTGACATTCACTCGGATCAGCGGCGATTCCGAAGCGGTTCGAGGTGATGGCTGTGGCCCCTCGATGCGTTTCACAGTTGCGGCCGCGCGCGTACGCGGTGCCAACTGAGTGCGAACCGAAGTGGGGACGCGATCGCCAATTTGGAGCGGGGCAGGGGAGTTGAGTCCAGGCTGCGTTCGCATTGCAATCACGACGGCACCCAAGACCACGACGACCGCCAGGCAGACTCCCCACGATCGGCTCGATGCGCGGTCATGCGATGTTCCGTTGCCATCTAACGAATCGTGTTCCTCGGCGTTTGGCTCGTCTGACGTTGTCGGCAGCATGTGTGGGACTCCGTTCCGTCGGAGGTCATTGCCAGACGCGATTCACCGCCAAATAAATTCGCCCGTGTCGATCAACGACACGGGCGAGTGAAAAGCAGAACTCGTCGCAGCGTCAGTCGTTTCGCAGCTTGAGATTCAACTCGCCCAATTGCTGACGAATCTCGTTGAGCGAAGTCACACCGAAGTTCTTGGTGGCGAGCAACTCATCCGGCGTGCGCTGGACCAGTTCGCTGAGCGCGGTGATTCCCAGCCGAGACATGCACTTGCGTGCCCGCACGGACAGGTTGAGGTCCGAAACAGACCGGGCCAACATCGCCTGCTCTTGGGGCGAAAGGTCGGGCGAAATGAGTCCCGTACCAACCGGACCACCCCAACTCGTTTCCTTTGTTCCCTGAACCAACAGCTCCTGACCAACCTGCAAGCCATGAGCGGCCATCAGTTCGCGGATTTCGACGAGCGAGGTCTCACCGAAGTTCTTGCCTTCGAGCAGTTCTGGTTCGGTGACTTTGGTGAGGTCGCCGAGCGTGATAATGTTCATACCTGCAAGGCAATTTCGGCTGCGCACGGACAATTCGAAATCGGTCACAGGACGGCTGAGCAACTGGGCCAAACGAGCCTGGTTGCGGGCCGAATCGTCGTCGTAGTACATCTCGCTCGTGGCCTCGATGTCCTTCATGTACATCAAGGCGCGTTCGTGGGTGGGATCGAACGAGAGAATCCGGCGGAAGCAGAAAGCGGCAGCGGCAAAGTTGTTCTTGTCTTCGTAGAGCAAGCCCAGATTCAAGAGTGCGCCGAGGTAGAACGGTGGACGGCTCAGTGACTGCTCGTACAACCGAACGGCCTCTTCGTCGTTTCCGTGCAGGGCATTTTCACCCGCCAAACGGAAGAGGGCTTGTGAGTGATGCGGGTCCATATCGACAGCCCGCTCGAAGTATTCGATTGCGCCGTAGGTGTCACCGCGATCTGAAAGGATGCAGCCCATTTGGTACGAGTAGTCGGCACGTCGAGCGCCTTCCAAACCGGACTGCTTGAGCGCGGCTTCCGCCTCGTCCAAATTGCCGCGTTCGCGGAGCGTTCCCGCGCGCTTGAGCGTGCATTCGACGGTGTCGTAGCCCGCTTTGGCCGCCGCTGTAAATTTAGCGTCGGCGTCCTTTGGGCGATTCAGGGACAGGTACGTCAAGCCGAGGACGTAGAGGGCGATCCCGTCTCCGGTGACGCCCGACAGCAGGCGTTCGGCAACAGCGTGCTGAGCGATCAGGTAGGCTCCGATTCCTGCCCGCACGGCGTGCGCTGCTGCACCGCCAGCTTCAACCTCGCGCAGCAATGACTCAATGTCTTGACGAACTTGAATGATCTGATCAGAAGCGATCGCGCGGCGGAGTTGTGCGAACTCCTCGGCGGTCATCGGGCCTTTGGTACTCAAAATCTCGCGAACATTGACGGGTTCCGGCGTCTTCAACACAGTCGGTTCAACCTTTCGTACGGGCCGAAAAAATAACCGGGAACGGGCAAGGTTCATCAACAAACCCCGCAATCTCGCCTCCCGGTCCAGCTTGCTCTATCAACCGAAGGGCGAGAGTATATCGGCAAGGACGCATTCTGCAACGCCGTGGGGGGACAGCCGGTTGCGGCGAAGAGACTGGACACGCCCTTGATGCGGCCAATCTCCTCCAGCAGGTGGCGTAGCCGCACGCGAACCTTTCTGAGACGATGCCATTCGCGATGGCGGTGCCAAGCATTTGCTGCGTCTGCCGGGACGGGTTGCCAGTGTACCCGGCTTGTCTTTTTCAGAACCGCCAGCCTAATTGGGAACTGTCCGTCGAGAGGTCAGTCAAATGAGTGGAGAGTTGTTACTCGTCCTGTTCGGTCTGTGGATGGCCGATCCCGTCTCGAACGCTTCTGCTGATCCGAAAGCGGTCGTGACGGACGAGATTCGGTTCGCGCTGATGGAAGACCTGAAGGCTCTGGAGCACGCCGACTTTCGGATTCGCGAGGCGGCCTCCGAACGGATCGTCGTTCGATGTCTAATCGCCGTCGCGCCGTTGGCCGAACTGGCGCAAAGCGGTCGGCCCGAGGCTTCGATTCGGGCGTTCGAGTTGCTCCGCCAGCTTCATTCCGCCGACGATGAAGCGACCTACGAGGCGGTCGAATCCGTTTACGACGCCTTGATCCAGGGCGACAACATTCAGGCGGCCTCGCGTGCCGAAGCCGCGATCGATGCTCAGGGAGCGACCCGCCATCGGCGGGCGCTGACGGCATTCCGCAAGCTCGGTGGACTCGTCAGGTTCCACGCTGACGAAGACCCCGACAACGAAGCTCCGCCGCCGTCCATCAAGGCGGCAATGATCAATCGTCATTGGACCGGTGGCGACGAGGGCCTCAAATACCTCCGGAGGATTGAAGACTTTCAACCTCCCGCGCGGTTCCAGCAGCGATCCGCGCTGTACGTCATCAAGGGGCCGACCGGAGCAAAGATTTCTCCGGAGGCACTCGCGCGACTCAAGGCCGATTTGCAGAATGTCGTTGCCGAACGAGGCCCCGCGTTCATGGGAGTTCAACCCTCAACCGGACTGGTTGAGAACGGATTGGTCATCAGTCGTCTCGTCCCCGGCGGACCGGGTGATGCCGCCGGACTTCAACCGGAAGACGTGATCCTCGAATTTGATGGCGTCGCCATCCCCGACTTTGAAACGCTGGTCGAACGAATCGGCCTGCGACAACCGGGCGACATTGTGACCGTCATCTACCTGCGCGACGGCGAGGAAAAGTGTCTCACGGTCGAACTGGACGAATTCAAAATCTGAATCCGCCGCAAGGAGTTTCATCGTGACAGACAAGTCGGAAGCATCGCCCGGCGCGACTCACACTTCGGTATCGACCGACCGCGAGACCATCCTGCGAGACTGGCCGCTGCTCGGCGAATCGCTCCCGCCCGAGCCACCGGTGCCGTACCCCGACTCACACTGGGACTGGCGGGCGATTCATTCCCGTCCCGTGATCGACTCCACAGCGTTCGTTGCTCCCGGCGCGATCGTGATGGGGCGAGTCCGCTTGAAGGCGCGCAGTTCGATCTGGTTTGGCTGCGTTTTGCGTGGTGACTTCGAGTGGATCGAGGTGGGTGAAGAGACCAACGTTCAAGACGGCTCGATCCTGCACGTCGATCACGGTTATCCGTGCATTCTCGGAGATCGCGTTACGCTCGGGCATCGCGCGATCGTCCACGGTTCGACCGTTGGAGACGGGGCGCTGATCGGCATCTCGGCCACGGTTCTTAGCCGCTGTGTGATCGGCGCAGGAGCACTCATTGCGGCCGGGGCCGTCGTGATGGAGGGGACTCACGTTCCGCCACACACGCTCTGGGCGGGTTGTCCCGCTCGGCAGTTGAAGGGACTGAGCGAGACTCAACGGCAGCGACTCGCCGCGACGTACCAACTCTACGTCAACAACAGTGCCGGGTTTCGCGCGGCACTCGATACGAAGAGTTGTGAGTGAGCCTTTCAAAACTAGCCCGACGCGCAAGTTTTGAAGTTGCGCGGTCGCCCTCTCCAGAGGGGGCGTGAATCAGATCTGCCTTTGATTTCCGCCTTCATCCGTGCCCCGGCCTTGCCATCCGTGCTATTTCTTCCTCGACGGGATAGCACGGATGGCAAAGGCCGGGGCACGGATGAAGACAGGCCGAATTTCGAGGAAACACAACTTGGAGTCCGTGCGCAACGCGCGAAGTGTGCAACCTCAAAACGCGCAAGCGAGGGCCGGACCTTCGATGACGGTGAAGCCCTCGCTTGCGCGTTTTGAAGTTGCGCTGTTCGTGATTTCAGCCCCAACGGGGCGGTGCTATGTCAGCCCAAGGCAACGCCCTGGGTTGGCGGTTTACCGCGATATTCAAGCCCTGAAGGGGCGACCCTATTCCTGCGAGCAACATAGTGCCGCCCCTTCAGGG
>JAYTQJ010000356.1:0-9424 GCA_043746775.1 Schlesneria sp.
GGAGCGATGATGGCTACTTTGGTCTGAGACGCAGCACCCGTCGCTGGAGGCTACAGCAATACTCGGACGTAATAGTTGCACAGCCCCTTGGGGTGAGGGGGCTTCTCCTCGTGGCAACTCGCTCATTCCAACCGCCCCACCCACGAGAGCAATTGTTTCCAGAACTGAGCGTAATGACTGCCAACCTCGATCGCTGAGGCCCCCGCCGCCTGAGCCTTCACTCGCTCCGGCCCCCAATCGACGAAGCCACCGACCCAATGCGGAGCGACATCGCTGGCAAACGCCGCTGTTCGGCCATCTCGAAATGAATGAGTGACGAGCGCTGGAAAATAGGAGTCCATTTCGCTCCACAGGATGTGGTCATAATCAATCTTGGCTGCGAACGAGCGAACGACCAATAGAGTGTCCGCACTTTCCTTGGCCACAACGCGGTTCAGGCCACCAATCGTCGGTGGACGTTGTTCCCAAGGCATTCCCCACAAATCCGACTGATTCTGATGCAAGCACAGGAGTGCTGGTTGGTCGAAGTTTACGCGGTCGTCGTCGCGGCTGATTTCAACAGGTAAGGCTCGAGCTAGCCGAGCAACATTCCAATCACCTCCGAATCCACGGAATGACTCCCAGCCGCCGATCATGAGCAGGCCCATTCCAGACTCGACCTGTTTCAACGCGAACTCTTGCAGTTCGTCATCGAACTGCGAGGCCGGATAGTCGCTGAGGATCAGCAGCGAATGAGGCCGCTCGAGCAACTCGCGCGTCATTGGGACGTGGCTCGGCACGTAGTCGAAGGCCCAGCCGAAATGAGTCATCAGTCCGGCGAGGTAGCTGGCGGCACCGTCGAGGTTCGTGTCGCCGCAGTAGAGGATGGGAGCGGGCATGGTGTCGCGCATTGGAAAGAAGAAAGAGAAGACCCCTCACCCTAACCCTCTCCCCGCAGAGCCGGGGCGAGGGGACAAAGCAAAGGCAAGACGAGTCGAGTTCAACTCTTCAAGCCGAGCATTCGGTCGAGCGAGTCGGCCGTCTGATGGATGAGCGCCTCGGGCCAGTGCAGGTACGGATGGAAGTATTCGAAAGTGAGGTAGCCGCGATAGTTGATCTGGTCGAAGGCTTCGAGGACGGCGGGCCAGTTTGTCGTACCGTCGAGCAGCGGGCGGAAGGACTCCAGCGAGGAATCGGTTCCCTTCTTGGTGAACTCTTTCAGATGGACGTTCTTGATCCGCTTGCCGAGGATCGGAATCCAGTGCTCGGGGAACTGGTACTGCATGATGTTGCCGGTGTCGAAGTGGACGTGAATCCGCTCGCTGTGGAAGCCGTCCACAAACTCGACCATCTCCATCGGCGTCATGAGAAAACCGTTGAAGAAGATGTTCTCCATGTTCAGATTGACCTTCAGTTTCTCGGCCGCCGGGATCAGCTTGCCGATCGCTTCCTTTGCGCGAGAGAGGCACAGGTCGTTGGCGACCGGCTCGTAATCAGTGCGCCATGGAATATGGACCGCGCCCGGCACGACGAGGACATTCTCGGTGCCGAGGTCATGCGCGGCGTTCGCGATCAATCCGGCCAATTCCAACGCGCGGGCTCGCTTGGCGGGATCGTGACTGGTGAACGGATAGGGCCAGAAGAGGAACGAGCAGATGCCGCTGATCTGAATGCCGATCTTGTCGGCCATCTGGCGGATCGCGGTGTATTCCTTCGTCCCTGACTTGGGTGAGAGATCGTTGTCGAGATCGTAGTTCAATTCGATGGCATCAAACCCGGCGGCCTTCGCCAGCTTGAGGCACTGCTCGATCGACATCTTCTCGGGATAGGGGAAAGCCCATTGGTTGATCGACTTCTTCATCTCATACCGCTTGCCGACCGGACCGCCTCGCGTTTGAGCGGCCTGCGCGGCAGCGGCCAATCCCCACGGCCCTTGCATGGCGGCGGCAGTGCCGACCGAGGCAAAGGCGGCTCCGAGTGCCATGCGACGCGAGACTTCGGGCGAGTGATTGGACGAGTGACCTTGCGACATGAGAACGCTCCCGTTGAGGACGAACGACTGTGACGAGCCGGATAGTAAACAGCGACCGATGTCTCTCCAAGCGTTGGACTCGCTCGCGATGAGTCGAGCGGCAAGAAATACACCAACCCGAAGTGTGAACGAGGGCGAAGTCTCTCGATGCCCTCGTTCACACTTCGGGTTGGTGTGGAACAGACAACTCTTTCCACTTGCCTGACCGTCGCAGAAACGACAGCGACCCGGGAGCAGTTCGCCACCGGGTCGCTGATGTTCTGTTTTTCTGACACTCGTCAGAAGCGGTTCGTGATCGCGATCACTTCACGTTGCGGTCCAGCACGAGCGAACGGACGGTCGAGTCAATCAGGGTCGTACCGGGAAGAGCTTCGGCGGCCAACTCGGCGGCGGCAATGGGATCAACCAGCGCTCGCACACCTCTCGGAACGGCATCCTGAGCCGCCGCGCTCTGCATCGTGTTGGTGATCCACGTCTGATAGGGACTGATGCGCGTATTGAACGACTCATCACCCCAGCTCGCATCTTCATTCGATCCGCCGCTGCAAACCGAGACGACCTGATTGCCGACGAAGCCTGGTCCTCCCGAGTCACCCGGTGCCGTGTTGTGCAATTCGGGGGAGTCAAAGTTCCACGTGACGAAGAATGGATCGACGCCATCCAGTCTGACGGTGCCATACCGTTTCTTTCCCGCGCCGCCGGTCGTCCCACTGGCACCGGTCCCTGTCAGTCCAAAGCCCACGATCGTCATGAAGTCACCGACAATTGGAGCCGTGGTGCGCAGGACTGCTGGAGTGATCCCCGTCACGTTCTTCTTGAGCTTGATCAGCGCCACATCGCCATCGGGAAAGCTGTAAGTCGGATGGATGTAGGTCGCCGCCCAATCGTAGTTCTTCCCACCGACCTCAAATGAAAACTGTTTCAATTGGCTCGGCTGAATCCCATCGCAGCAATGTCCGGCGGTCAGCACCCAGTTGGGAGCAATCACGGTCCCGGTGCAGAACTTGAACGTCCGCTGTTTCAAGACACCCACATTCTTGAACTGCGAGCTGTTGGCCAAGGTGCCACCAATAATTCGCTCCACGGTACCACCCGCGATGGCACTCGAACCCTGTCCGGGGACGAGCGAATAGAGGCCAGCCGAGCCGAGCGCCGCGACTGCGGCAACTGAAAGGGCCAGTAAACGAAACTGCGTGCGAACTAAAATCATGATGGCTCCCGAGGACGGATGTGAGGGGGCGAGAGGCCACCTTCGAGACGTGAAGGCGGCGAGCGGCGGGAATCGTAAAGAGGGCCTTTGACCAAACGCAACTCCCCTTCAACGGCATCATCCATTTTCGATGCACACGCACTAAAGTCAGATTGCCAGAGCCATTTTCTTTTGGCTCATCCGGTGTTTCGGGGTGGTTTGGCCCATGTTCGTTTAACCGCAATCCAGAGGCGTGCGCGTTTCGGAGTGTTGTCGGTGTTTGCCGTGTTTCGAAGCACGCACGCCTTCGGCTTGCGGTTAAACGAGGGGACGATTTCGTGCCGATTCTTGACCTCCCCGGAACGCCGGAAGAGCCAATGCCAATCTGCCCACCGTTCCTCACTCACGAGTGTCCCCCACGGGAACGGAATAACTCCTGAGGAACATGACGTTGGGAGCAATAAACAATCCATCCAAATCACCCATGTTCCTCCCCGACGAGTGTTCCCGAAGGGAACGGAACAACTACTTTGGAGCAAACTCCAAGCGTGTCAGAGCCTCGTCGGCCAACGGCTTCGCGGGCACCTTCTGTCCGCTGGCGTAGACCGGAACGAGCAGCCACATGACCTCGGTCCCGGTATCGCAGCGCGACAGGTCTTTCAGATCGACGGCGTTCTCCACACGGAACGCGTTGTGCAGAGCCTGCGGTGGGATGTTGAGTGTGATCATCGTTGTCGCTCCTGCTTCTGAGTCTTGAGGGTGCTGTTCGACCGGCGGGAACCACCGATTGCACGATCTATGCCACGGATGCCGGGCCATCGCCTTTTTCAATGTAGGGTGGGACCAGCTCGCTTCGAGCGCCGGCCCACCATCAGGAAACGTCGTGAAATCATGGTGGGCCGGCGCGGCGAAGCGCCGCTGGTCCCACCCTACAGCTTGCGCAGAGCAAACAAGGCGATGGCCCTGCCACGGATGCCGGGTTCCTTCGGGTGATGGGATCGTCGCTGTAGATTGGCCTGCTTGTCGTTGGCAATGCGGACTGATGATCTTGGGCCTGAGTTTGCGATGGCGTTTTTCTTCCAAGTGGTCAGCTTTAGGTGGTCAACCGATGGTCGATACGACGAACAGCTCTGATCGTGAGCGTCTGCTAAGTTCCGAGACTTTGGTGCGGAACATTCTCGACACCGCGATGGACGGCATTATCTCGCTGGATTCGCAGCAGAATGTCATCCTCTTCAACACCGCCGCTGAGGCGATCTTCGGATGGCGGGCTGACCAAGTGCTCGGTCGCTCAGTCGAAATGCTGATTCCCAATCGGTTTCGACCTCCACACCGTGCGTTGGTTGAGGAGTTTGGTCTGGGTGTGATTCCGTCTCGGAGAATGGGGGCGGGGCAGCGAACCGTCTTGGCGCTGCGCGCGTCGGGCGAGGAGTTTCCGATTGAGGCGTCCATCTCGCGGACGCAGACCGCAGGTGAAACGGTCTATACGGCGATCCTGCGCGATGTCACTGAGGCCGTGCGGTCTCGGCAGCAGATCGAGCAGCAGGCGCAGATGCTCGACCAGGTCTCGGACGCGGTGAGCGTGTTGGACCTGCAAGGGCGGATCACGTTTTGGAACGAGGCCGCTCACCGCCTGTTCGGGTGGCCTGCGGAGGAGGTACTCGGGAAGCACTCGTTTGACCTGCTCTATCGCGGCGATCCAGAGGTGCTGTCAATCATGCAGCGTGAGACCGACGCCGGCCGTTCTTGGGCGGGCGAATTGACGAAGTCCAATCGCTCGGGGGAGGCGATCATCGTGGAGCATCGTCGCACCGTCCTGCGCGACTCGAACGAGGTCGTGACCGGATATCTGTGCATCGACATCGACATTACGGATCGCAAGAAACGGGAACGGGTGGCCCATCGCAGCCAACGACTGGAGAGCATCGGCACGCTGGCGGGTGGCATCGCGCACGACCTGAACAACGTGTTGACGCCGCTGCTGATGGGATCCAAGTTGCTCGCCTCGGGCCGCGCGCCAGCCAACCCACAGGGGCTGTTGGAGACAATGGTGGCGAGTGCCGGTCGCGGGGCCAATCTGATCAAACAGTTGCTTGCCTTCGCCGGGGGCATTCAAGGCCAACGCGGTCCCGTGCGGATGGACCTGCTCATCGCCGAAGCTTGCGGGTTACTGGAACACACCCTCCCCAAGTCGATTCAGATTCAGACCACGGTCGATTCTCACTGCCCGCTCGTGATCGGCGATGCCACCGAGTTGTCGCAGGTGCTGATGAACCTCTGCATCAACGCCCGCGACGCCATGCCGGACGGCGGCACGCTGGGGATCGAGGCGACATCAATCCGGCTCAATGGCAACGCGAGCGGGATGCACCCCGATGCACGGCCAGGGCTGTACGTACTCATGAAGGTGACGGACACCGGCACCGGGATGAGTCCCCAAGTCCTCGACCGCATCTTCGATCCGTTCTTCACGACCAAGGAACTTGGCAAGGGAACGGGCCTCGGCTTGGCCACGTCGCAAGGAATCGTGAAGAGTCACGGCGGCTTCATCATCGTCTACAGTGAACTGAGCAACGGCTCGAAGTTCTCGATCTTTCTTCCCGCGACCCTCGTCTCGGAAACGGCGGGCAAGGCCCCGTCTGGCACCACCACTGAATCGGGCCACGGGCGAACCGTGTTGATCGTCGATGACGAAGCCTTCATTCTGCAGATGGCCTCGGCGGTCTTGGAATCTGTCGGTTATCGAGTCCTCACGGCACAAGACGGTTCCGCCGCGATCGCACTCTTCCGACAACACCGCGACGAAATCTCAGCCGTGCTGCTGGACATCATGATGCCCGGCGTTACGGGCTTGCAGACTCTCGATGAGCTGCGAAAAATCGACCCGCACGTCACGGTCGTCGCGTGCAGCGGCCTGAGAACCACACAGCGTGAAGCCGAAGTGTTCGACCACGGCGCGAAGGCATTCCTCCCCAAACCGTACTCCGACGATCAGTTGTTGCAGACCCTCGACGCGCTGTTGAAACGCACCGCGCGGTAGATTTCACCGCGAGAAGTCTCTCGCAGTCCTCATCACAGAACGGGATCTCATGCCGAAACTGCTTGTCGTGGATGATGACACGCTCATCCTGGATTGCTTCCGTTACGCCTTCCCTCCCGAGCAGCTTTCGCTGGAAACGGCGGCGACTGCCACGGAGGCGATGGAGCTGTTTCGGCGGCATTCGTTCGATGCCGTGATCACGGATGTGCGGCTACCCGACTCATCTGGTCTGCAATTGCTCCAAGATTTGCATGGATTGGATGGCAAGGTGCCGGTGATCTTGATGACCGGTCACGGCACGGCCAACACGGCCATCGAGGCCATGCGGCGGGGAGCGTTCGAGTATCTCCTGAAGCCGCTGGACCTTGACGCATTGCAGTCGGTCGTCGATCGCGCGCTGGAGACCTCGCGCATGACACGGACTTCCGTCAAGATCGCCCGCGACACGGAACCCGATCAGGGTGTGGACGACCTGCTCGTTGGACAATGTCCGGCCATGCAGGAAGTTTATCGCCAGATCGGCCGCGTCGCGGGACAGGACGTGACAGTGCTGATCCTCGGCGAAAGCGGTACGGGGAAGGAGGTCGTGGCCCGCGCGATCTATCAGTACAGCAAGCGGGCGGACAAACCGTTCCTCGCCATCAACTGCGCGGCGATCCCCGAGAACCTGCTCGAAAGCGAACTGTTCGGTCATGAGAAGGGATCGTTCACCGGAGCCGAACGCAAACGCATCGGCAAGTTCGAGCAGTGCGATGGTGGCACGCTGTTCCTCGACGAGATCGGCGACATGACGCCGCTCACGCAGACGAAAGTGCTGCGCGTCTTGCAGGACCAGCAGTTTGAACGGGTCGGCGGACAGGAGATGGTCCGCACCAACGTTCGGCTGATCGCCGCGACGAACCGCCATCTCACCGAGATGATGGAGCACGGCACATTTCGCAGCGACCTGTACTACCGCCTGAACGTCTACACGATCCACCTGCCGCCGCTGCGCGAACGGAACGGCGATCTGCCGCTGCTGATCGATCACTTCCTGAACCGGTTCAGCCGCGAGTTGGACAAGGACGTGAGAACCGTCTCACCGCAGGCGATGAGTCTGCTCACGAATTACACCTGGCCCGGCAACCTGCGCGAATTGCAGAGCGTTCTCAAACACGCCGTGGTCGAGGCGAGCGGCCCGTTGATTGTGCCCGACTTCCTGCCGGCAACGGTCCGCCATGCGATCAATTCTCCCACTGCGATTCCCGTGGAACCGTCGGCCTCGGCCGTCGGCAACGAAGACGAACTGATCCGCTACATCCACCAGCGTCTGCGCGCGGGGACCGAGAGCCTGTACGACGAGATCATCCAGCGCGTCGAACGGACGCTGCTGACCGAACTCCTGACCCACGTCGAAGGGAACATCAGCCGCGCGTCGGCGATTCTGGGCATCTCCCGCTCCACCCTCCGCACCAAGCTCGCCGCGCTCGGCATCAATCTCGACCGCACCGTTCGTCTGTACGAATGATGGTCTGAGTGCAGGGCTGCGCGATGGCTGAAACTTCGCCAGTTGGTCAAGCAATGACCGTGCGCTGTTGGGAAGTACGCAGGGCAGGCGACTCCGTACTGAAGAACGATAGTTCGGGAATTGATTGCGCGCCCGTTCCTTGGCACACGCCGTGCGATGTTCCGCGATCATGGGATTGAGCAGCGAGTCGCTCGTTGAAACAGGCGACTCTCGGACGTTCGCGAAAGGCAACTCATGGCTATCGATGTTCATCGCATCCTCTTCCCGACCGACTTTAGCGATCCGGCTCGCTACGCGCAGCAGTATGCGAAGACGCTGGCCGAGCGGTTTGGTGCCGAACTGCATCTGCTCCATGTCGTCCCGGAACTCACGATGCCGCTGTCGGACTCGTTGTGGTCCATGACCGATGCCGAACAACAACTGCGCATCAAGCACGCCAATCGCCGACTGCCGGAAGAAGTCGGCGCGCAATGGTCCAAGGAACACCGGACTGTCTGTGCGGTGAGAGTCGGCTACACCGTCGAAGAAATCATGAACTACTCGAACGAGCATGAGATCGACCTGATCGTGATCGGGACGCATGGCATGACCGGACTGTCCCGGCTGTTGCTCGGCTCCGTCGCCGAAAAGATCGTCCGCTTGGCGACCTGCCCGGTCCTCACAGTCCATCCGGCGGAGTCCCCGATTCAGACGCGGCCGCCTTCGCCAGAGTACGAGTTGTCGTAAGGCAAGTCCGGCGAAATACCGTACCCGCTCATCAAAGCCTGACGGGCAAGCGAATAAGTGCTTCGCTTGCGCGTCAGGCTTTGATGGGTAAATCTTTTACCGGGTGTTGCCTAATGTTCGCCCGCACTTAGCAGCCTGTTGAAGAACCGTAGGATGGACGCCTCGTCCGTCCGATTCCAATGACGGCGTTCAGTGTGGGAGTTCGGGAAGCGGCGTTGACCGGCGAATCGGTTCCCGAGGACAAGGCTGCGGGCTATACCGCAGACGGGTGAGGATGGCACATTTCACACTAACCCGAAGCGTAAGCGAGGACTGGTGTTGCCTCCTCGCTTACGCTTCGGGTTAGTGTCAGCTTCAACCGCGTGCGGGCTGTTTGCTGAACGACAACACGCCGCTGGGCGATCGCCGCAGCATGATCTACATCGGGACCGTGACAGCGGCGGGCAACACGAGTGCAGAACGTCGCGCAGCAGAACGTCGCGCTGAAGACCGTACCGGAAGTCGGGCACGCATCCGATATGCGCACGCTCACATTGTCTGTCCCCGTTTCGACGAACGGTTGGTCTGCTTTCAGTCAGTTGGAAAAGTCTCGCCACCGAATGTCTTGGTGGAACGAGCGTCCGGAACCGCCGATTCGTGAATTGCCACCGACTTCATCACCCGGCGTGATTCAGAACCCATTGGCACTCATCGTGCGTGTTCACTGGAGTGGAATGGCATCCCTCCTACGGTGTGAAGACTGCGGCTCGATCCGCGACACATTGTTGGACCTGTTCCGGCGAACGCGAGAGGGCCATCGCCTTTTTCAATGTAGTTGTCCCGTGCCCGTGGAGGACACTCGTGAGCGAGGAACAGTGGGCAAATTGGCTGGGATGCCCGTCCTCATTTCTTCTCTCATTTCGCCTTCTCTGTGTCTCTGTGGTAAACCCTCTTCAGTGACGTTCGGAGCAA
>JAYTQJ010000357.1:0-4117 GCA_043746775.1 Schlesneria sp.
GCCTGGCGATCAGGTAGGAATTCCAACCCCGCGCCGGCGGCCGACACGGCGGGCTTGATGACGGCGGCGACGTGTTGCTCGACGAAGGTTTCGAGATCAAACGACTCGCCAACTGGGATCAACTGAGTGGGAACGATCGGCACACCGACCGCCGCGAAGTCGAGCAAGTAGCGCTTATCCATGAGCCAGAGCATCACCAGTGGTTCGTTCTCAACGACCAGTCCCGTTGCGGCGAGCTGTTCGAGCCAGCTCAGAAAACCCTGCCGCTGCTCGTCGCTATCCATGTAATCCCACGGGGAGCGGATGATGAGACGATCAAACCGATCCGTCAGCCGCGAGGTCTCCGCGCCCCAAACGACAGCCGAGACTTGGTGCCCGCGTCGCCGAAGTTCATCGACCAGCAATTGATCGTCAGGAGTAAACGGCGGCTCGGTCGGCACGAAATCCGGCTCAGCGGCGGTGGGAAAATAGTCGGCCAGTTTTTCGGCACCGCTGGTGACGAGACCGATGCGCTGGGATGGCGGAGTGATCATAAGGGTTTGCGATCTCCAAAAAAGTGGCTCTTCGTGTTGAATGCTTAGATTCTGCTGCCGCTTAGATTTCTCACGCGAGCGATGGACTGCATCAGTCCGTGGCCGAGCATCGGCTTGTCGGCGTACATCGTGTGAAGGCAGGGGACGTCGAAGCCGGTCAGCCACATATCGCGAACGATGATCATTCGGAGCGGGTCCACGGGATGATTGAAACGCTTTGCCGGTTCCGCGCCGCACGCCACGCTTTGAGTGGTATTACCGGAGAATGAGACGTGCCGATTCCGGGTCATACCGAAAATCACCGATGGTCCCGTCTTTGATTTTTTGAATCGCCTCATCAATCACTGGTAGTGGAACGAGAAACCACTCCCTGGGCTCCACCTGCGAGCCAAAGCGATCCTTCAACTGCAAATCCAATCGAGCACTGCCAAAAAACTTGTGCAGCAGCGCCTCAAGTGCGTTCCGGTTGATATTGGACAGTTTGAATGTCCTGACGATTTCCACGTCGGCCAAAAGATAGGTTGGGTCTTTCCTCGCGTTGGCAACCCGGCTCTTTACGTCATCGCCCGTTACGCCGATCTTGTGGATGACCGACCTGTTTGCCGCGACAAAGGGATGTTCCGATTTGCTTCTGAGCACATAAATGTGACCAGTCTCCAAGTCATCCTCTTCTTCAACTTCCGAAAAAAGAAGTCCGAAGCCAGGCTCAGTGATGCGGCGGCTGGCGTCGTCTTTATTCAATGCACGTTGGAGTGAACGAACAAGAATGTCACTTTCGGTGCCGTTGTCGTAAACGACTCGGAGTCGCCGGTCAGGGCGACCATAGTCGCTGACGAAAGGCTCGCCCAAATCGGCAACGATGACTTTCTGCCCGTCGAGGATGAAGAGATTCCCTTTCTTGACCCCCGCATAGTCTCTGTATTTCAGAGTCTGCCGTTTACCCGTCTCCAGCTCGCGCTGCACGTTTTCGAAGATGAGTTTGAATTCCTCGAAGTCCTTGCAGGGATTCCGCTGAGCGATTTCCTCAGCCGCTTTGATTTCATCTCGCGAACGGACGTGAACGAGCTGGTTGACGTCGTTCTCCGGAGTCGCCTCGACACCGAGAGAGGCGAGCAAGTCTTCGTCATTCGGTTCGACTTGAGCAACGTTCGCAGCGAGTTGATCTCCAGCGCCCAAAAGCCCGCGTGAGTCCAAGTCCTTCAACACTTCACGGCACTCCGCAGATTCCCGCATTCGATCCAGTCTCACGGCGTAGAGTCGCTCGAAGATATCGCGGTCCTCACCGTGCTCGGGTCTCTTTCCGTGCGTATCCACGAATCGTTCGATCTCCTCGAAGCCCGCGATGATTCGCTGCTCCTTGGCGGAGCGGCCGCCGGACGCAGCCGGGGCCGTGTCCACGCCCAACTCGTCCAGCAATTCCAGGTCTTCCTCCGTCGCACGTTCAGGCATTGCCGCCCTCCTTCACTTTGCGCTGCAGGAAGGCAATCCCCTCAGCCATTCGCTTTTCCCAAGGGTCCGCAGCGGTCAAAGAGGGGAGTCGCCCCTTTTCGTCTTTGAACCGCTTGGCGCGTTTCGCCAGGTCACGCGCTTCTTCCAGCGTCATGCTCACCCGCTTGGCTGCGATGACCTCCGCGACGAGCTTGAGCCGCTCTTCGCTCATGGATTTGGCCAGGATTGCATAAGCTTCGCCAAAGGGATTGATGCGGTCGATCAGATCAATGTCGAGTTCCTTCACCGACAACGCAAACTTCCGCACTCCATCAATGAGCGCGGTGTTTTGGGAATCCACACCACCCACTTCGATCAGCATTTTCTTGGCCTGCTGAACCAGATTCAGAGCCGTGATCGCGTGCTGGCGGACGGCTTCCTGATCCGCGTCGTCCAGGTTCGGAAACTTCTCTTTCACAATCTTACCCATCCGAACTTGCGTCAGTTCCTCCGGCACCAGTTCCGCGTCGAACATGCCTCGCTCGAGCGCCTGCTTGTCCTGCACGAATGCGGTCACCAGTTCGACCAAGTCCTCGCGGCAGATGCGCTCGGCTTCCGGGCTTTTCGGTTCTGCCAGCCCCTTGATCTCCAGTTGGATGAGGCCCGTATCCGGATTGACCCCGACGTTGCACTTGCTCGGATCGTAGCCGACGTCCCCGTAGTCGAGTCCGGGCATCGGGCCGTTGTTTGGATTCTTCGGCTTGAACTCAAAACGCGGTGCCAACACCTGCTCCATCAGCAGACTCGCAGCGATCGCTTTGAGAGTATCATTGACCGCCTCAGTGACAGCTCCCTCGGATGCGTCCGGCTCGGTGATGAGGTTGGTGAACCGAGCCCGCGTCTTTCCGGGCGCATCGCGAGTGGCGCGGCCGATGATCTGCACGATTTCCGTGAGGCTCGATCGATAGCCGACCGTCAGCGCATGTTCGCACCAGATCCAGTCAAAGCCCTCCTTCGCCATGCCGAGGGCGATGATGATGTCGATGTGATCGCGGTTGTTCTTTTGCGCCGAATCCCTCAGCGCGGCGGAAACCGTCTCCCGCTTCGCCGGATCGTCATCCACAAGATCGGCGATCTTCAGGACTTTTCCGCCTTTGGTTTTCACGAGTTGGAAACCGGTCTTCGGATCGGCACCCTGCCAGTCCCCGAGTTCCTCGATGATGTGCTCCACCTCGCGGATCTTGTCCTTCGTACTCTCGCGCGAGTTCACGTTGGGAATGTGCAGGATCGTCTTCTCTGCCGGGTCCAGCACCTTCAGAATCTCGTCCGTGTAGCTGCCGGCGTAGAAGTAGTAGCCGATGTCGAGCTGCTTGAGATACTGGTAGCCGTTGAGCTGCTCGTAGTAGGTGTAGGTGACGGTGTCGAACTTCGACTCGTCGTCCGGATGCAGCACGGCCTCGGCATCGCCACGGAAGTACGAGCCGGTCATCGCCACGAGGTGCGCTTTGTCGCGCGCCATGAACTGGCGGACGTGATCGCCCAACCGGCTGTCCGGGTTGGCCGAGACGTGGTGAAACTCGTCCACCGCGATCAGGCGATCGTCGAAGGCTTCCACGCCGAACTTCTCCACCGCGAAGCGGAAGGTGGCGTGGGTGCAGACCAGCACCTTGTCTCCGCTTTCGAGAAACTTCTTGAGCGCGTCCACCTTGCCACCGTTGTCTGATCCCGGCGCGTCGCAGAGATTCCACTTCGGCTCCACCTTCCAGTCCGCCCAGAAACCGAACCGGCTCAGCGGTTCATCGTGGAAGCTGGCACCGATGGCTTTCTCCGGCACGACGATGATGGCCTGTTTGAGCTTCTGGTTTTGTAGTTTGTCCAACGCGACGAACATCAGCGCCCGGCTTTTTCCAGATGCCGGGGGCGACTTGATGAGCAAGTATTGCTCGCCGCGCTTCTGGTAGACGCGCTCCTGCATCGGCCGCATTCCCAGTGCGTTCGGGCGCGTGGAACTGCCGGTCTGAGCGTAGGTGACGGAAACCGAGGGGATGGGTCGAGGTTTCTGATTCATATTGAGGGAGCCAAAGAGTCCAGGGCTTGTTCTTTTTGAGTTTATCTTTACCCCGGAGGGGTACGAGCCATTAGGGACGCCGTGAAAA
>JAYTQJ010000358.1:0-42769 GCA_043746775.1 Schlesneria sp.
ACGTCGAAGCTCCGTGACCGTGGCACCCAATATTTCAGATTGAACAAGGCGATTGCCCTGCATTTCCATCGAGCGACTCGACACCGCCCACGAAGTTCAGGAGTTGGGTGTTCGGATGCGATCCCACACGGCGAAACAAGGCAGTCTGCCCCAACATCGCGGCTTCCCCCGCTCGCCAGCCGCCGCTAGAATCCCGCCCCCAACTGGCAGGGTCTCAACTGCTGGATTGACCGACGACGCGAGTTAAAGGAGTGCCCAGTGTCCGTCCGAACTTTGTGCCTGATTCTTTCGGCTGGCCTGTTGATTGTGCCTGCTGCTGATGCTCAATCCGAAGCCCGGATCAAGATCGTCCAACCGGGCGTGAACCGTCTGGAAGAGGATCTCAAGTATCTGATCGAACTCAGCCCGACTCCTGCTCTCAAGAAGCAGTGGAAGTCGGTGAAAGACAACCTGATCGATAGCTTCACACCGGGCATTGATGTCACTCAGCCGATCCGAGTCGATGTCGTCTTCGGCAAGAAGAGCCTCGATTATGAGATGCACTTTCCCGTGACGAAGCTCGGCGGGAAGGGAGGCTTTCTCCTGAACATTGGTGATTTGGGCTACAAGAACAAGCAAGAGGTGACGGGCCTGTATTCGCTGACGGAAAGTGCCAAAGGGAAGCCCGTCAAACTGCTCGGTTACTTGCGCGATGCGAACAAGTACGGCTCGATCGCTCCGACGAAAGAAGCGGTCCCCGCCAATCTGGCTCATCCGATCACCGACGCACTCAAGGCGTATCTTGCCAAAGGCTACGATTTCGCGGCCGAGTTGAAGAACAACCCGACCGACAAGAAGGGGTTGGCCGATCGTCAGGCCAACTTCAAAGAGCTGCGGACTCAACTCGAAGCGGGCCTCAAGTTCAAACGTGACGAGGACAAAAACACGTTCGAGCTGCGCAAGCTCACCGTCGTGCAGAACCTCGCCGAAGCTGAGCGGTTTCTGGTCGAGACCGAGCTGCTGACAATGGGGTGGACCACCGATGTCGCACTCAAAGAAGGGCGTGGCGAGTTCAGCTTCGCCGCGATCCCCGAGACCAGTTTACACGCCAGCGCGGCCCTGCTCGGTGCCAAGCCGAGTCACTTCGCGAACGTGAAGGCTCCGGAAAAGACGGCGGCTACAGGACGAATCAACTTCGCCATCGATACCCTTCGCGCCGAACACCTCAAGAATTTCTACAAGGCCTTCCGACCGGTACTGGCCGCGCGATTCGATTCGAGTGCCACGCTGAAGGACGCGGACCAAAAGACCGCCGCGAAACAAGCGGGCAATCTGCTGATCGACATGCTCGACTCCAGCCTTGCGATCGGAACGCTTGACGGCTGCTTCGATCTGACCGATGTGGGCGATGGCAAACATGCGTTTCTCGGCGGCATTCGTGCGGCCGACGGCAAAGTGGCCGATCAAATCTTGGGCCTGTTCCCCAAGATGTTTCCGGGTCACGAAGTCACACTCAATGTGGCCACTGTCGCCGAGACCGGGCTGCACACGCTGAAAGTTCCCGCCGGGCGACTGCCTCAATTCCAAAAGTTCTTCCCCGGCGAGACCGTCGTCTATCTGGCTACCTCTAAAGATGTCGTCTGGCTGGCGATTGGCCCCAATGCTCAAGCCGATCTCACTGCCGCCATCACCGCCGTGACTGGCCCCGCCGCTGAGACTCCCGATACGACGATCCTCTCGTTCTCGGCCAACATGGCTCAACTGGTCGAGTTCTTCGACGCTCTCGCACCCGAGAAGGTCGAGACCAAAGAACTGAAAACCACCGACCAGAAGGAGCAGGAAAGACTGCGGTCTGTGGCCGAGCAGGCTGTGGCTGGATGCGAGCCACGTCTGACGACGACCGTCAAGCGGAACGGCAATGTCATTGAGGCCACGTCGGTGGTCTCCGAGTGTGCGTTGAAGTTTGTCGGCACCATGATCGCCGACCAAGTGAAGAAGTATCTGGAGTGACGCTCGGTCGGGACGTGAGACAGGTTTGTTACCTCGTACGACCCGAAGTGAGACATTTGTCGCTGCGACACACTAACCCGAAGTGTAAACGAGGATGCGTGCTGCGTTCCTCGCTTACGCTTCGGGTTAGTGTCAGCCTCTGCCGCGCGAGGAATAACCGGCTCGCAATCACGGGCATCTGACAAACCTGTCCCACGGATCGGTTGGAGAACGAGAGACTCGCCGATGCCACTGGTTCTCACGCTGCGCGAGTCGCCGTCACTGCCGATCGAAGTGGACGCCGTGCGCGGTGAGATCGTGCGCGAGCAAACGGCCGATCACGTCCAAGCGACTCTGGTCCAGCACGGCAACCGCCGTGTGCCGCTCGCCGAATTTTTCGATATCTTCGGCTCGGCCCGTGACGACCAGCAGGTTGTTTGGGTGGGAGACTGTTCCCGCGTGAAGCGGATCGGCGAGCGGCATGCCGTCGGCCAAATGCTCATCGAAGGCGACGCGGGGATGCACCTCGGGGCGGAGATGACCGGCGGTGAGATCACCGTGCGTGGGAACGTCGCCGATTGGGCCGGAGCACAAATGAGCGGCGGTCGCTTACGAATTGAGGGGAACGCGGGGAGTTGTCTCGGCGCGGCCTATCGCGGGGCGACGCGCGGCATGACTGGCGGCGAAATCCTTGTCACCGGATCGGCCGGCGATGAACTGGGAACCGCGATGCGACGCGGTCTGATCGCGGTCGCTGGCTCAGTCGGACATGCAGCCGGGTTCGGGATGATCGCCGGTTCACTGATGTTGTTCAGCAGCGTCGGTCGTCACACCGGCGCGGGAATGAAGCGTGGCTCGATCACACTCTTTTCGACGACTCACCGCGCCGAACTACTCTCCACGTTTCATCATGCCAGCATCGAGCAACCGACGTTCTTGAGAATCTATTTGCGACATCTCGAACGGCTCAATTTTCCACTCCCACCCGGATGCCTCACCGCCAGTTACGACCGCTACAACGGCGACCTGATCGAACTCGGCAAAGGCGAAATCTTGGTCCGTCGGTGTGACTGATGTCCCACCGTGTACCACTGGTCCGCCAATCTCATCTTGAGAGGTAGCCACACTCGCCAGAGTGTGGGCTTCCCACGGTCTGGCGACCGTGGCTACCTCTCAACTTCAAGTTGGCGGGCCACTACTCACGTTTGAATTCTTGCAGCGACGCGAAGATTTTGGACTTAGCGAGTTGTCCGTGTCTTTACTCCGAAGGAGTTGCGTCTCATAGCCCAGGGTTGCGAGTCAAGCGAGCTACCCTGGGAAAACAGTGGGAGGAATGCCTCTACCCCAAAGGGGTTGCGTCTCGCTCACCGTGTGACGGAACCCCGTTGGGGTACGGGACGGTCTGGCCTCCCTGACCCAGGGTAGCTCGCTCCGCTCGCAACCACTGGGCTATGAGACGCAACTCCTTCGGAGTACGCGCAGCATCGAGTTCCACTCGATGGAGCGACAACCACAATCGCTTTGGGTCGCGGGCAAAGCCCACCCTACGTCATCAGCGGTTCGATGGGCTTGCCAATGATCACACGGTGCGGTCGGCCTTGCGTGTCGAGCAGTTCAGTGTCGTGCGGGACGCCGAGCAGCGTGTAGATCGTCGCGGCGATGTCTTCCGGCGACACGGCATCGCGGCTGGGATACGCCGCCTCCTTGTCCGACGAACCGAACATCAATCCCGCCGGAACGCCCGCGCCCGCAAACTGCACCGAGTAACAGTACGGCCAGTGATCGCGTCCGTTGGCAGCGGCCCCCGCGTTGGAAGTCACGTAGCCGAGCTTGGGCGTGCGGCCGAACTCACCCATCACGACGAGCAGCGTGTCTTTCAGCAGTCCACGCTGAACCATGTCTTCCAACAACGCCGAGAACGCCCGGTCGAAGGGCGGCAACAACGAAGTCTTCAGCAGCGGGAAGTGGTCGCGGTGCGTGTCCCACGCCTGATCGACGCGGCGTCCGCTGACGAGCGTGATCAACGGGACTCCCGCTTCGATCAAGCGACGAGCCAGCAACATGCTCTGCCCCAGATGCGGCAGGCCACCAAACTTGCGAGCCTCCCGTTTACGATCGCTCCCCGGATCAAGACCGTAGCGTTCGCGAACCGATTGCGGCTCGCGGCTGATGTCGAACGCTTCGCGCACGCGGGGCGACGTGAGCATTGCCACCGCCTTCTGCTGGAACTGGTCCATTCGCGCGACTGCCGGATCGTCACCAAGTCGGCCGAGCGAACGATCGAGGTCCGACAGCAAGGCGTCGCGGCGGTGGAGTCGTTCCAACGACAACGACGGCTGCGGCGTGAGACCCGGCGTGCGATAGCCTTTCAAACTGGGGTCGCCCGTGACGAACGGATCGTGCGCGCCACCGAGGAACCCGGCCTGCTCGCCGGGGATGTCGAAGCTGTTGTTCGACATGATCTCGGGGATGTGAACGAAGCTCGGCAGGTTGTCCGTCGCGGGACGCACCTTCGACATGACCGAGCCGAACGGCGGAAAGTTGGTGGCTGAGTCCGAGACAATCAGCCGCCCCTGATCGACCGGATGCCGTCCCGTCAGGGCGTAGTAAGCGCCCGCATTGTGATCGGTGATCGAGTGCGTGACCGAACTGACCTGCGCGAGGTGATGCCAGTGCTGCGCGGTCAGCGGCAGATGCTCGCACAGCGACACGCCGGGCGACTGAGTGGCAATCGGCTTGAACTCACCGCGCACTTGCGACGGCGCGTTGGGCTTCATGTCCCACAGGTCAATGTGCGACGGACCGCCTTCGAGAAAGACGATCAAGCACGACTTGGCTCGCCCGCGCAACAGCTTCGTTTCGGCCGCCGCCGCACGCCCGGCCAAGAGCGAGGGGAGAGTCAGCCCCACCGGCAAGAGCGATCCGAGACGCAACACCTCGCGCCGCGAGGCTCGGTCGCACAGTTGCCACGGGGACGAGAACGGGAGCATCGAGGGAACTCACTGAGTACGAGAGTCTTTTGGCGAGCGACAGGAATTGCCCTGAAGGTGGCCGCAAAACTAACCCGCAGCGTCAGCGAGGGCGAGAGTAAGTCCGCCTGGAATATCCCGCTGACGGGTGAGGATGGCACATTTCACACTAACCCGAAGCGTGAGCAAGGACTGGTGCTGCCTCCTCGCTTACGCTTCGGGTTAGTGTCAGCTTCAACTGCGTGCGGAATAACCTGAGTCCGTCGCCCGTTCTCACGAGATCGTGACTTCTTCGAGCGTGCCGTCGGCGCGTTGGCGGAACGCGGGACCGGCATCGCGAGGAGGACGTGTGTAGAGCTTCAGTTGGACCGGGTGACTGTCGATCTGGCCGCGCAGGGTGACGAACGAACCGGTCGAGCCATCGGTTGTCGCGCAGACGTTCCAGCGGAACTCATCGACGCGCGTGAAGCCTTCGGTCAGGCGACCGAAGTTGAACTCGAAGCTGATGAATCGAGACTGTCCGTCGTCGCGGCCACCAACGACCTCGGTCGAACCGAGATACATCCGGGCTTCCCAGCCGTCTGGAGTCAGCTCGCACTGGTAGCCGACCTTGGCGACACCCGACAGCGGTTCAAACAACGCCGCCGTCTGATGCACAAACGCCGACAACCATTCCGGGCGACGATCACGTTCCTTGCGGTCTCGCTTGTGAAATTCCAACTGCTTCAGCAGGTGATTCACCAACAGATGCGAGTGTGCCAAGATCGTCGCTCCCAATTTCTATTTGAACCCGCAACTTAGACTTCACGCGGCACAAAGTCAGAGGTTTCTGAGCGGGGTGGCGTCAGCCCCTTGGTTTTTCCCAAGAGGGCTTACGCCCAAGAACCAGGGGGCTGACGGCACCCCGCTCAGATATATCAATCTCAGATGTCTTATCACTGACCACGCGAGGGGCAGGTCCGTTGAACCCGCAACTCGGTAACTTTGTCCCCTTGGTATCGGGCGGTCGCGAAAAGAAGCCGAGTCCAATTGGTCATTCCTGCCGAAGTGCGCAGCGGCACTCGTCAACTGCGCCCCGTGTGCGGCAGGGCGCAGTCCCTCGGAACGTAACGACCGAGCCGGTTCTGCCACGCGATCGCGGTGTGAGGAGACCGCGAGGAACTGTGAAGTTTTCGCCAACGAGGCCCCTCGCGTTTGTAACTCTTACACGCGACGCCCCGTGACGGCCGCCCGCCGCGGCGAACATTGCGTCGGAAATGACTCCGCAAGTCGTGGCTCTCGCAGACCTTGCCAGCCGGAGTCCGCATCGGCTGTTTCCGCCGGTCCAGTGTTTGCTCTCGGACGGAAATTGCTGCGGACTTGGCATGGATGCCAATCGTTCGCGGCAATCCACACCAACCCGAAGCGTGAGCGAGGAAGCTTCTCGTTCTCGTTCTCGTCCTCGCCTCGGCGTCCTCGCATCCTGCGGAATGTGTCCATTGCACATCCTGCGGATGCGTTCTCGCTCACGCATCGGGTTGGTGTGACTCGCGACGATCCCTTCTCGAATTCAATCCACTCGGAACCGGCATGGACGCTTTCTTCCGCGGTCTACTCGTCGTCGGCGCACTGGCTTCTTTGGGAGCCGGGTATCGCACGCCCAACTTCATCATTACCGCCCCCACGGCCGAGTTCGCCAAACAGGTCGGCGACGCGGCCGAAATCTATCGCGATGAGCTGGCGATCGAGTGGATCGGTAAGCCGCTCCCCGGCAACTGGTCGTCACCGTGTCCGATCGACGTGAAGGTTGGCTCGATGGGGGCGGGTGGTGCGACGACGTTCAACTTCCAAAACGGCGAGGTCTACGGCTGGAAGATGGAGATTCAAGGGAGCGAGGAGCGGATCCTCGATTCCGTGCTGCCTCACGAAATCAACCACACGATTTTTGCCTGCCACTTCCGCCGGCCGCTGCCGCGCTGGGCTGACGAAGGAGCCGCATCGCTGATCGAGCACGGGTCCGAGCGACTGCGTCTGCAAAAGATTCACGGCCAAGTGATGGGCACGTCGCGCAAGATCCCGCTCCGCACGCTGCTCGACATGAAAAACTATCCGACGGACAAACAGCAGGTGCTGACGCTCTACGCCGAAGGCCATTCGCTGGCCGACTTCCTGATCCAGAAGAGTGACAAGCCGAGCTACGTGAAGTTCTTGAACGTGGCTCACAGCGACGGTTGGGAGGCGGCACTCCAGCGCTACGACTACCCCAGCGTGGAGGCTCTCGAACGCGACTGGGACAAGTGGGTCTTGGCGAGCAGCCCGACGTTGAACGGACCGAACGCTGCTCAATTGGCCGACAACCGGAAACGAGCGACCCCACCCGGAACGACGATTCGCGGTCAGTCGCCCGACTCCACACCGGGGCTGACCGACCTCAGTCTCCCCGTCGCGACAGTCCCTGCCAGCACGCAGCCGAACCGAGCGGCAATCGCCCGCGCTGAACAAGCCCTCGCGCAGAACGATCCCGCGCCACCCGCCGAAGTCGCCGCTGTCACTCCCGCACGCAGCCGGGCCGGACTGGAACTGCCGCTGCTGACTCAGCCCGCGCGAGCCGGTGCCGCACGAGTTCCGCGTGAAGGGGCGCCGCGTTCGTTCACGCAGTGAGTTGGGGCGCGAGGAACGGTAGCCCTGTCGCTCCGCGACAGGCAGCGCGATTCTCGCGCGACCTTGATTCGTCGAGTCGCTTTGAATCCACAGCAAACGCCACTCGCACGTTCGCGCTTCCTGTCGCGGAGCGACAGGGCTACCTCTTGGGAGCGACTGCACCCGACTCCCCACACGGCTCATCTCGCGGTTGTACTTTGGCGAGGCAAGGCGTCTATAATCCGCCCGCCGCCGGTAAGTCCCGCCTGTTGTGACCGCCCGCCTGTTCTCCATTCCCATTCCTCTCGCGAAGGCGACGTGTACTCGTGCCAACGTTTCATCGACCATTGTCGCGCCCATTGATGCCGCGCGGCTTCATGTCTCGCCAAGTCACCTTCACACCAACCCGAAGCGTGAGCGAGGACGGATCTAAGAGAGATCACAGTGCCCCGAATCACATGTCCGTAAGATCACTTTCGTCCTCGCTCACGCTTCGGGTTGGTGTGCCGTTGCTCGCTGGCGTGATGCTGCTTTCCGGCTGCGGGAAGCCGGACCAAATCACTTCGTATAGCGTGCCGCCCCACGAATCGTTGCAGACGAAAGAGTTCCTTGCCGAGTCGGCCAAGCGAAAGCCCCAGCCTGCTCGCATGATGGCGGCCATCGTGCCGCAGGGAGAATCGCTCTGGTTCTTTAAGTTGCAGGGACCGCCCGACGCCGTGCAGGCGCGCGGTGAGGAAGTGCGTGAGTTTTTGAAGTCGCTCAAATTCTCAAGCGACTCCAAACCCGAGTGGACTCTCCCCGCGACGTGGAAGGAAACACCGGGCAACGCCAACCGCCATGCGACGCTCGTGCTAAGCGAACAGCCTCGGCTGGAACTCTCGGTCACGGTCCTTGCGAAGGGGCCGGACAGTCCGACGAAGCAGCTTCTGGACAACATCAACCGTTGGCGCGGACAACTCGATCTCCCGCACATCGATGCCGACGACCTGCCGACTCGCACCGAGACTTTGAAGGTCGGCGAGCTGACAGTGACACTCATCAACATTGTCGGCAAAGCATCTCAACGACCGGCGATGCCGGGTGGGATGATGCCGCCGGGAATGGGACGGCCTAGCCCGCGCGAAGCGACTCCGGCGACCGAGCGTCCCGCCACCGACGCGAAGCCGGGCGAGTCACCATTCAACAAGCCAGCCGAATGGACCGAGGTGCCACCCAAACAATTCCAACTCGCGCGGTTCACCGTCGGCGAGGGAGAACAACTTGCCGAGATCGCGGTCTCGCGCGCGGGAGGCGATCGCGCCGCGAACATCAACCGCTGGCGAGGCCAAGTCGGGCTGGAACCACTCTCAAGCGAAGAGCTCGGCAATACGAGCCAGCCGTTTGAGGTCGGCTCAAAGAAGGGCGAATTGGTCGAGATCATCGCCGCCGACAAAACAATCCTTGGCGTGATGATCCCCGATGAAGGGCAAACGTGGTTCATCAAGTTGACTGGCTCAGCGGCCACTGCTGTGAAAGAGCGATCGCGGTTTGAAGCGTTTGCGAAATCGTTGAAGTTGGAATGACTCGCGTCGTACGACCCCACCGGGCTTGCCCCGGTGGATTCAGGTTTTTGCACTACTTCTGATCTTCTCGCAGTGAAATGAGAAGTAGTGCAGAAACCCGCGAGCCACCGGGGCAAGCCCAGTGGGGTTTTGGATTTGGTATTTGAGTCGAAGAAGAGAAGACCCCTCACCCTAACCCTCTCCCCGCAAAGCCGGAGCGAGGGGACTGGAAAAGAGCCGACGGGCGAGGGGACAGGACACTGAATAGCAGAGGCATCACATGGCCATCGACATCCGAACGACTGATCTCAATGCGGCTGACCGACCCGCGCGCACGAACGGTTCCGAGTTCTCACTCTGGAACGGCGTGAAGATGGTTCTCGCACCGATCGCTTCGTTGAAGCTGACTGTCGTGCTGTTTGCCCTGTCCATCGTGCTGATCTTTGTCGGCACGCTGGCTCAGGTGGACAAAGACATCTGGGAGGTGATCGGTCTCTACTTCCGTTGCTGGTTCGCTTGGGTGCCGGTGCAAGTTTTCGTGCCGCCGTCGTTCATCATCGCCAATGAAGTGCGCGATGCTCAGGACAAGTTGCTCGAACCGACGTATTGGCTGATGGGTTTGATTCCGCTCGGCAGTTGGAAGGCGGACAACATTCCCGGTGGCTTCTGGTTCCCCGGTGGAGCGTTGATCGGCGTGTTGCTGGGCGCGAATTTGGTGTCGGCCCATTTGATTCGGTTCAAGGCGGAAGCCCGCGGCACGCGGCTGCTCGCGGGACTCGCGGCCATCGCCGTTGGTGGCGCGGCGACATGGTTTGTCATCGCGGCGGGAAGCAACTCGAAAGGGATTCAGGCCGCGCCATTCATTCCGTACAGCACGCTGTGGATTGGTTTCGTGGGATCACTGGCGATGCTGGGCCTCGCGTCGGCCTACGCGGCCGTGCAGCAGTGGTCGCGCCCGGTGAATGCGGCCAATCAAGCGAAGGGCTGGTTTGTGCGAGGCTTGTTGGCGGTCGTGACCGTCGGGCTGGTGGTGCTCGTCGGTTGGCTCTTCTCGCAGGGAGACGCGGTTCGCCCGAGTGATTCGTCGCTCCGGATCCTGTGGCAGTTGACGCAGGCGACGTTCGCCGGAGCGGCGCTGTTGGCGGGCTGCTGGGTCGTGTTCAAGAAGCGGGCCGGGATTGTTCTGCTGCACGCGGGAATCGGCTTGATGATGTACTACGAATTGCAGGTCTCGCTGACCGCGATCGAAACGCAGATGAACCTTCAAGAGGGTGAGACCTCCAGCTTCGTTCACGACATCCGCACGTTCGAGTTGGCGGTGATCGACAAGAGTGACCCGAAGTCCGATCGCGTCGTGGCCATTCCGCGTTCGATCCTGCTCGATTCGGCCCCGACTTCGGCCACAGGAGTCGCGAAGCCGATCGACTTCCCCGAGCTGCCGTTCACGGTCGAGATCACGCGATTTGAACCGAACTCGCACCTGCGAGCGGCCTCGTCCAAAGATGCCAATCCCGCGACGACGGGTCTCGGCGTCGAATGGTTTGCCGAATCGAAACGGCCCGGTTCCGGGACCGATGCGGACAGCAAGGTCGATATGGCGACGGCCTATGTGACGCTGAAGTCACGCGACGGTGGCAAGCCGCTCGGCACGTATCTCGTCGGGATGCTGCTGTCGATGAGCGGCGAGACCGACACCGTGACCGTCGGTGACAAGGTGTACGAACTCAGTCTGCGTGCGAAACGCTACTACAAGGACTATCGCTTCACGCTGAAAGATGTCCGGAAGGAAGACTACATCGGGACGAGCACGCCGCGCAACTATGCCTCGACCCACGCGATTGTCGATCCGACGCGGAACGTCGATGAAGAGAAGACGATCTGGATGAACAACCCGCTGCGGTTCGCCAACGAAACGTTCTATCAAAGCGGCTATCACAAGGGACAAGACGGAGCCGAACACACCACGTTGTCGGTCGTGGCGAACACGGGCTGGATGATGCCCTACGTCAGTTGCATGTTGGTCGCCATCGGGATGCTGGCCCATTTTCTGATTCTGCTGGTTCGCTTTCTGACACGCGGCGACGAGCCGGACCTTGCCGCCGCCCCCTCGACAGGTGCGATGAGCCTCAAGGAAAAATTGGGGATCAAGCCCGCGCAGGCTCCTCTCGTCTCGGTCTCTTCGGCCCTCGTATCGAAGCCTGCATCGCAATGGCTGTCGGTGGCTGTGACGGCGACGATCGTGCTGATCTGCGCGGGCTACATCGCGTCGAAGGCCCGGTCGCCCAAGTCGTCTCCGCTGGAGTACGACCTCGCCGCGTTCGGCCGCATTCCCGTCGTACAGGATGGCCGCGCGAAGCCGCTCGATTCCGCCGCCCGCTCGGCATTGTTGGAGATTTCGGGCAAGACCACCGTCACGGTCGGGCACGGCAAAGATGTGAAGTACGTCCCCGCGATCCAGTGGCTGCTCGACGTGATTGCCGAAAATGACACTGCCGAAAACTATGGCGTCTTCCGCATCGAGAACCTCGAACTTCACGAGACGATGGGCGTGAAGAAACGCGATGGAATGAGGTACTCGCGCAAAGAACTGCGTCCGCGATTCAAACTGACCGAGGAATCGCTCGCCCTGCTGCGCGACAAAGGTTTTCCGCCCACCGTCTTGGCCAAGGTCGAACCGCTCAAGGACCAGCGGCTCAGCAGCGATGACTTCCGCGACCAGCTCACCAAGCTGCTGTCGGAAACCGAATTCCAACAACTCGGCGGCACACTGCTGCGCGTCTCTGAGAGCGATGAGTTTCAGAAGCAAGTCGCCAATGCCCGCGAAGTGGCCAAGAAGGACCGTCGCCTACTCAGCGTCTACCAACGCAAGGTGCTGCAACTGAGCGACAAGCTCTCCACATTCGACAACATTCAGTTCGCGTTCGGCCTGCACCATCGCGTTCGAGGTGAGACACCCGAAGAAGTGATCGAGTCGTTTCAGATGGTCACGAAGTTCGAGAAGATGGTTGCCGAGCAGGGGCAGCCGATCATGGCTGTTGGCTCGACCGAGAAGGACCAGCCGTGGCGAACGTTGGCGGGAGCGTGGTTGGAAAACGTCATGGCGACGATTCGTCTGAAGCAGGATCCCAATCCGAACGTCACCGCCTGGGACGACATTCTGAAGGCGTACTCGAAGGACGAAAAGAAAGACTTTAACCGGGCGGTCGAAGCCCAACTGAGCCGTCTCACCAAAGAGCCGCCTCAAATGGTTCAGCCCGCGCGCATCCGGTTTGAAGCGTTTTTCAATCAGTTCCAGCCGTTTTCGATCGCCGTCGTGCTGTACGTCTTTGCGTTCGTGCTGTCGGCGTGCGGATGGCTCGGCTGGACGCAGGGCTTCAACCGCGCGGCCTTCTGGTTGCAGGTGCTGACTCTCGCGCTGCACACGTTCGCACTGGTCGGCCGCATCTATATCTCGGGCCGTCCACCGGTGACGAACCTCTACTCGTCGGCCATCTTCATCGGCTGGGCGTGCGTGGTGCTGGGTCTGGTCCTCGAGCTGATCTATCGGATCGGGATCGGCAGCCTGATCGCGTCCGTCGCCGGTTACGCGACACTGCTCATCGCCGACAGCCTGTCGGTCAGTGGCGACACGTTCACCGTGCTGCAAGCGGTACTCGACACGCAGTTCTGGCTGGCGACGCATGTGACGTGCATCACGTTCGGATATGCGACGACGTACCTGGCCGGTCTGCTTGGCATCGTCTACGTCGTGCGCGGCGTCTTCACGCCGTCACTGACGCGCGACATCGGCCGCGATCTGAACCGGATGATCTATGGCACGCTCTGTTTCTCGATCTTCTTCAGCTTCGTCGGGACGGTCCTCGGCGGACTGTGGGCTGACGATTCGTGGGGCCGCTTCTGGGGCTGGGACCCGAAGGAGAACGGGGCACTCATCATCGTCCTCTGGAACGCGCTGGCGTTGCACGCGCGCTGGGGCGGCTTGGTGAAGGAACGCGGCTTGGCGGTCCTCGCCATCGCGGGCAACATCTTCGTGAGTTGGTCGTGGTGGGGTGTGAACGAACTCGGCGCGGGCCTCCATTCCTACGGCTTCACCGAGGGAACGATCCGCAACCTCGGTCTCTGCGCCGTCGCCCATCTCGTCCTGATCGCCATCGGCTCGCTGCCAAAGTCGTACTGGCGCAGCTCCCGCAACCCCGCGTAGCCTCGAAGTCCGGCTGAGATTTGTAGCCGGACTTCGTTTCGGGACGACGCACCAGCTCCGGGGGGTGCAGACGTCAATTGGGGGTCCCCCGACGAAACACTGTGAGGCAAGGGGTTCTGTGAAGGTAACCCTGTCGCTCCGCGACAGGTGGCGCGATCCACAGGGGACATTGATCGGTCAAATCGCCTCAAACGAGCGATGACGCCGCTCGTGCCTTCGCGCTTCCTGTCGCGGAGCGACAAGGCTACCACCAATGAACAACTGCACCCCCAGCCCCGAATGGGGCAGGCAACTCCCGCCACTCACCTTAAAGTCCGTCACTCATGGCCGTGCGTCGAACCGTCACATGCCTGACGAGCGAATGGCGTTCGTACGAGAGCAGGTACAGGTGCAGCGTGTTCGGATCGTCTTGGTCGCGATGCAGGACCGGGCCGTCGATAGCGGTTTTGTGGTGGTCGATCCAACGGTCGTCGGGATCGAGCAACACGCTGAAGTAGGCCGACTGGTGCGGCGGGTTCGCGAGCAGTGCCTCTTCCGTTTGAAAGAACGGCGGGACGCCGATCCCCATCGGCATGTACATCCCCTTCGCATAGTCGGCCACGGCGAGTTGCGGCAGGTCGTCCCAACGGAAGCCGCTGACGAAGAGGCGGTTGACGGCTCCTTCGCGGCTGGCGAATTGAAGCTCCAGTTCGTGGCGCGGCTTGTTGGTCGTGTTGTCGGCGGGGGACTCGATCTCGCGCAGTGTGACCGACTTCAACGCGGCAAGGCGGTGATACTCGTTCTTCCACGGATGCCGCACGCTGTAGCGGCCGGGCGGGATGAACGAGGCGAATTGAATGTCGGGAGCAGCGGCAGCGCGAGCCTCAGTGAAGTCGTTCCAAGTCCGGAGATTCGGGGTCAGGAGCGTGCGGCGTTTGCGCAGTTGCTCGCCCCCCGCGATGATCTTCTCGGTCGGATCGAACTCGAACTTGGCCTCGACTGTGGAAGTGACGCGCCGCAGGTCGTCGAGCTTCATCACCGTTCCGGCCGGATCGAACCAGTGTTCGAGGTAGTGCCAGTGGTCGCTGTAACGCAGGCCGGTTCCACGCTCGAACTGCTCGCGGTACAAGCCGAGCGGAAACGTGAACCAGCCTTGGTAATACAGTTCCTTGCCGTTGCTGCCGGGATGGAAGAGCAGCACCTCCCATAGTCCGGCGTTCAAGCAGTTCTTCGCGAGTTCCGCTGATGACAGGTTTTCTTGCTCGAAGCCATCGCCGCCGCTGACAGCGACACGCTGGCCATCGCTCCGCTTGCCGTCCATTGCGAACGCCACCTGCTGCCGGTTCCATTGCCGATCGGTGAGAGCGATGCGTCTGTTCCCAAGATCATGCTTGGACCACTCGGGCAACGACGGCGTCATCAGCGAGACATCGACATCGCGGAACGTGATCGTCGCGATGTGCGGTGTGTTGGTCGGCTCGACCGGCTCGACCACGACATCGAAATGCGTGTCGTCTTTCCGCACGAGCCGCACGCGGCGACCTTGGTACTGGCCGTGATGCGGACTCCGGTTGGCCGGGTCTTCGGGGTACTCCGCATTCGTGTACTCGGTCAGTGGCACAATCATTTCGGCGGCGACTTGGTAGCGCGACGATTGCCGCACAGCCAGCGCGACTCCCGCCGCAACGAGGGCCAGTACCAGCGTCGCGACCAACCCTCGTCGCGACCGGCGCGAGTGAACCAAAGCCCAGAGGCCCAGCAAGCCAACTCCCCACGGTAGCCACTTCAGTGCGGCTCCCGTCGCGCCCGGCTGGCCGCTCAACAGCACACCTAACAGGACGAGACACGCCGCTCCCAGCACCATGCCAAGGCGCTGGCTGGTACTGCGTCTGGCAGGTGATGACGCGGGCGATGCGGTTCCCTGCACTGCTGTTGACTTCGATTCAGTCACACTCACTCCTCGTTATCGTCGCGCAGCACTGGAGCCGGACTTCAAATAGGCGCAAAGCAGGACGGGCAAGAGTGCCCGTCCTACGGGTCGAGTGTCAGAATTCTCCGACGACTTCGCCGCCCGCACGCGTCACCATTTTTCGCAGGACTTGAACATCCATGCTGTCGCTCAAAAAGATCACGCGCCCGTCGGCCATCAGGACATGCGCCCCGCCGATGTGAAAGCTGAAGAGTTCGTCGTTGGGACCGCAGTTCATGTCGATCCATCGGCACGTCGATGGCCCGCCGAACGGAGTACGATGGAAGTTCGGCGTGTACGACACGCCGAAGGCATTGTCCGGCTCAGCCCACCGCCAGTGTGCGCGCTTGAAGCCAGGGTTGTAGGGATCGTCGTAGAGCGAATTCATTCCGTCATTCCGACCGACATCTTCGCCAATCAGCATCGTGTTACTCGTTCCGTCGCTGATGTCGGCGATCCGCGAACACTCCCACCCCAACGCACCCAGTGCGGTCGAGGCTGAGCCGGGAATGCCCGTCGTCGGGTGGATGTTCGTGTGCAGCGTGACTCCGTAGTCGATCCCTCCGTACTTCAACGTATCGACGTTGCCATTGCGCAATGCCGGAGAAGGGCACAGGAAAATTGGGATCGCACGCTGGGCGACGAGCTTGTTCGCGGGCGACTCGTTGTACGCGAAGTTGAAGTCGTACTGACCGAACACGGCGGCTTGGTCAATGAACGGCAGGATGTGTGTAAACGTCGATTGTTTATCGAAGTACGGCGAGTAAGAGGGAGGCGCCCCCGTCAGACCTTGGCCAGACGATGGCAGACGGCTGTGCGTCGATTCGTAATTGTGAATTGCCAGCCCGAGCTGTTTGAGATGGTTCTTGCACTGGTTCCGTCGAGCGGCCTCGCGCGCCTGCTGAACGGCGGGCAACAGCAGCGCAATCAGGACGGCGATGATGGCAATCACCACCAACAATTCGATCAACGTAAAGCCGGGCCGAGAAGGACGAGAAGGAGTCATGATAAAATCCTAGAAAACGATCAAGCGACGAGAAAACGATATGCGGATAACCGATCGGCGTTTCCGTGTTGAGAAGTGTAGACAATCACTTGTCGCTTGGCGTGACTGACTTTGCCAACTCGACTCGCGACCGCTCTTGAAAGACGGGAACTGTGTCACGCTTTCCCTGAGTGGCCTCTGGTTTTGAGGACGCTGCATCGACGAGTGTCATCATCAGCGCCTGCTCCATCTCGCCCGTCTTGAAGCCGAACGGGCCGCGTCCGCTCTTGAAGACGACCTTCCCGGCGGTGTCGATCACGTAGAGCCGCGCGGGCATGCCGCTGTAGGCGTTGCCGGTCGGATCGTCGATCTCGTCCACGAGCAGCGGGATCGAGGGCTTGAGAAGTCGATGGCACTGCTGCGCGACATCGGTCCGTTCGGCAGTGGTCTTGGGCTGCGCGACGGCCACACCGACCTTGGCGTTGGACTCCATCTTCCAGCCATCGGTCGGATGAGCCTCGCGCACGTAGACGCCCAGGAACACGGCGTCATCCTTGAACCGACGATAGATGTCCTCGACACCCGGATACATCGAACGGAATGGTCCGCAGGTGAAGTTGCCAAACACGAGCACCACCGGTTTTGTGCCGATCACCTCGGACAGCCTCACCGTGCGCGAGCCATCGTGCGTTTTGAGGGAGAAGTCGGGAGCCGGGTCGTTTACCGACGGGCCTTCCTGCAACGAACCGACCTCGCCGGCGAAGAGTCCCTTGAGCAGCAAGTCGGGCGTCGGTGCGTCACCCGGAAGAAAGCCGGAGGACAACCCGGCGAGCCACGCTTCGCGCATCTCTTCCGAGTTCACTTCGTCCCGGCCCTGTGCGACGGCGTCGAAGAAAGCGATCCACTCTGCGCGCGCCAGCCTGCCATCGCCGTTGGGGTCCATGCGGCGGAACAACCGGTTGGCGACGTAGGCGTGCTGCACCCACGAATTGCGATCCGACCAGTCGAGATCGTCGCCGGTGATCTTGCCATCGCGGTTGCGATCGAGACGCGCGAACCACTCCGGCTCACCCTGAAACTCGTCGGCTTCGATCCCGTCGGCGGGAGTCACTCCATGCCGCTCGGCCAGCCACGCGAACGAATAGCGCGACTGAGCCGGTCCGAACCAGCCCTCACCCGCTCCCATGCGCGATCCGCGCCGGATCGAAAGAAACATCCGCATCGACTCGGGCGGCGTCCGGCCCGCGAAGGCCCGCTCGATCTCCTCGACGGGGACGTCCACCAACTCGGGACTGACCGTGAACGGCGGCGGTCCGTTGAGCGGGTCGAGCGCCGACGCCGGTTGCGATTCATCGGCAGTAGCGGTCAGCAGGCTTGTCATGATGGAGAACCACACCAGAGAGAACAGAGGATATCTCATGAGTCACATTCCCAAGATAGGACGAACCTCAGACGAGATCTCGCTTCAAAACTGTAGCCCTGTCGCTCCGCGACAGGAAAGCCGAACAGTAACTCACGCTTTTGAGCGATTCGGCAATCGTCTCGCGGAGCGAGACGGCTACGTTGACCGGCTGCGCCGATTTTGAAGCGCGCTCGAACATCATTTCTCCAATCGCAACCCGGCCGACTCGGTGATGCGGTCGAAGGAGGCTCGGTTGGTGGTGTAGGCGATGGTCTGCACGACATCGCGCGGGCCGGCTTGCTTCACCGCTTCGGCCACATCGGCGTCGGTCAGGATCACCGGGGTCGTCGCGAGTTTGCGAACCAGCGTGAACAGCGAGCGTTCTTTCGGAGTGAACTGGGACCAGTCGCCATCCAACTTGTAGACCTGATCGTCCGACAAACCGAGAGCCTTCATGCTCTGCAGCGCCAGCCCTGTCGCGTACCACGCCCGGTCTTGGCGAGCGATGACCCAGGCAATTTGCGCCTTCATCAGTGGCGTCAGGTCGCCTCGCTCTTCGGCCGATCGAATGCTGCTGATGCGGCCCTTTGCGCTGTTGGGGAACGTGGCGAGCAATCGCACCCACTGAGGAATCACCGCACCCGAGAAGCCCTCGGGCAGCACTTCCTTCGTCGCGACCTCATCGGCCAACGGCAGGCGTGGTGTTCGCGAGCGGGCCGCCTCCAGCCCCTTCTCGACTTCACCGCGCGATTCGAGCGGCGGACGATTCGCAACCGTCATCCGAGTCGGCTTGCCGGTCGCCGGGTCCATCGTCACGGGGGCAACCTTGGAGATCAGATCTTGGAACTTGGACGATGTCGGCGTCAGATAGGTCTGCTTCGTCTCGACGGTGGGAGCGGCCTTCTCGGTCGCGGCCGTTGCGGCTTCTCCGCCAGCGCGGCGATTCCCAAAGTTGCCGCCTCCCGACGACTGCGGGATGCCAGCCCCTTCCTTCCAGCGGTTGATCGAGTTGTTCCCCGCCATCGACAGGATCATCTCCAGAATTTGCTTGTCGGTGTAGAACTTCCTCAGCCCGTCGATGTCGGCATCGTTGAGGAGGTGCGGCTGGTACGTGAACTTGCGGGCGAAGGTGTAGGCCGCACGCTGTTCCGGCTTGTGTTCCGACCAGTCTCCGTCGAGGGCCGCGATCTCGTCCTCGGTCATGCCCGCGCCGAGCAGCTTCGACTCCTGATGGCCCAGACAGTACTGGCAGTTGTTGGTGCGCGAGACGATCCAGAACAATTGCACCTTGAAGGCATAGTCGAGTGAATTGTCGGAATCGTTGTCGCGTCCGAAACCACCGCCGCCCGCACCGCGTCCCTCGCCACGGCCCTGTCCACCCGGCGCGCCCGTTCCACGCTGCCCATCGCCCTGCGACGTGTAGTGGTAACGGAGCCGACTCTCGTAGCTGGAGCCTCGTTCGCCGAGCTTCTCCTTGTCTTCGTCCGTCAGTTCGGGCAGCGGGATGCGCAGCGTGCGGCCCTTCATATCTTCGAGATACTCCTTCATCTCGGGCCGAGTCAGCGGGATGGGACGCGGAGCCTTTGCGGAATCAACCGCGAGAGCACTGGTGAGCGGCAAGCCCGCCAGACCGACGGCCAAGGCGATAACAGACAACGATGCGAAAGAGATGCGTTTGAGAAACATCAGTGGAACCTCGCGAGATGGGGGACGGAAAATGATCAATTCATTGCAGGGTGGGACAAGCTCGCTTCGAGCGCCGGCCCACCACGTTCATTTCTGTGTTGCGGTCAAAACTCTGCGACAAACCGGAAGGGTGCTCCCGCCCACTCACATCACTTGCACAGCGATTTTTCTGCCTCTCTCTTTCTGTCTACCTCTTCCTGTCCCGCCCAAGCAGATAGACAGAAAGAGAGAGAGGCAGAAAGATGAAAACGATGAAGTCATGGTGAACCTGCATCTCGTTGAGACATCTCCTGCTGTGCGCCTTACTGGGCTTGGCCGACGAGCGTCGCACTGCTTTCGAGCGGCAGTCGCAGCATTTCGGTGAAGCGGTCAAACATGTTGGCGTCGCAGGTCAGGAAGATGATCTCGGCGACTTCGTTATCCGAGAACAGTTTTCTCAATCCGGCCACGTCTTCATCGACGATGGTGTGCGGAGCCGAGGTCAACTTGCGAGCGAACGCGAATGTCGCTCGCTCGGTCGGAGTGAAGGTGTCCTCGCTCGCGCTGATCGCGAACAGCACGTCGTCGGTCACTCCCAGCGCGTTGAGCCTCGTGCGGGCGTGAGCCATCGAGTACCACGCGCGGTTCTCGCGCGAAACGACCCACGCGATCTGAGCCTTCAATTTCGGATCGAGCTTCCCATCGCGGGCAATCGCCTGACGATGTTTCCACAACCGCAGGGCGGATGTCGGCGAGTACGCCGCCGCCTGAACCCACGCGGGCGGTGTGACGCCCGGAGTATCGGCGGCCAACGCCTGCCGGGCCACCTCAATGGAGGGCAGCTTCACGGATGCTGTGCGATTGCGACAGGCCGCCATCGCCGCTTCGGCCTCGGCCCGTGATTCCCAAGTCGCTCGCGGCTTGTAGTCGAACGGAGCGACCTTCGTTTCAATCTTCGAGAACTCGTCGGATGTCGGCGTGTCGAGCTGGCTCGGCTCATCGCCGCCGAACGACTTGTCTTGCGGAATGCCGGTCGAGGCGGTCCAACGGTTCGTCGAGTTGTTGCCGGCAATCGTTTGCAGGATGTCCACGAATTGCTCGTCCTTGAAGTGCTGCTTCATCGCGGCGATGTCTTCGTCCGTGACGAGGTGCGGCGTCAGTGTCACCTTGCGAGTGAATCGCATCGCGGCCTGTTCGTCGGCGGGAAACGCGGTCCACTTGCTGTCGAGTGACGCGATCTGGTCGTCGGTCATGCCGGCCCGCTTCAGCTTCAGCTCCTGGTGACCGAGGCAGTATTGACAGTCGTTCGTGCGCGAGACGATCCAGAACAGTCGCGTCTTGAAGGCAAAGTCGGGTGCCTGTTGTGCCTGTGCGAGAGCCGCATTGACGTTCACAGTTCCACCCGCTCGCCCACTCGATGTGGACGATGAACCGCGCGACGTTTGCCAGGACTCGGGCAGATAGATCGACCGCAGCCGGCCGTTGTTGACCGAGCGTCGTCCCGACGCGATCTCGTCCGGCGTGAGAGCGGGCAGCGGGATGCGGGCCTCGCGATTCTTCAGTCCTTCAATCGTCCGCTTCATCTCGGGCCGAGTTTTTGTCAGCCCGAAGTCGCTCTTCTCGGCAGCCCATCCGCTCGAACAGGCCACAGCTACACAAACCACACCGCTGAACCAACTAGTCCGTCGCATGAATCGTCCTCCGAAAGGGAGTGAAGGAAATGTAAAAGAGCTATTCATCACGTTGTGAATCACCGGTTCGTGCATCGGTAACTCGATTCACCCGGTCACTCGTCGGAACGAAACACCGTCAGCACGGGAGACGTTCCCACGACGTAGGCGACCTCCTGCTGAATCTCTCTCCCTGCGGCATCTTTGACGATTCGACGAACGGTCAGGTGCAGGTTGGGGCCGTCGCTCCGTTCGTCCTTCAAAATTTCAAAGGACTCCAGCTTCTTGCCCGTCTCCCAATCGGAGTCGCGGCCAATGATCTTCGGCTTGAGATCGGCAACCTGCTTGCCGTCCTTCCAAGCCGTCAGGAACTCGTTGCAAGCTTCGCGCGCCTTGGGCTGGTTCAGCGACAAGCTGCGAGCCGATCGGTCGCATCCCAAGATTGTGCAGCTCAACACAACCACCACCATCAACAGCCGCCGCAAACACTTTGCTTGCAGATAGATTTTCATGGTCAGAAGCTTTCAGGAGGTTTGCATACAGCCTGCATCGACTCGACGTGAAGACTCACGCCACAGTTCAACTCATCGAGCGCATGCGAAAACGTGAACCGCGGGAAACGTCGTGAACGGCGAAGCAAAACGGGATTGAACCGTGACACTTCGATCAGGCCGAAAGCGCAGCCGGTCAATCCGACCGACTGTGCTTTCGCAACTCGGCTTAAAACTCTCCGACAGTCTCTCCGCCTTGTCGCGTTCCGACAGCACGCCAAACGTTGAGGTCCACGCTCGTCGAGACGAAGCGCACCGAGCCGTCACACAATGAGACATGGACGCCCCCCGTGTGCTTGCTGTTAGCGGTCGTTGCGATCCGTCCCGGCGGATACATGCACGACAAGTCGTTGGGGGTGAGGATGTGGTAGTAGTAAGTCGTCGTGTGATCGGGCGTCAGCCACGGGACACCACCGTTTGACTTTCCTTGTTTGGTGAGGTCCGTCACATCCACCGCCCGGCACTGATCGCGCGCTTCGTCGGCCGTGTTGGGATAGGTTCCCGGTTGAAACGTGTCCGTGCTGCGAGTGCTGATCCCGTTGCTGCCGTCACCCAATTGGCGTTCCGCCATCATGGCCGTGTTCGACGTGCCGTCCGCCACGTCACCCATCCGCGTGAAGCTGTTCTCGTAGAACACACCATTGGCAGCGGGCATTCCATAGTTCGAGTTGCCGACGACCGTCGAGGGACTCGCATTGAGAACACCCGTTCCGGTGTTGGTGTAGTAGCTGTTCCTTCCGCCCACGATCGCTCCCATTAAATCGCTGTCGGACGGACAGACAAACGCCAGAACTGTCTTGTTCCGAGGGACGGTGTTGTTTGCGTGGCTGGCGGCGTAGTCGAAGTCGATCTGGTTGAACAACGCGGCCTGATCGAGATAGGGCAACAGTCGCGGATGGGTGGACATGCTGTTCGGGCTGGTCTTCCCCATCGGAAAGCCTCGGTAGGTGTCGTGATAGTTGTGCAGAGCCAGCCCGAGTTGCTTGAGATGGTTCTTGCATTGAGTCCGCCGGGCCGACTCGCGTGCCTGCTGCACCGCAGGCAGGAGCAGTGCGATGAGTACCGCGATGATCGCGATGACAACCAAGAGTTCGATCAAAGTGAACGCGTGACGAGAAAGAGACCATTTCTTCATGACAACACCTTTCAAAAGGAACGCGCGACTGCGCGAAACGAAAACTCAAACAGAATGAACTGACACCGAATGCCACGGGTGGGCGACTGTTCGCCCGAAGCAAGGGAGGATGGCTGGCGTGAGCCGGGGCGTGACCTGCGAAAGCGCGGTCAGGCAGCGATTGCTTGAAACGGCTCACGGATTGAATGCGACGCGCCGGAGCCGTCTGACCACGAAGCGTTCGTGCGAAAAAATTATCCGCGCGAGGGCTTCGCAGTTGTGCCGTGGCAACGCGTTGCGTGCGAAGGCTGCTCAAAGCAACCCATCGCGTCCGCAAGGAGATTGGTGCAGACGTGCGATGGTGCGGCACTCTTTGAATACGAAGAGCATCGACCTGCAAACGCTGCCGCCAGCGAAGCTTCAGCAGGCGCGAGGCGGGCGGAAGAGGCGACTCGCGGGACCAGCCACAGCGTGGTTGAAGGTCGCGGGAAATCGCGAGGCACAAGCGTCATCGGTCGCAAGTCGGGCGATGACACAGAGTACGGCGTCGTTCGACTGAGGGACTTCCATCTGCCGAGAGGGAGCTGCCGGAGCGGGTTGCTGGCGCTGATGACACTGTGGGCCAGAACAGGTTGGTCGAGGTTGCGGAAGCCGGGAAGCCGGATGGCTCACCAAGTCATGGCTCGACGAAGGATGACCATTCATCGCGTGACCACCATGCCCGGCCAGATAATCGCCACAGGATGCCCAAGCAGTACGGGCATCCAACGCAACGAGCGTGAGCAGACACAGCGACAGACAACTGCCTCTGAGCAAGCACCGCGTCAGCGATTGGAGACTTTGCCACTGCATCTTGGTGCTACTCGGAACCAAACCATCGACGATCAAACTGCAACAATCACTCGGCTCGTGCGGACTACGCTCGTCTCGCATGAACCGTTGGAATTCTCTTCGGCGATCTCACCCAGAATCTTGCGAGTGGATGACAGGGAAGGCTAACGAGGCATCCGGAAGAGTTGCAAGAGGTAAGTTTGAATGGTGGACCAGCCATTCAAACTCGCCCGATTGAGCAGCTCGGTTCAATACAATCAATGCCACCGAGCGATCGCAGGATTAGTGGACAGTCTGTGACTCGATGGCGAAACGAGGAACAGGCTGAAGCCTGAACTCCAGCGTGCGATTACTTGCCGCCGCCGAACATGCCGCCGAGGCCCTTCATCACGCTCCCCATGACATCGGTGCTGCCGTCAGCCGCCGCGCCACCGAGCAACGCATCCAATTGATCGGCAATCGGCTTGGGCAACTGGGTCTTGAGTTGGCTCAAAACGACAGCCACCGCCTGCTTGGCGATCTCGTTCGACAACCCGGTCTGCTGCATGACGGCCTTGATGATCTCGTCCATTCGTCGGTCCTTTCCATACGGGATGTGCCTTGGCGGCGGGCGTATTCAGCGCCAAGTCCGTTCGCTCCAAAACACAAACCAGATGCTCTTGCTTCTCGAGCGGACCACACAGCGCAGCCCGCGTTCTTGGCAAGATTCCGGCGGGAACCTACTCCCGAGCGGTGGGTGTCGCAACCAATTGCGTCGTGAGCGAACTGTCAGAACCCATTTCAAAACCGGTGTTTGCCTCGACAAACTAGCCCGACGCGCAAGAGAGGGCTGGATATTCCATGGCGTTCAGCCCTCGCTTGCGCGTTTTGAAGTTGCGCTCTTTTGGCTTTCCGCCCCAATGGGGCAGCCGTAAGTTAGCCTAGGGCAAGCGACCAACGGGAGCGCCGCCCTAGGTTTGAAACCACACAGAATTTGAAGCCCCGAAGGGGCGGCCCTAATTTGTTGGCAAGAATAGTGCCGCCCTTTTAGGGCTTGGAATTCACAGAAACCGCCAACCCAGGGCGTTGCCCTGGGCTGGCATAACATCGCCCCTTTGGGGCTGAAAACCCAAAGAGCGCAACTTCAAAGCTTGCGCGTCGGGCGAGTTTGAAAATGAACTGCTACCCGAGCGGTCACAGCCCTCGCGACAGATCGCGTTCGAGATCGGCGGCGTCTTCCAGGCCGATCGACAGACGGACGAGACCGTCGCCGATGCCGTAGTCGGCTCGTTCGGCAGCGGTCATGAATTTGTGAGACGTTCCTGCGGGATACGACATCGTGGTGCGGGCGTCCGCCAGCGTGGGTGAAAACGGGATCACGTCGGCCAGCGCGCGGAAGAGGGCATCGACGGCGGAGCGGCCTCCCGCCAGATCGAACGCCAGCATCCCGCCGCAACCGTGCGGCAACAGTCTTTGCGCGAGAGCGTGATCGGGGTGCGAGGCCAAGCCGGGGTAGAAGACCTTGTTCACGCGCGGGTGTTGTTCGAGAAACGTCGCGATGGTGAGTGCGGTTTGCGAGACGCGTTCCATGCGCAGCGGCAACGTGCGCAGACCGCGCGACGCGAGCCAACTCTCGAACGGATTCGCGTTCACGCCGTACAGGCTCGACATCGCGCGAATTTTGCGGATCAAGCTGTGCGAGCCGACGACGACTCCCGCCATCACGTCGCCGTGTCCGTTCAGGTATTTCGAGACGCTGTGCCAGACGAGAGCCGCGCCGTGTTCGAGCGGCCGAATGAGACACGGCGTGCCGAACGTGCTGTCTACCAGCAGCGGAACGGCTCCCAACACGGAGACGAGGCCCGGCAGATCGGCCACTTCCAACAGCGGGTTCGAGATCGACTCGACGATGCACAGCTTGGTCTCGGGCGTAATGAGACTCGGCAACGACGCGAGATCGGCGACATCGAAGTACGTCACCTTCAAACCGAACGACGCGGCGAGGTGATTGAGCAACTGTCCCGTTCGCCCGTAGAGGACTCGCGCGGCGAGCACGTGATCGCCTGATTTGACCAGCGCCATCAACACGGCCGTCAATGCACCCATGCCCGACGCGGTGACCACGCCCGCCTCGGCCCGCTCCAACTGAGCCACATCGCTGGCGAAGGCTTCGTGGTTGGGATTGCCGTCGCGCGTGTAGATGTATCCCTTCTCGCGCCCGCCCGTCACGGCATCGAGCTGATCGAGCGAATGCAGATCGAACGCGGTCGTCATGTAGACGGGAGGCGAACTGGTGCGCGTCGTGAAGTCCTCGGCCCAGCCGCCCCGCGCGGCGAGGGTCGAGTCGGATGGAGTGTGGGATGCGTCGTGGGGCTGAGTCATGGTGAAGGCTTTGAAGGCGGGGTGAGGTGGTTTAACCGCGTGTTGAAAATCGTAGGATGGACGCCCTCGTCCGTCCGGTTCCAACTCGAAAAGACTCGGACGAGGGCGTCCAAGTTACGATTTTCAACTGGCAGTTAAACGACTCAGGAATGGCCGCGTCCGGTATCAAGGAAGTCATCGCCGCAATTGAGTCTCATTCAACCACTCAGCGGTCGATGACTTCGGCGTCTTCGAGGAAGTAGAGGCCGAACGGTTTGTCGTCGGCGGCGACCATTTCCAGCTTGAGGCGACCGACGACATCGAAGGCGCGCGTGGCGGGGATGTAGCGCGTCGTCTTGCCCGCCTTCAGATCGATCTGCACGAGATCGTAGACCTTGGGATCGCGACCGAAGCAGCAGATTTGATTGTCGCGAGCCAACACGAAACGCTCGATCCCTTCGGTCTCAAACGTCGGGAACATGTAGCCGCGAATCTTGATCCGCTGGCCGTTCAGCCCCTTGAGCCACGCGGGCATGTGCTCGATGGCGTCGATCGTGACCGGCTCCATGTTGAGGACCTTGAGCAGGTCGAGGTCATCGTAGGAAACGCGCAGCGCCTTCGAGGCTCCGTCGGTGCGAAAGGTCCTCTCGGGGATCAGCACTTCGACCTTGCGCGGCGCGGCAGTTGGTTCCGTGAATGTCGCCTTCATCAGCGCCGCGATGCTCGCACCATCCACGACATTCACCGGGCCGAGGGCCGAGACGGGAAACTGTTTTTCAACGTCGGGCGCTGTCGCGAACGGGTCGGTGGGTGCGATGGCCTCGGTGTTGCCAGCGGTGTCGTTGACGACGCCCTTCGCGGGCGCGGCATCACCATTCTTGATCGCCGTTTTTTTAGAGGCGGCTGACTTTTCGAGTGGCCGGTAACTGCTGAGGTCCGCCCCGGAACAGCCTGCGATCACCAATGCCCACACCGCGAGCGTGATCGAGGGAATCGTGCGGCGGGTGGCGGACGAGTGGGATGTCATCGAGACTCTCTGGCAGTTGGAATCGGCGGCGGGAGTAGTCCTCAAACACGCGACCCCACCGGGCTTGTCCCGGTGGCTCGCGGTTTTTTGCACTACTCACCGCGCCGATTCGAGTGACTGAGCAAGTAGTGCAAAGACCTATTTCCACCGGGGCAAGCCCGGTGGGGTCGTGTGTTTGAGGGTTAGTACAACGTCTTGGCTTTGCCGAAGAACTCGCACTCGAGTTGGTAGACCGGTCGCAAGCCGGTTTCATCGACGGTTGGTTCTGCTTTGAAGATGCCCGAGACGGCGACCATCACTTTGTTGTCGTGAAAGTTGACGGTTTTGTCGCCATTCATCTTCACCAGAATCATATCGGTCGTTTTGGGTTGTCCACCGAAGCAGCAGTCGCCGTTGTCGCGACAGAGGACGAAGGACTTGATCCCGGTCATCTGCTTCGTCGGGTACATGTAGCCTTTGATCATGACCTTCTGTCCGACGAGCTTCTGCACATCGGGATGAATGCCAATCGTGCCGTTCTCGGTGCTGAAGCCTTTCTTCGAGATGTCGTTGGTGAAGTTGGTCCGCTCATAACCAACAGGGACTTCCGTGGCATAGCTGTGAACGTGCATCGACGCGAACCCGACGAACATCAACGCCTGCAAGACCAACGTCACGCAGGCCAATCGGCCACCGCTCAGCGATCCCTGCGACTGTCGTATTTGCCGCCAGGCAATGACGGAAATAATCACGCCCGCCAGCGGAACGATCAGCAGCACGTCCCAGATGCTCGCCACCAATGAGATCACCACGAAGGCCATGCTGACGGGAACGAGTGCCGGGATGGGGCGGTACAAAAACTCTTGGTCATCGGGGGCCGAGTGGCGGGGTGTATCCAAAGTCATCTGATCTGCTACCGACATGATGAATTGCCTTGAAAAATAGAGCGGTTCGCCGGTGGTATCGTGTTCGCGAGGACCGGCGCTGCCGCAACGAGGTGACATCGTGATAAAGCGTGCGGCCCAAGTCCAGACCGTGGGGCAAGTGAGCGACCCGTAGGATGGGCACTTCTGCCCGTCCGGATTTGGTATTGCCGGATTTGGTTTTGCGGGATTTAGTTTTTAACGGGCGGACGGGCAGAAGTGCCCATCCTACGAGTCGCGGGCCGGTTCCGGCTGGCGAATTACGCCGAAGTCGGCGGTCACGTTGGCTCGGAGCGAGTCTTTCGGGGAGTTGCTCGGACAGAAACAGCCTTCAAAACAGGGTTGTTCCGTAAAAACAGGCGTGCTCCCCGCAGGTTTTGCCGGACTCAAACGGCTTTCCAGAAAATCACAACTCACTGAACAGAATGGGCGTTGAGTCATCTTGACCCTTATTTGCGATTTTCACTATCACTCGCCCCGCCTCTCGTTGAACCCGTCAAAGTCTCACGTCATTGCTCCCTTCACACCCGGACAACCGAGCCACTGAATCGCAGTGGTTGGCTGGTCCAAGTCGGGAAACCAAACTTCGGATTGGAGTTGGGTGAGGTCTGTGTTTGAAATCTCGGTCACGAGAAGCAAGCAAGACCCCTCACCCTAACCCTCTCCCCGCAAAGCCGGGGCGAGGGGACTAGCGAGGTCAGTCGGAATCGCATCTTCGAGAATCATGTCTTCGGGAAATCGGAGCCGCCGTTCGGTGGCTCCTGTCCATATCACTAGTCCGAATATCAGCGACCCCACCGGGCTTGCCCCGGTGGCTCGCGGGTCTTGGCACTACTTGCTTCACAAATTCGAGTGCAGGCAAAAGTAGTGCAAAGACCCGAATCCACCGGGACAAGCCCGGTGGGGTTTGCTGGTCTGAGGCTAATTGGTCAACAGACGGATGGTGTTCACGGATGAGCATCACACCGTCGCCGGCACTCGCCGGGCACAAAGGTCGACGCATCGTCATCGCCGGACCTGTAGGAGGGAATCTACCTTGGGTAGGATCGTTGGACTCATCACCTGTTCCTGTTTGGTTATCGTCGCTATGCGGCTGACCAATCTTCAACACACCGACCACACCTTAAAGGGTGGCGAGGACCGGGCCAGTGCCCGCGCGAAGTTGTCTCCGCGCGAACACTTTAAGCACGGCAAGGACTCGTTCCTACGAGGCCGGTATCAGGACGCCGTACAGCATCTTGAAGCTGTCACGGCGGTCGGCACCGGACTCAGCGGGACCGAGCGTCGTCAGGCCGAAGACTACCTGACTCGGGCACGCAGCCGAGTGCAGGCGGCCGCCGACGGAACGGTTGTCCGTGCTCAGTCCGATCCGTTCCGGGTCGAGGAGGACGCGGACGAGCCTCCCGCTCGTGAGCCATCCAACTCACTGAAAGACGCCACGCGAGTGCGCGTCGATCGGCTGATGACGACGGCACAAGCCGCACTCCAACGGGGTGACGTGCTTGAGGCGAAGAAGCTGTCTCAACAAGCGGCTCAATTGTCGAAGGACGCCAAGCTGACATTCGGCAAAGGCGAGACTTCTCCCGCCAGCTTCCTCGCGAAGTTGTCCGGCGGCGCGGCGACTGCGGCTTGGGCGGACAACGAGTTCGCTGAAAAGCCTGTATCCAAGGGAAAAGCCCCCAAGACGGACATCCGTCAGATCACAGCTCAGCGGGAACCGACCGGCTTTGACGAAGCCACTCCGTCGAGCGATATCGCCTTTAACAATCCGAGTCGGACTGCGCCTTCCTCCGGGCCAGCGGCTTCCGACAAGAAGACTGCGGATACATTGATTGCTCAAGCTCGCGCCGACCTGAAGGCGGGTCGCTTTGACGAAGCACGCCGCAAGGCTTTGCAGGCCGATGAACTCGACCTGACCTACGACCTGTTTGAAGACCGCCCCGAACTGTTGCTGGCGGACGTGGATCGCCACTCCTCCACGATGACGATTGCTCGTCCGAACAGCTCCAGCCCGAAGGCCGCTTCGCCCGCCGTCGCCATGGAGAACGGGAACGCTCGCAACGCGAAGGGTTCAAACACGCGGACCGCTTCCGCCAGTGCGAACACCTCGAACGACTCGCAGAAGCAGCAGGCCCTGAAGCTGTTGGAACTCGCTCGCCAGGACATGAACAACGGAAACCTCGACGGTGCTCAGGCGAAGGCCGAGCAGGCTGGACAGCTCAACGTCGCGTACAAGTTGTTCGAGGACATGCCCGAACTGGTCTTGAACGAAGTCGCCGCACGACGAGTCACCGAAGGGCTGGCTCAGAACGCGGTCGTTCCCAACAAGGGAGCATCTCCCGCTGCACGACCACAGGCCAAAGCGTTGCTCGCGAAAGCACGCAGCGCGATGGGCGAAGGTCGCATTGATGAAGCTCGACAACTGGCGATCGAAGCCGATCGCTTGAAGGCTCCGTATGACTTGTTCGACGACCGCCCCGACATCGTGCTGGCCGACATCGCTCGCGCTGCGAAGCGTGGTCCCGGTGTTCCCGCCGCTGGCAAGTTTGCAGATGACATCAAGACCACGAAGGTGACGCCTGTCGGTAATGACGATCCGTTCGCGGAATCGACCGCCACAGAACCGTCCTCGGCGAACGTCGCGGCGAACTCGCCAGCGAATGCCCGCCAGAACGTCACTCCCGCTCAAGCGGAAGCGTTGGAGAAACTGCGTCAGGCTCGACAACTCATGAACGCGGATCGTTTCGACGAAGCCCGTGCCAAGGCCGAAGAAGCGGAAGCGATGAACGTCACGTTCCCCGTGTTCGCCGATCGTCCTGACCTGGTCGTCGCCGATCTGAACAAGAAGATGAGCGGTGGCAACGTCGCTTCACGCAAACCCGTTCGTGACAGCGGTGTCACTACGGCGGATGCCTCCAACGAACTGGTGACTGATGGGGACGTGAACCCGTTTGCTCCGAACACACGTTCGTCGAACGCTCGCAACGGAATTACCACGGCTTCGGGTTCGACGGGCCGTCGTCCGAGTAGCGTGATGGCCGCCGATGCCACGACTGAGACCGACCTCTCCGGTTCTTCGGCGGGTGACCTCTACAACCGAGGCATGGCCGAACTGAATCGCGGCAATCGAGCCGGTGCTTACAGTGCGTTCCTCGCCGCTTATCAAAGTGGTCAGCAACTCGACCGCGTGCGGACTCAGCGGATGCAGGACTATCTGCGTGAGTTGGCTCCGAAAGCCAACCGCAAAGGCAACGGCATTCAACTGGCGAACAACCAAGTCGATGACAACGACATCGCCCGGATTCCTGACGACGGTGCCCCACTGTCACTCGAAGCCCCGTCTGTTTTGGATGCGGCTCAGCAGGAACAAGCGGTCAAGTTCGACCGTCTGCGCAGCGATGTCCTCAACGCGGTCTTCAAGGCCGAACGCTTGAAGGACACCGATCCGGAAGCGGCCTTGACGCTGATCGATCAAACGCTGGCCAAGGTCGAAGGGGCCGAACTGCCCGAGCAGGCTGCGGTTTCTCTGACGAGACAACTCAACAAGACGCGCTCGTCGCTCCAATCCGAGATCGTGCGTCAACAGCCGAACCTCGAACTGAAGAAGCGCAACGAAGAGGTCAAGCGATCACTGACCACCACCGTGGAAACGAACATTCGCGTCGAACAGGAATACGCCAAGCTGGTCGAGGAGTTCAACGAACTCTTCAAGCAGCAACGGTTTGCCGAAGCGGAGATCGTGGCCAAGAAGGCCAAGGAGATGAACCCGAAAGATCCGACGGCCGAAACGCTGTTCTGGAAGGCCAAGTTCGGTCGCCGCGTCGCCAACAACGAGAAGCTGAAGAACGACAAGGAAGAGTCGTTCATGGGTCAACTCGACGATGTCGAGCAAGCCGTGATCGTCAAGGTCAACGACAAGCACCCGATCGACTTCGGGGACAACTTCGACGACATCACGAAACGCCGCAACGGGAAGTATCGCACCGACAATCGGACTCGCGATGAAGACGACATCCGCATCGAGCAAAGCCTGTCTAAGGTGATCTCGCTGCACGAAGAACAGTCACCGCTCAGCGATGTCATTGCGAAGATCGCGGCTGTGGCCGACATCAACATCGTGACCGACCAGCTTGGTCTCGAGGAAGAGGGTGTCAGCACCAACACGCCGGTCACGATCAGCGTGGAAGGGATCAAGGTCAAGAGTGCTCTGAATCTGATCCTCGGTCGGCACAACCTCGGCTACCACATTCACAACCAGGTTTTGAACATCACCAGCCGCATCCGTCAGCAGGGTGAGTTGGTGGTGGCAACGTACCCCGTGGCCGACCTCGTGATTCCCATCACGAACTTCGGTCAGTCGAACGGCACACCTTACGCCCCGAGTCCGTACTTATCCGGAATGCCGAACCTCGGCGGTGGTCAGATGAGTGTTCCTCCGACGGGGTTCCCCGGCATGGGTCAAGTGGGTCCCGGTGGACCCAACCCGCTGACGGGCGAGCCGACGGATGGTCGCTCGGGATCGAGGCCGCAAGCGCCGGACTTCAACTCGCTGACGGAACTGCTCACGTCCACGATCGCCCCCGATAGCTGGGACTCGGTTGGCGGACAGGCTTCGGTGCGTCATTACGAAACGACCTTGAGCCTCGTCATCCGACAGACTCAGAAGGTGCATGAAGAGATCGCCGACTTGCTCGATCAGTTGCGCCGCCTGCAAGACTTGCAGGTGACGATCGAAGTGCGATTCGTCACGGTGACGGATCGGTTCTTCGAGCGAATCGGGATCGACTTCGACTTCGGCCTGCAAAGTACGCTGCCCGGCCCGACTCACGATAACACGGGGTTGCCACTCGCTCCGTTCGGCACAATCAATCAACCGCAGCAGGGTCTCGTAGGAACTCAGGCGCAGCAGGGGCAGCAGCAACAGGGTGGCCAACAACAGGGACAGGCAGCGGCCGTATCCAACTTCTTCACGCAAGGGCCGACTCGCCAGATGGCCAACCGTTCCAAATACCCCGGCGGTACGGTCCTTGGGATGTCGGCACCCGGTCAGTTCACCCAGACCACAGATGTTCCGTTCCAGCAGGGATCGTTTGAAGTGGGAGTGCCGACGTTCGGTGGCTTCAATCCAAAGGCCGGTGTGGAAATGGGGATCGCCATCCTGAGCGATGTGGAAGCGTTCTTCTTCATCCAGGCGGCTCAGGGCGATCAACGGTCCAATCTGATGTTTGCTCCGAAAGTCACGCTGTTCAACGGGCAGTTGGGACACGTCGAAAGTGGTGTGGCCCGGCCGTTCGTGATCAGCCTGATCCCGACCGTCGGCTTCTTCTCCACCGGCTTCCAGCCCGTCATTCAAACCTTCTTCGAAGGAATCACGCTCGACGTGACCGCCGTGGTCTCGGCCGATCGCCGGTTCGTGCGACTGACGGTGTCGCCACAGTTCACGAACATCACGGACGTGTTCACGTTCTCGTTCGTCGGTGGATCAACGGGCGGCGGACAGCAGGGACAGGGTGGACAACAAGGGCAGCAAGGTGGGCAGGGTGGCGGGCAGGGTCAGAACGGTGGCCAGTTCGGTATCGGTGGCGGTGTCGGCACGATGCAGATCATGTCGGCCCTGTTCTCACAGCAACAAGGTCAGGGTGGTCAGGGTGGACAGGGTGGACAGGGTGGACAGAACAACGCCAGTGCCGGCCTGACCGTGACCGTTCAACAGCCCGTGCAAGAACGAGTCACCGTCCAGACGACGGTCAGCGTGCCCGACGGTGGCACGGTGCTGCTCGGCGGCGTGAAGCGACTCCGCGAAGGACGCAACATGTCCGGTGTGCCGATCCTCAACAAGATTCCTTACGTCAGCCGCCTCTTCAAGAACACGGGTGTCGGTCGTGAAACGGAAAGCCTGATGCTGATGGTCACGCCCCGAATCATCATCCAGGAAGAAGAAGAGGAACTGCTCGGGATTCCAAAAACATAACGGGTGCTCCCCAATCCGAGGCTCTGTCGCAAGTCCTCGGCCGCCGCGATCGCACGGGCAGATCGCGGCGGTTTTTTCGTTTGTATGTGGTGGCTTCAGAAGAGAGCTATGAGAGCCAGAAGGGCCACCACGGATCACCCTGATTGACACGGATCGGGCATCGCCCGCAACCCAATGAGTTGGCGAATGTCGCTCATTCGCGTCGAACGGATGCGACCATTACTCCGAAGGTGTTGCGTCTCATAGCCCAGGGTTGCGAGCAGAGCGAGCTACCCTGGGTCAGGGTTCCCTCCCGTCCAGTACCCCAACGGGGTTCCGTCACACGGCCAGCGAGACGCAACCCCGTTGGGGTAGAGGCTCACTCTCGTTGTTTTCCCTAGGGTAGCCGCGATGCGCGGCAACCCTAGGCTATGAGACGCAACTCCTTCGGAGTAAAGAACAGCGAATCGCCAAGTCACGGGCGCGCCGCTCGGTCAAAAATCTGCGCGCCCGGCGAAGAAACAAAACGTGAGTAGCACGGGGGGAAACCAGTAGGGTGCGTTTCAAAACCGTCGCTCTCGACTCCGTTTTCTGCTCCGCGCCTCTGTTGTGAAACCTCTTTCATCTGTGTCTCAGTCCGATTGGCCAACTCATTTTGAGGCGTCGGCTACGATGTCGCAGGCGGCTGATGTATCCTGCCGCCAACTCGGATTGCGGCGGACTCCAATGGAGGCGACGAACGTGAATCAGTGGCTGCGAAGTGGTGGCGTTTCTCGGATCGTGTTGGCCATCGGAATGATGGCTTGGGTTGTCGGTTGCTCTCCGTCACCTCAGACCGTCGTGACCAAACCTGCGGCCAACATGTACGGCTATGGCGACACGGTTGATGACTCGATGATTCAGTTCAAGGATGACGTGGCGACGCAGGCGAACCCCGAATCCGATCTGACGGAACTCATCTTCACCGACAAAGCCGGGAAGCAAATTGCTCTCAAAGACTTTCTCGGCAAGCAGCACGTCATTTTGGTCGTCACGCGCGGGTATGGCGGCGCGATCTGTCCGTACTGTTCAACGCAGACCGCGCGGTTGATCTCGAACTACGCGAAGTTCCAAGAGCAGCACGCCGAGGTCATCGTTGTCTATCCGCTGGAAAAACCGGCCGACACGCCGCGCTTGGATGAGTTCCTGGCACGCGCCGTTTCCAAACTTCCGGCCGCTGAGAAAACGGTCCCGTTCCCGCTGCTGTTGGATGTCGAGTTGAAGGCGGTCGATGCGCTGGGCATTCGCAAAGACTTGTCGAAGCCCGCGACCTACATCTTCGACAAGGAAGGTCAACTCCGCTTCGCCTACGTCGGCGCGTCGCTGGCGGATCGGCCGTCGATCAAAGCGATGCTCGACCAACTCGGGCAGCTCAACAAAACCTGACCCCTGATCGTTCAGGCAAGCTCGTCGGTCTCTCTCCAAAGTAGCCATCATCGCTCCGCGTGATGAGCCTTCTGAGAACAGACGGCTGAGTCCATGACGGCCGAACTCACAAGGCTCGTCACGCGGAGCGATGACGGCTACTTTGTCCCCTGCCTCTTGCCCCCTGACCCCTTCCCCCCATGACCGCCGAAACCACTCAAGAGTTCCTGACGATCGCGGGCCAGCAAGGATTGCTGCCGTCGGAGACGTTGTATGACCTCGCAGAAGAGGCGGCTCTGAAGCAGATGGACGCGGTGTCGCTGGTCTTGCAGAAGGGGCTGATGTCACCGGTACAGATTGAGATCGTCGAGACGCTGCGACAGCCCTCCAAGTCGATCCCCGGCTATGAGATTCAGTCGGTTCTCGGGCACGGCGGGATGGGAGTCGTCTATCGGGCGCGGCAGCTCAATTTGAATCGCGTCGTCGCGCTCAAAACGATCCTCGTCAATCAAGCCGCCAATCCGACGATGGTCTCGCGGTTCGAGCAAGAGGCGCAGACCGTGGCCAAGCTGGTCCATCCGCACATCGTCGCGGCTTACGATTTCGGGCGACATGCCGGGCGGCTGTACTTCGCGATGGAGTACGTCGAGGGGGAAGATGCCGATCACTACGCGAGTCGCCAGCACCCGCTCAGCGAGCGCGTGGTGTGGGGACTCATTCGACAGGCGGCGACTGGCTTAGTTCACGCGGCCGAGATGGGAATCGTCCATCGCGACATCAAGCCCGCCAACCTATTGCTCGTCACGCCGCCTCAGGGCTACCCACTTCCGGCCGGGATGCCGATGGTGAAGATCGCCGACTTCGGGCTGGCGTTGCTCGCCACGGAAGCGGACGAACGGACGAAGCTGACCGCCGAACAGACGACGCTCGGTAGCCCGCACTACATGGCTCCCGAACAACTGGACTCCAGCAAGCCGGTCGATCTGCGCGCCGACATCTACGCGCTGGGAGCGACGGCCTACCACCTGCTCGCGGGGCATCCGCCGTTCGACAAACAGACTCTGCCGCAGATCATCGCCAAGAAATTGAGTGACGAGCGGCCCGAGTTGCCTGCGGTGCGCAACGATGTTTCGGCCGAGGGCCTCGCGCTGATGAACTCGTTGCTGGCGCGAGACCTCGATCAACGTGTCGGCAGTTACGGAGTGTTGCTCAGCCGGATCGACGCGCTGCCGGTCATGATCGCCGCCGATTCGGCGACGCTCGCGTGGCGCACGGCGACTTCGCACTCGATGTCCACGCTCTCGACGGTGACGGACGTTTGCACTGAGCCATCACGTCGGCCGGTTCGCACCGGGATGAAAGTCGGACTGGGCATCGTCGCCGCGCTGATCGTGACGGTGGTCGTGTTCGCACTGGTACTGATCCCCGGTGGAAGCTCGACCTCGTCCCTCAAATCGAAAGCGTCGTTGATACCCACGGGTTGGTCGGCTTCGCTGTTCAACGGCAAATCACTGCTCGGTTGGACGATCGAAGACGGACAATGGATCGTGGTTCGGGATGACGAGGGTAGCCCCGTCATTGCGGGGACCAGCGGCGAAATGAAACGGCCGCTGTTGAAAGCGGTCGCGGGGAAACCAGTTCCGATTGAGTACTACCGCGTCCTCGTCACCTTCCAGTTGCGAGAAGCTTCCGCAGTGGAACTGCAGTTCAACCTGAGACAGCCCGACCCACACAATCCGGCGGACAGCCGTCACGCTCTGCGACTCACCTTGGATCGCGTCGCCGTGGGGACTCGCCAGGAAGGAGGCCTGCCCTTCAAGCCGCTCGCGCCAGCGAAGCCGTTCGAGATCGGAGCCGATCGCCTGCACGAGTTGAAGCTAGAACGACAGACCACAGAATGGCGCGTCTTCGTGGATGATGTCCTCGCCGCAACAGTCCCGCTCGCGAAGGAACCGCGTCGCCCCGAGTTCCGCCTGTTGGCCGAGGGCGGTCCCGCGTGGTTCGGTGACATGGTGGTCGAGGAACTCGCGGCGGAAGGGGAGAGTGCCAAGTGAAGAACTAGACCTCCCGTCAAATCGAAAAAGTGCCGCTCACTGAGTCAGCTCCAATATTAAGACCTGACGAGGCACTAGACTTCAAACAAGCGTCCCCCCACCGAGCTTGTCCCTGCGGTCTCTTCACAAAGTAGCCATCATCGCTCCGCGTGATGAGCCTGTTGAGAGCAGGCGCCTGAATCAGGGCTACCGAACTTGTAAGGCTCGTCACGCGGAGCGATGACGGCTACTTTCCCGATGACCTTCCACATGATTCAGCCCCGTCCCGATTGTCCCGCACTTGGAATCGACCTCATGAGCAGAGTCTCTTGGCTGTTCAAACGTCTGGCGTTTGGATGCGTTTCGTTGGCAGTGTTGATTTCGGGTGAGCGGGTTGATGCGCAGGCTCGTGTCGCGCCGGTCATCGTGGCACCGGTCATTCAGAGGCAGGCGGCGAGCGGGCAAACGTTTGTCGGGACGGTGATGCCGCTCAAGAAGAGTGCGGTCGGAACGGCCGTGGATGGTCGCGTCACTGAGTTCCCGATCAACGAGGGAGACCGCGTCACAAAAGGTCAGCCGCTGGCGAAGCTGCTGACAGAAACGATCTCACTGCAAATCGTCGCGGCTCAGGCCGAGTTGAAGTTCCGCGAAGAGGAACTGCGTGAGCTGTCGAATGGCTGGCGCAAGGAGGAAGTCGAACAAGCGGCCGCGAAAATGGAGGCGGCTCGTTCGCGGCGCGAGTACACCGGGCAGCGGCTGAAGCGGACGCTGGCTCTGTTCGAGAAAGGGCAAGTCGGCACGCGCGAGCAGATGGAAGAGGACAGCTCGGCGGCAGTGTTCGCCCAGCAAAACTATGAAGCCGAACGGCTTGGTCACGAGCTGATGAAGCAGGGGCCGCGACCGGAACGGATCGAACAGTCGAAGGCGCGCGTCGCCGAACAGACCGCGCTGGTGCAGCAGCTTCAGGACCAACTCAAGAAGCACACGATGATCGCTCCCTTCGACGGCTACATCGTCGCGGAGCGGACCGAGATCGGTGAGTGGGTCACGAAGGGACAGGTCGTCGCGGAGGTCGTGTTTCTCGATGAGATCGACATCGAAGCGCACGTCCTCGACACGCACATCGAACACGTGCGCGTCGGGACGACGGTGCGTGTGGAAGTCCCCGCGTTGAAGAGTTCGATCTTCGTCGGTGAGGTCGCGATCATCACGCCTCAAGCCGACACGAAGTCGCGCACGTTTCCGGTGAAGGTCCGCGTGAAGAACGTCATTCGCGACGACGGGCCGCTGCTGAAAGCCGGGATGTTGGCGCGAGTCACTTTGCCGACGGGCGAGCTGCGAGATTCATTACTCGTTCCCAAGGATGCGATCGTGTTGGGTGGTCCAATGCCCGTGGTGGCGTCTGTTGTGGCGCTCGATGACAAGGAATTGGCGGCGCTCGACCCGAAGGCTCCCGGCCCCAAACCGACCTCCAAAGTGAAGTTCATTCCCGTTGAGTTGGGTATCGCCGACGGGGCTTGGATTGCAGTGACCGGACAACTCGCAGTCGATCAACAGGTGGTCATCGTCGGCAACGAACGTGTGATGCCGGGACAGATGATCAGCATCGTCGAAGTCCGGAAGCAACCCGCCAGCGATGCGGCTGCACTAAACGGACGATAGGAGTGGGACCGCAATAACATCCTGCGTTCCTAGCCTTTACTCCCTCCCCTCGGCGGGGAGGGCCGGGGAGGGGGGAGGATGGTCAAGTCGATTTGCAACTCCTCCCCCCTCCCTAACCCTCCCCGCCGAGGGGAGGGAACAAGAAGGAAACTCGGGAAGCTATTGCGTCCCCCGCTCCGAATGAGGCTGACCTCTGGCGGCGGCGAAGCGCCGACCCCAGCTACACTTTCCACTGCCTACTGCCCACTCCCCCTTTTCTGGTCCTCCCTGAATGTCGCTCGTTGAAACCTTCGTCAAGAACCCGGTCAAAGTTTCGGTGGCGATGTTGCTGCTGATGCTGTTCGGCACCATTGCCGGGTTCTCAATGCCGATGCAGCTCACGCCCGAGGTCGAGACGCCGACGTTGACGGTCGAGACGCGCTGGCCGGGGGCCTCGCCGCAGGAGGTCGAGCAGGAGATCGTCCGCGAGCAGGAGGAGAAGCTGAAGAGCGTCGAGGGGATCACGAAGCTGTCGTCCGAGAGCTTCGACTCGATGGGCAGCATCAAGCTCGAATTCGCCGTCGGTACGAACATGGACGAGGCCCTGCTGAAGGTGAACAGCCGCCTGCAACAAGTCAGCACGTATCCCGAGAACGCCGACCAGCCTGTCATCAGCACGTCGAACTCGTCCAACCAGCCGATCGCGTGGTTCGTGCTGACGCCGCGCGCCGCGACGCCGGAGGAGATCCGCCAGTTTCAAAAGGAACACCCCGACATCGCGGCGGAATTCGACACGGTCTTGAAAGCTCACAACGTGGGAGTGGCCGTCTACCGGTTGAAGCAAGTGATTGCGAAGCATCCCGAAGCGCGGCCGCTGCTGGCGGAGATCGACGTGCTGGAGATGCGGCGCTTCGCCGAGAACAACATCGAATCGGCGTTTGAGCGAGTCAAAGGAGTCTCGAACGCGGATGTCATCGGCGGGTTGGAGAACGAACTGCAGGTGGTCGTCGATCCCGAGAAGCTGGCGGCGCGGCAATTGACCGTGGCCGACGTTCGCGCCGTGCTGCGCGGCCAGAACCGCGACACGTCGGGGGGCGATTTCTGGGAGGGAAAGCGGCGCTGGGTCGTCCGCACGCTAAACCAGTTCCGCTCGAAGGAGCATGTCGAGCGGCAGTTGCTGGCGGTGCGGGGTGGCGCGCCGGTCTACGTCTCGGATGTGGCCGAGGTGCGCGACGGCTTCAAGAAACCGGACAGCATCGTGCGGCGATTCGGAACCAACAGCATGGCCGTGCGCGTGCTGCGCGAAGGAGGGGCGAACGTTCTTGACGTGATGTCCGGTCTGCGCGACGTGAACCAGCGGCTGAACGAGTCTGTCCTGCACCGGCAGAATCTCCACTTGGCGCAGGTCTACGACGAGACCGACTACATTTACTCGGCCATCGGACTCGTGACCGAGAATATTTTTCTGGGGACCGCGCTGACGATGGTCTCGTTGATGGTGTTTCTCCATTTGAACCGCCGGACGCTGTTGTTCTCGCCACTGATCCTCGCCACCGGAGCGGCGGCAGTGTACGTCCACAGCTACTGGTTCGCGGTCTGTCTGGTGCTGATCGCGGTGTCGGGGTTGTGGTACGCCCGCGGCGCACTGGTCATCGGGCTGACGATCCCGATCTCGCTGATTGGCACGTTCCTCGTGATCGCGCTGCTGGGACGATCGCTGAACGTCATCAGTCTGGCCGGTCTGGCGTTCGCGGTCGGAATGGTCGTCGATAACGCGACGGTCGTCTTCGAGAACATCTACACGCGGTGGGAGCAGGGCGAGTCGGCCTACGACGCCACCATCCGCGGCACCGAGGAAGTGTGGGGTGCCGTCGTGCTGGCGACGCTCACCACGGTATCGGTCTTCGTCCCCGTGATCTTCGTCCAGGAAGAGGCGGGACAACTTTTCAGCGACATCGCGCTGGCCATCAGCGCGGCGGTCGCGATCTCGCTGATCCTCGCCATCGTCGTCGTGCCGCCCGCGACGGCGCGGTTCCTTGGGAAACGAAAGGGATCGGTGACGGAGGATGGGCACTCTTGCCCGTCCGGCTTTGGTATTGAAGAGCAGACGGGCAAGAGTGCCCATCCTACGGAGGTGTCCAACGGGCAGGGTCACGTCGTGATCGGCGGCATGTCGCGCGGGCAGACGGCTTCGACATCGAAGGGACTCGTCCGTCTGCTGGAAGTGTTCGCGATGTCGTTCATCGACGGAGTGACGGGCCTCAACCGCTTCATTCAATGGAGCTGGCTGACGCGGCTGGCCACGGTGTTTCTGATGGTCGGGGCCAGCGTCGGCGTCAGTTGGTGGCTGTGGCCGTCCGTCGAGTACTTGCCGAACGGAAACCGCAACCTGGTGTTCGGCATGTTGCTCCCGCCGCCGGGCTACAACATGGACCAACTGATCGAAATGGGCGAGAAGGTCGAGGCCGATCTGCGACCGTACTGGAACGTGGACCCGAACTCGCCGGAAGCGAAGCAACTCGACGCGCCGGTCATTTCCGACCTGTTCTTCGTCGCCAGTTCGAAGCGGGTCTTCATCGGCGCGAAGGCGCACGATCCGGCACGCTGTGCCCAGCTGATCCCGATCATGCGCAAGGTCTCGTCCGACTTGCCCGGCACGATCGCGGTGGTGTTTCAAACGAGTCTCTTCGAGCGGGGACTGTCGGCCGGGCGGAGCATCGACATCGAGATCACCGGTCCGGAATTGACGAAGCTCGTGCAGCTCGGCGGCCGCATTCTGGGAGGCGATCCCGAGTCGATGCCGAACCGCGTGCTGATGCAGCCGATGGGGCAGTTGATCCCCAATGTTCAGGCCCGCCCGATACCGAGCCTCGACCTATCCAGCCCCGAGGTTCACGTGATCCCCCGTCTGCTGCAATCGGCCGAGATGGGGCTGAGTGCGGCGGAACTCGGTTACACCGTCGATGCCCTCGTCGATGGCGCGTATGCGGGTGACTATTTCCTCGGGACCGACAAGATCGACCTGTCGATTCGCGGGAAGGACGAGTTCGCCCGGCAGACGCAGGACGTGGCGAGCCTGCCGATCGCGACGCGCGACGGACAACTCATCCCGCTCGGTGCGCTGGCCGATGTCAGCATGGCGAGCGGCCCCGAACAGGTGAACCACCGCGAACGGGAGCGGGCCATCACGATTCAGGTCTCACCGCCCCCCGAGATTCCGCTCGAAGAAGCCATGCGGAGGATTCAGTCGCAGATCGTCGAGCCGCTGGTGAAGTCGGGGCAACTCGATGGCGGCTACAGCATCCACCTCGCGGGGACGGCGGACAAGCTGCGTCAGACGTGGAAGGCGTTGCAGTTCAACATCGTGCTGTCGTTGCTTATCACCTACCTCTTGATGGCCGCGCTGTACGAATCGTGGGTCTACCCGTTCATCATCATCTTCACCGTGCCGTTGGGAGCGGTGGGCGGGATCGTCGGCTTGAAGCTGCTCGGCTGGTATCTGGTCCAACTCGGACAGCCTCCGCAAAGCTTGGACGTGCTGACGATGCTCGGCTTCGTGATCCTGATCGGCACCGTGGTGAGCAACGCGATTTTGATCGTCGATCAGACGCTGCAACTGATCCGGTACGAAGGGATGGCCGATCGCGAGGCGGTGGTCGAGGCGGTCCGTTCGCGCATCCGTCCGATGTTCCTCACGGCGGTCACGACGATCATCGGTCTGTTCCCGCTGGTGCTGTTCCCCGGCGCTGGGAGCGAGCTGTACCGGGGCCTCGGTGCCGTGGTGCTGGGCGGTTTGACCGTCTCCACCTTCTTCACGCTCTTCCTGATCCCGACCGTCTTCACGCTGACCCGCGATGTTCAGCGCGGGGTGGGCCGGTTGGTGTTCGGTCGCCGTGATGCGTGAGGCGACTCTTGGGCGTAAGCCCTCTTTGTCCACACTTCGGAGCGGGGGACGTGAGTCCCCTGAATCGGCGTGGATTGCAATTGCGAGCGGATTCAGGGGACTCA
>JAYTQJ010000359.1:0-4111 GCA_043746775.1 Schlesneria sp.
ACGAAAGAGGTGCGTTCCGAAGACTCCACGCACCCGACGTGTGTTTGCTGTCGTCCATCTGCTCAGACGAGAAAAACGTCGAGCTTCACTCGCGCGAAGCCCGCCCAAAACGAGTCGCAAGAACATAACAGAAGCCCTGCGACCGGGCGACATCACGGCAACCTGCGAATCGGCCTCGGGTGCAGTCAAGACGGACTCGTTTACTTCGACTGTCTGAGTTCTCCAAATGTCCAGTCTGCAACCGATTGTGGTGGGCACAGCCCACCCTACGGAAAGTCCTACAGGCGAATTAGGCGAGCGGCAAGAAACAACTTACCTACCGCAACGCGCCCAGTGACCCGGACGCTTCGGAGCGTCCGGGTCACTTCGGGTAAGGTCTCTTCTGCCGCTCGCCTTAACAGACTGTTGAAAAACGTTGGCAGAGAGAGTGAGGCTCCAGCCGAGCCGTGAGCAGTAAGCGACTTTCCACATCCGGACGGCTTGGCAGAAGCCTCGCCCGTCCTGATTCAACAGGTTGATGATGCGCCCGCCAAAAGTAGCCTTCATCGCTCCGCGTGAAGAGAGCCGAACGCGGAATGACGCTGTTTTCCGCGTAGACGGTCGCTGGTGACTCGGCTGACTTCACGCGGAGCGATGAAGGCGACTTTTGGCGGTCACGTCGTTGTTAGGTTATTGCAGGTAGAAGTTGCCGCGAACCGGAGCCGCCTACTCAACTGACTCGTGACAGATTCTTACAAGAGTGCCCTCGCAAGGCTCGCCCTGATGCACCTCGGCTTGACTTCGCGTCCGAAGAACCCATGCTCTGGCGGCGTGATTGGCATCCTTTCGGCACGAGACGGGCCTGCGATGAATCAACTCTATTTTGGCGACAACCTTCATGTGCTGCGGGAGAGCGTCGCCGACGAGTCGGTGGACCTGATCTATCTCGATCCGCCGTTCAACTCCAAGCGTGACTACAACCTGCTGTTCAAATCGCCGAAGGGGCAGCAGAGCGAGGCGCAAATCGAGGCGTTTAAGGACTCGTGGCACTGGGGCGAACAGGCGGAGCGTGAGTTCGACGAACTGCTGCATCAGGCCAACACCGACACGGCCGAGATGATGAAGGCCCTGCGGGCGTTTCTCGGCGAGAACGACATGATGGCCTACCTCACGATGATGGCCAACCGCCTGCTGGAAATGTACCGCGTTCTCAAACCGACCGGCTCTCTCTATCTCCACTGCGACCCGACCTCCTCGCACTATTTGAAAGTCGTGCTCGATGGGGTGTTCGGGAAAGAGAGATATGAAAACGAGATCGTCTGGAAACGGACGACGACACACAGCGACAGCAAGACCTGGAGCCGCGTAGCGGACTCCATATTCTTCTACACGAAGAGCGACGAATTCGCTTGGAACACGCCGCGCGACAAGCATTCCGAGAAATACCTCGATTCAAAGTATCGCTACGACGACCACGACGGACGCGGAGTCTACCGGCTCGACAACATGACGAGTCCGAATCCCAGGGCCAACATGATGTATGAATGGAAGGGTTTTCCATTCCCCGAGAAAGGCTGGCGTTACTCCCGCGAGACAATGGCGCAATTGCATGCCGACAAAAGGATCTGGTATCCGACGACGAAGGTCGGCATTCTTGACACGACCAAGCGCCCACAATTGAAACGCTATCTCAACGAGATGGAAGGTGGCGTGATGGGCACGGTGTGGACCGACATTCCCCCGATTAATTCCCAAGCGCAAGAACGCCTCGGATACCCGACGCAAAAGCCGCTGGCGTTGTTGGAGCGAATCATTTCTGCCAGCAGCAACGAAGGGGACGTGGTGCTCGATCCGTTCTGTGGCTGCGGCACCGCCGTTCATGCCGCTCAGAAACTCAACCGGAAGTGGGTCGGCATCGACATCACGCACCTCGCAATCACGTTGATCGAGAAGCGGCTGAAGGATGCGTTTGGGGCCGCGTGCGCGTTTGAAGTTCACGGCACGCCCGGTGACCTTGACGCGGCTCGCAATCTGGCCGAGCGCGACAAGTATCAATTCCAGTGGTGGGCCGTCTCGCTCGTCGAGGCTCAGCCGTTCCAGGGGAAGAAGAAGGGAGCCGACACGGGGATCGACGGCCTGAAGTTCTTCTATGACCTCAAAGACAACGACGCCCGGAAAATCGTCGTCAGCGTGAAGGGCGGCGGACTCAAGGCCGACGACGTCCGCGCCCTGAACCACGTTCGCGAACGCGAGAAGGCCGACATCGCGTTGCTCATCTCGCTGAATGAACCGACCGCCAAGATGCGGGCCGACGCGGCCTCGGCCGGAATCTTCCACGGCGGACCCGACGGCAAGACGCAGTATCCCCGCGTCCAACTCCTGACCATCGAGGGCCTGCTTTCCGGCCAACACCGCGCGGAACACCCCGACTACGTGAAGAACGTCAACTTCAAGAAGGCCAAACGCGAAACCAAGAAGCAGACGAACATGGAACTGTTCGACGAAGCCGACTGACTTTTCGGGGTACCACGATCACGGCTTTGCGTAGCCGTGTTCTTGTCGTCGTGAAGACACGGCCACGCCGCAACTGGCAAAAAGAGAGTAGACCGGTCACTCCGTAACCGAAATCTTCAAGCGTCCGAGTCACTTCGAGATCGTGTCGGAACGGTTACTCGTCGTCGTAATCGTCTTCAAAGTCAGCATCGTCGAAGGTTTCGTCTTCGGAGTCGCTCTCTTCATCGTCATCGAAATGCCCGGCTTCGACGCGCTGCCCGCGCGCTTCTTCCCGTTCGGCCTGATCGGGGTCGGAGTCCTTCGAGCGGAAGTAGAGCTTGATGGGGACTTCTTTGAATGGAAGTTCTTCGCGGAGGACACCGAGCAAATAACGCTTGTAGTCCTCGTCGAACAATTCCTTGGCGTTGCACTTCAAGACGATGGTCGGCGGTTCGGTGGAGACCTGCACGGCGAACAAAATGCGCGGGATGCGGTTCATGCGCAGCGGTGGCGACCAGTTTTTGACCGCCGCCCGGACAACGCGGTTCAGCACGCCGGTGGAGACACGCAGTCGAGCCTGCTTGTGAATGGCCTGCGCGAGGTTGATGAGCTTCTTCACGTTCTTGCCCGTCTTCGCCGTGATGATGGCGATCGGGACGTGACGCATGTGCGCGAAGTGCTTGAAGACGTACTCGGACCAATCTTCGGTCGAACGGTTCGTCGAGAGGTCCCATTTGTTGGTGACGAAGATGCACGGCTTGCACTCTTCGTGAATCTCCGACACGAGCTGCTTGTCCACGCGGGAAATGGTCTCCATGCAGTCGAAGAACATCAGCACGACATCCGCGCGGCGGATGCTCCGTTTGGCGCGGGCCAACCCGTACCACTCGACATCGTTGGCGAGGCTCTTCCGTTTGCGAACGCCCGGTGTGTCGATGGCGATGAAGGCTTTGCCATCCATTTGGAACCGCACGTCGATACTGTCGCGCGTCGTACCGGGAATCTCGCTGACGATGACGCGATCGGTTTCAGCCAGTTGGTTGATGAACGTGCTTTTGCCGACATTGCGCCGCCCGACGATCGCCACCTTCAACTCGGGAACTTCGTCGAGGTCTTCGCCCTCTTCCGCTTCGACATTATCGGCGGGAGGCAGATTGCGCAGGATCGCTTGCAACAGGTCTTCCTGATTGCGGTTCCCCTTCACACTGACGGTGACCAGTTCGATGTGCGAATCGCCCAGCTTGAGGAAGCCCGGCGCTTCCTTATCGAGCTTCGGAGAATCGCACTTGTTGATGACGATCACTTTGGGCGTGTCGATGCGACGCAACCGGCGCGACACCTCTTGATCGAGTGCCGTGATTCCGGCCGAGCCTTCCACCACGAACAGAATCAGATCGGCCTGGTCCATCGCGATGCGAATCTGCGTATCGACTTCATCGGTCAGCTCGCCCACATCGACGATACCGACGCCGCCCGTGTCGATCAGCTCGAAATAGCGATCGCCAACGTGCATCAAGTACGTAACGCGGTCGCGCGTCACGCCCGCCATCGGATCGACGACCGAGACTCGCTTGTGCGCGAGCCAGTTCATGATCGAACTCTTGCCGACATTCGGCCGGCCAACAATGGCCACTTTCGG
>JAYTQJ010000360.1:0-22336 GCA_043746775.1 Schlesneria sp.
GTGAGCGGCACGGCGCTAGCCGCCGGTCGAACGCGGAACCGGCGGCTAGCGCCGTGCCGCTCACAGCAACAACGACAACTCTTAACGACGATGAACGTCGCCAGCTCGAACGCGACATGGAAGACCTCTTCTTCGTCATCCAGCTCTACAGCTACCCCGGCGACTACGTGGCTGAGAAGCCGTCGATCGAACGGATCGCCGAAACGCTCGACAAGTTTGAAGAGGATGTCCTGCGCGTTCGTTATCCCACGCCACGCGGCACTCGTCACGCCACCGTCCGCTTCGGTGAACCGATCCCGCTCTCACACGAAAAGGGATCGCGAGAAGCCACCGCCGCGCTGACCACTCAGTTGGAACAGCAAGTCCAGAAGCTGCTTGATCAAGCGTGAGAAGGATGGGATTCAAACACGGATTTCACCGCGCTGGCCAAGCCCGCGCGGTACTACTCACGTTTTGTTTCTTCGCTGGGGCGCAGATTTTAGATGGAGTGACGCGCTCGTGGCTTGCCGATTGGCCGCTCTTTACTCCGAAGGGGTTGCGTCATCCGGCCAGCCTGACGCAACCCCGTTGGGGTAGACAACTGTCCTGTGCCCCGACCCAGGGTTGCCGCGAAGCGCGGCAACCCAGGGCGATGAGACGCAACTCCTTCGGAGTAAAGGCAGGTCGTGTTCATGGCAACGAGCGACAACACAATTCGGCTTGTTTGCGGGCCAAGACCGTGCGGTGAAATCCGTGTTGGACTCTCAGCCGCTTTGCGCGGTGTCTGCGTGGCCGCTGGTGTCGGAGGAATCCGTTTCGCGTGAAGGCGGGGCTTGAGGTTCGACGTACGTTCCCGGCTTAATCTGCGGGCCGGTTTTGTATTGGTCGAGGATCGACGCGATCAGGGGTGCTTCGATGGATTCCTTTTCGAGCAGCTCGCGCGTGAGATGTTCCATCGCCGGGCGTCGGGCGGCGAGGATGTCGCGGGCGGTCTCGTAAGCGGCGTCGATGATCCGACGGACTTCGAGGTCAATCTCGCGAATCGTCTCCTCACTATGAGCGTAGTCGGACGAGCCAACCGATCCCATCAGGAAGGCGCTCTTGCGCGACTCGCTGTAATGGACGCGGCCCAGCTTGGGACTCATGCCAAACTCGGTGATCATCCGCCGCGCCATGTCGGTCGCGCGTTGCAGATCGTTGGCTCCGCCGGTGGACGATTCCTGGTAGATCAGGTCTTCGGCCGCGATGCCGCCCAGCAGGCTGCAAATGCGGTTGAAGAGTTCGGTTTGAGTCGAGAGTTGCCGGTCGTCTTCGGGCCGGTGCATCGTGTAGCCGAGTGCTCCGAGGCCGCGCGGGATGATCGAGACCTTGTGAACGGGATCGAGATGCGGCAGCGAACAACCGACGAGCGCGTGGCCGATCTCGTGCCACGCGACACGCTGTTTGACATCTTCCGGAATGACGCGGGCCGTCTTTTCGAGACCAGCGACGACGCGCTCGAAGCCTTCTTCAAACTCAGCGTTCGTCACGGCGGACTTGTTCTTGCGCGCGGCCAGCAGCGCCGCTTCGTTCACCAAGTTGGCAAGGTCCGCACCGACAAAGCCCGCCGTGAACTTGGCGAGGTACTTCAAGTTCACGCTGTCGTCCGTTTTGATCTTCGCTGCATGGACCTTCAGGATCGCCTCGCGTCCCTTGATGTCGGGGCGATCAACGAGGACGTTGCGATCGAACCGACCGGGCCGCATCAGGGCCGGGTCGAGCGTCTCGGGCCGGTTCGTCGCGGCGAGGACAATCACACTTTGGTCGGAGCTGAAACCGTCCATCTCGACGAGCAGTGCATTGAGCGTCTGGTCGCGTTCTTCGCCTCCGCCCTGTGCCCCGTGGCTGCGGACCTTGCCGATGGCATCCAACTCGTCGATGAAGATGATCGCGGGCGAGCGTTGCCCCGCCTGTTGAAACATGTCGCGCACGCGGGCCGCTCCGACACCGACGAACAACTCGACGAAGTCGGACCCCGACAGACCGAAGAACGGGACTCCCGCTTCTCCCGCCACCGCCTTCGCCAGCAGCGTCTTCCCTGTTCCGGGCGGTCCCACCAGCAAGACCCCGCGCGGGATGCGGCCACCCAGCGCTTGATACTTACCGGGGTTGCGCAGGAACTCGACAATCTCACGTAGCTCTTCGACCGCCTCGTCGATCCCCGCCACGTCGTTGAACGTGATGCCGAGTTCCTCTTGGACATATAGCTTGCCGCGACTGCGTCCGAAGGCGATCGCCGAACCGGCACCTCCGCCGCGCTGAAACATCAAGTACAGCGATCCGACGCAGAAGAGGATGAAGACCGTGGTGAGCAACATTTCCGGCCAGCGTGTGACCGGTTCGTCGTAGCTCCAGTGGATGCTGGCTTGGTCGAGCAGGTCGGTCAGTTTGGACTCGTTCTGTCCCTGCATCCCGACGATGGAGACCGAGAACAGATTCGGGACTGTCTTGGAGTTGGCGAGTTCTTTCGGCTGATCCTGGTACGTGAGCGAACGGAGTCCGATCTTGAGTTCATGGACGTTGGCCGGGCCGAGCACGCGCGTGGCGACCTGCGTTTTGAATTCGCTGAACGAGAGTTTTTTGGTTCGCCACTTGTTGGCAAAACCAAAGACGATCGCTCCCACAACGAGCATCGCCAGCAGCAGCCAGAAGAGATTGGTCCCCTGTCCCTTGTCGGGCTTCTTCGAGCCACTCGGCGGCAGCGGAGGTTTGGATCCTGGGCCAGAACCTTTGGAATCGGGATCGGCCATGGGGAACAAGAAATCCTCGCCATGGCGAGAGTGGTCGGCGGGTGAGTTCAAAGCGGGGCAACCATCAGTGGAGTACGGCGGTTGAAATAGAAGTACGCGGACAACTCTAAGATCGCTTCTCAGCATGGTCAACCAGTTTGAGTTTATCGCGGTCGTTCCGCATCAAATCACGAGGCAAAATCACAAACGAGTGATTGTCAAATTCCACATGATGCCGATGGGCAACATCACGGCAACTTTGTCCGGAAGATTTGCAAATTGACGAGAAAATGATTTGCCAACTCCGTTTTCCAACTTAGGTTCGATACAGGACTGGAAGTCTTTCGCGTGGTCGCGAGATGGGGCACTCCAGTTAGCGGAAGTACGGTCGCGGGACCGGCAGGCCTGAGAGGAATTCACCATGAATCAAGTTCGTCGAGTGAAGTGGACGGATCGGGATCGTCGCGGGGCCATACTCGTGCTGGCGGCGATCTTCATGACGGTGATGCTGGCGTTTGTCGCGTTCGCGGTGGACATGAGTTACATGTCGCTGACGAAGACGCAGCTTCAGGCGGCGGCCGATGCCAGTGCCTTGGCGGGAGCGATGGAGCTGAGTGCCACGGACGATCCGGCCACGGTGCGAGAAAACGCCATAACGGCAATTCGCGCTGTCGCGGCCCTGCACCGCAGTGGCAATCAATCGACGGTGAGCATCGAAACGTCGGACGTGACGTTCGGTAAAATGGTCTGGAATTCCGGTTCGCAATCGTTCGCCTACAACTGGGGCGAGTCGAATACCCCGTACAACATCGTCAAGGTGCGGGCGGATCGTGACGCGATCTCGGGAGCCGACGATCGGCTACCGTTGCTCTTCGCACCGATCATGGGACACACGAAGGCGACGATCGGTGCGGAAGCGGTCGCGTCATTCCAACCGCGTGACATCATGGTCGTGCTCGACTTTTCGGGATCAATGAACGACGACAGTTGCTTCGGTCGCATCGGCACGCTCGGACGACCGTTCATTGAAAACAACATGTTGACGATGTGGCAGGAACTCGGCTCGCCCGTTTACGGCAACCTGACCTTCGCTCCGCAGTACGCCAAGCTGAGTGGCGTGGCTGCATCGGGAACGATTCCCCACATTGACGTAACTTTCAAACGAACCTCCGTCACCGTGGCCTCGACCCTGGCGATCACACAGGTTCGATTGCAGTTCTCCAGCGGCGCATCGCAGATCATTCCCGTCAGCGGTGGAACCACCACCGCGACCTATGCCGGGACCGGCTCCTATGCCAACCGCGAAATCATCAACTGCTGGGTGAGGTCGGGGACAAACGGCAGCATGTCGTCAGGCAACTACGGCGAGCTGTTCGCGTTCACAGACGCCAATATCAAGACGGCCCTCGGTCTGAACATCGCTTACCCTTACTCGGGGGGAAGCTGGCAGGAGTACCTCGACACGGTGCAGTCGTCGAACAACAACATCAGCAGCGCCGGCTATCGCGACATGTACGGCTACATGACGTGGCTTGAGTACCTCCAAACGGTGCGGTACGGGGCCAGTGACACGGCCGACCTCTGGAAGACCAGCGAACAGCCGATCGGACTGCTGAAGGACGGGGTCGATGAATTCATCAATTATCTGACGACGATTGAAGCCGAAGACAACGTGGGGCTGTCGATCTATACGCACTCAAATTCGGCGGGAGCGATTCTGGAACACGCACTCAGCAGGAACATCGATCAGGTCAAGACGACGACACGGCACCGTCAGGCGGGGCATTACAAGTCGGGTACGAACATCTCGGCCGGAATGAAGGTCGCCCGCGATGAGATCGTCGCCCGCGCTCGACCTCGTGCCTTCCGCATGATGATCGTGATGACCGACGGCCTGCCGAACGAACCGTCGAATGCCACTCAATGCGTGATCGACGAAGCCAATGCCGCCAAAGCGGCTAGGATCAAAATCCTGACGATCAGTCTCGGCGTCGGTGCCGATACGGCGCTCATGCAGCAAGTGGCCGACATCACGGGCGGTGTCCACTTCAACGTCCCCGGTGGAGCGAGCATCGACACGGTGCGAGATCAACTGCGAGAAGTCTTCCGCCAGATCGCCAGCAGCCGCCCACTGAAACTCATCAAGGGAAGCTGACGGCCGAACCAACGAGAAGGCGACTCACTGAGACTCATCCGCGAGACGGAAGCGACAGCTCCCGTCTCGCGGCGTTCTTTGCGAGCTTGCATTCCGGAGATCATCAAGGGACCGATGAGTTTTTGCTCACCCGCGCTCTGGAGGCGATCCCTCAGCAAACTCGATGTTGCTCGGTCTGACATCCGCAAGGTAAATGCCCAGCCCGGCGAAGGAACTCATGATGAGTCGCACCGTCACCTCGCACGCCACGTTTCCGCTGGTCGGTGGGTTGGCGGCGGCGGTGGCGAAGATGGCCGGGGTACTCGATGCGCGGATGAGCTTTCGGCTGTGGCTGCTTGCTGGAGGGGGCGTTTCGGCCGGTGTTCTTCGATCCTAGTGCCCTGTCCGTTCTTAATTTGGGGGTAGCTGAAGTCGTGAGACTTCAGAAAACACAGAACTCTTACGAGTTCGGCTACCCCAAAACTAAGACCTGACGGGGCACTCCGTGTTCGTCCAAAGCTCGCTTTCCTCTTCAAATCGTCCTTCAGAACAACGGGTAGATGAGAGGTGCGACGGCTGAGGAACTGAGCGCCACCAGTGCCGCAATCAGTCCACCGGCAATCAGGATGGGAATCATCCACCACTTCTTCGACTCGGAAAGATACTGAAGAAATTCTTGAACGATGCTCGGCGATGTTTCCGCCGCCTGTTGTGCGAAGTCGTTGTTTTCGGGATTGGGTGGTTCAGGGGGGTGATCGGTCACGTTGGTTCCTTGGTGAAATGAAATGCGTCAAAGCTCGTGCGTGATGTGCCGCTGGGCGGCATGTCTAAGATCAGGCTCTCCGCCGTTTGCGTTGGATGCTTGAGTGAGCGGCACGGCGCTAGCCGCCGGTGTAGGCGAAAACGACCGGCGGCTAGCGCCCAATGGCACTCACTTTGGGGTGTAGCTGAAGTCATAAGACTTCAGAGGATCGTCAAAGCCGGCTGAATTCTCACGAATTCAGCTACGTCGCACTGAACGTCCATTTGAAAACGCTCAAAGTGAGTGCCATTGGACTAGCACCATGCCGCTCACGGGACACCATTTTCAACACAAATGGCGGAGAGCCTAAAATTGCTGGAAGTATCGCGAGGGCTTGGCAGGCGGCTTGCGTTCGACCCAAAACGTGTTTGCATCTGGGCGTTGCTTGAGCTGCAAGGAGTCTCGACCGCCGAGTCTTAAGAGCAGCCCGATCGGTGTCAGGACGAAGTAATAGACGGTCGCCAGCATGACGTGCGACATCACCCATCCCAGCGGGAACGCGGCCAACATCCAACCGACAAACAGTGGTCGCAAGACCGAAGGTGATGCCATTCCCACTACGAGAGCGATGAGCGACGTTCCGATCAATCCGATCGCGGTCGTGTCCCAGCCCAGCCTGCGGTGGAGTAGCCACGCGATCACAGCCGCCACGACCAGTTGGACGACGGCAAACACCCGCAACTCACGCGGGGATGGTCGCCAATTCATTTCAATGACAGCCATCACAGAGTCCTTCAATCCAGCGAGAATTGTTTGAGATACCCATCGACTTCTTCCGGGGACAGCTTCGGTTGATGTCTCTTCTCAAGCACGAAGTTTTCCACCACCAGAACATCCATGTGGGTTGCCAAGAAGCAGCGATAGGCTTCGGCCGGGCGACAGACGATTGGCTCACCTCGCACGTTGAAGCTGGTGTTGATCAGCACTGGGCAACCGGTCAGAGACTCGAACGCCTTGAGCAACCGGTAGAAGCGACCGTGTCGCGTTGCATCCACCGTCTGGATTCGCGCCGAGTAGTCCACATGCGTCACCGCCGGAATGTCCGAGCGGATCGCTTTGAGTTGGTCGAGTCCCGGCAACCGGTCGTGATCCGACGCGGTCTCCGTCCGATGCTCGCGTCGAACTGGAGCCACGATCAGCATGTATGGGCTGGATTCGTGAGGTCGCGTCTCGAAGTACTCGTGAACGCGGTCCTCAAGGATTGCGGGGGCGAAGGGGCGGAACGACTCACGAAACTTGATCTTCAAATTCATGACCGACTGCATCGCCGGGTTGCGTGCGTCGCCGAGAATACTTCGTGCGCCGAGTGATCGTGGACCGAACTCCATCCGTCCTTGAACCCAGCCCACCACGTTTCCCGCAGCGATCAACTCGGCCACGCGACGACACAACGCTTCGTCGTCAGGGATGTGTTCAAACGGGGCGTTTACCTGTTCGAGGTCCTGTCGAATCGAAGCATCGTCCGGTTGCGGTCCTAAGAAGCTTCCACGCTGTTGGTCGGGCTGACATGGCTGACGCGGATGACCGAGAAGCTGGTGCCAAGTGAACAGTGCGGCTCCGAGTGCGCCCCCTGCGTCACCAGCGGCCGGTTGAATCCAGATCGACTCGAACGGTCCTTCACGCAGAAGGCGACCGTTCGCCACACAATTCAGTGCGACACCCCCGGCCAAACACAAGTGCTTCTGCCCGGTCTGTCGATGCACGTGCCGCACCATCTTTAACAGGATTTCTTCCGTCACCCACTGAATCGACGCCGCGAGATTCATCTCACGTTCTGACAGTGGCGACTCGGGTTTTCGCGGTGGACCTCCGAACAGGCGATCGAATCGCGGCGAGGTCATTGTCAGTCCGGCGCAGTAGTGGAAGTACTCCATGTTCAATCGGAATGAACCATCCGGTTTCACGTCGAGCAGCTTGTCGCGAATCAGTTCCGCGTAGAGCGGCCGACCGTACGGAGCCAACCCCATCAGCTTGTATTCACCCGAGTTCACTTTGAATCCGCAGAAGCCAGTGAAGGCCGAATACAACATGCCGAGCGAGTGCGGAAATCGCAGCTCGTGGGTGAGCTGAATGCGGTTCCCCTGTCCCGTTCCGAACGTGGCCGTGGCCCATTCCCCAACACCATCGACGGTGAGGATGGCGGCTGCTTCATACGGCGAGGGAAAGAACGCACTGGCCGCGTGCGACTCGTGATGTTCGGGAAAGACGATTCGTTTCGTGAACTGACCGCCCAAGCCGTTCCGTATTTCTCGCCTCAGATGCAGCTTCTTTCGCAGCCAGACCGGAAGTGCTGCAAGAAACGATCGAAAGCCACGCGGTGCATGAGCCAGATAGGTTTCGACCAGCCGGTCAAACTTGAGCAGCGGCTTCTCGTAGAAGGAGACATAGTCGATCTCACTCGGCGTGATTCCCGCCTCGTGCAGACAGTACTCGACCGCCTGCCTGGGGAAGTTCGCATCGTGCTTGATCCGAGAGAACCGTTCTTCCTGTGCCGCCGCTACGATCCGGCCGTCTACGACTAATGCTGCGGCCGAGTCATGATAGAACGCGGAAATTCCCAGCACAGAGGGCATGTGGTCAGTTATCCCGAGCCAAGTTGAATCAATGACATCGGGAACGAATTTCAAAACCAGCCCTACGTCACGTTCGACCAAAAATAGTCCGTGCTGCGCTCCGCGGCTACCTTTGCCTTGAGGAAATCTGCGTCTGAGTCAGTACCGCCGAACTCGTAAGGCTCGTCACGCGGAGCGATGACGGCTACTTTTCCGGCCCTCACGAGTTGCGCAGATACCAATGCCCCAGACCCCCGCTGACGAGACTTCGATCGTGCCACGTCGTAGTGAACTTGCCTTGCCGTTCTTTGCTTTGTCCGTGTTGTTGTTGGGCATCAGTCTTGGTGTGTCGTCACTCTTGAACCATTTTGCTGCGAGTGCAATCTTTCAATCGGGCCGACTCGATGATGGCTCGCATCACTCGGCGAACGCCTCCTACGAGCCGATCCAGATCCCCGCCGCCTTCGCGGCCAGTACGTTCCTCCTCTTCTGTGGCAGCGCGGCGTTGTCGAGAGCCGTGGTCTTTGTGAAGCGCGAGCGGCAACGGCTGTTTCGTCGTGCGTTGGGAGCGGCATTACTCGCGGGGACGTTGTTCGTGGGAGTTCAGTTTCACGCGCTGTCGCAACTGGTCGGTCAGTTGGTTCCCGAAGAAGTGCCGACGGGAGCGGGTGCGTTTGTCGCCGTCGTTGCAGCACTCCACGCGATGCACTTCATCGTAGCGCTGCTGTGTCTCGTGTACGTCACCGTGCAGGCTCTCGCCGACCGCTACGACCACGAGTACTACTGGGGTGTGACGCTCTGCACTTGGTTCTGGCATGCACTCGGCATCGTTTGGTGCGTCATTCTCGCGACGATGGGAATCGCCGCGCTGCACAACTAACGTTTTGTTTGTGTGCGTGGCGCGCAGAATTGTGATGAAATTTTTGAAGCGTGAGTCCTGTCGGAGGAATTTCGGAGCGGGGTGGCGTTAGCCCCCTGGTTCTTCGGGCGTGAGCCCTTCTTCAGTGGCTGGGAACTCCAAGAACCAGGGGGCTGACGCCACCCCGCTCCGAATCGGACAAGAGGGCTAACGCCCAAGAATCCCACTTGGGTTGCGCCTAAATGAAGTGATGCCGCGTTGTGATCTTCCGTGTGGCCTCCATTTCCGCCGTCATCGCTCCACTGAAAGGAGTTGCTCGACCGTCCTGTGAGGCACTTCTATAATCCCGCCCCGTTGTGATCGCCGTACTTTCGCGTTCCGTGTTTTTGAGACTCGCCATGCCTTTGGAAATCGTTCCCTTTCCGCATCCGGCCCTGCGTTGGAAATCGAAGCCGGTCATCAAGGTCGATGCCGATCTCGAACGAGTCGTGGCGGAGATGTTCGACCTGATGTACGCCGCGAAGGGGATTGGCCTCGCCGCGAATCAGGTCGCGCTGCCGTATCGCCTGTTCATTCTGAACCTCGCCGGAGACGCGGCCGAGAAGAGCGAAGAGTTGGTCTTCATCAACCCGCGATTCCTCCGTCGCAAGGGAACGGTCGAAGGGGAGGAAGGCTGCCTGAGTTTCCCCGGTCTGTACGCACAAGTGCTGCGGTCCTCGAAGGTCGCGATCGAAGCCTTCAATCTGAAGGGCGAGTGTTTCGAGTATGCCTTGGATGAGCTGGCCGCGCGAGCCGTGCAGCACGAAAGCGATCACCTCGACGGTGTCCTCTTCATCGACCGCATGGTCGAACAGGATCGCCTCGACAAGAAAGGTGTGGTCGCCGACTTCGAGGCTCAGTATCGTCGCTGGCAGGCCGAAGGGCGGTATCCGTCCGATGAAGAGGCTCGCCGCCTACTGACCGAGCTGGAACAGAAGTAAATCGTCTCGGTGACTGGCTGAAGTCTGGCTTCGCTTTGTTGTACCTCACGCGGCACAAAGTGAGAGGTTTCCGAGCGGGGCGGCGTCAGCCCAATGGCACTCACTTTGGGGTGTAGCTGAAGTAGTAAGACTTCAGACGATCATCAAAGCCGGCTGAATTCTCACGAATTCAGCTACGTCGCACTGAACGTCAGTTTGAAATTTACTCAAAGTGAGTGCCATTGGGCGTCAGCCCCCTGGTTTCTGCGCTGATTGAAGAAGGGGCTGACGCCCAAGAGACAGGGGGCTGACGCCGCCCCGCTCCGAAAGACAGGGGGACGAGCTGACGCTCGTGAACTCGATGCGTCAGTGGCATTCACACGCCAACGGTCTCGCGCTCGACGCGACTCGCGCTGGCGCGTTCGCTGCCGTTCACGAGTTCGCTGTGGCCCTCGAAGGCCGCACGCAGGGCTTCGACGGTGAGTGGCTTGACGAAGAAGCCGTCCACTCCGAGTTGTGTGCTGCGCAGAACCGCTTCGGGTGATCGTGCGCGGGACAGTGCGAACAGGCCCGTCGTGTCGCTGATTCCCTGTGGTAAAAGTCGCAGCGCTTCGATTGTGTCGAAGCCTTCTTCATCGGCCAGATCGACATCGACCAAGATCAGCTCGTATTCGCGCAGCATGGCCGAGTAGTACGTGCGCGGTCCGGTGTGAACGACATCGACGCGGAAGCCGTGTTCGGCCAGAGCCTGTTCGGCCAGAGCCTGTTGAACAGGATCGTCGATCAGCAGCAGCGTCTTCGGGCCGGAGTGTTCGGTCATGGGAGTGAAGTCGCACGTTGCGGCCTGACCGACGATCGGTTGATCGGCAGAGAGCGCGGGACCACCAATGAGTGAATCACCCAGCGACATTCCGGACAGCCCCGTGCTGCCGACGAGATTGAGCAACTGCTGTGTGGCCTCACGGATCGTGCGCCAGTGGGGACGAAATGCCGCTTCAAATCGCGACTCGTTCCAGCTCCACGTCGTGTCCATCAGGGTCGTCGCTTGTGTCAACACCTGCTGCCGCAGCTCGGACAGTTGTCGGATCGCGGTGACTTCTTCGAATTCCGATTGAACACGAATCTCCTGCACGACAGCGTACTCGCGCTGCAATGCACGGAGCGTGTCGAACATCTCGCGCGTGCGGCGTTCGACCTTGCGTTCCAGATTATTGTTGAGCGATTCGAGGGCCGCTTCGCGTCGAGCCAAGTCGGACATGGCCTGAACGCGGACTCGGATGAACGTGGCCAGGCAGGCGGTTTCGACAGCCAACCAGACGGCGTGTTCCACGAGATGACCGGCTGTGACGCTCCCCAGTCCCGGCGCGGCGAAGAGCAATCCGACGGCGACATGACTGACAACCGCCGCCGCTCCCGCCGCCAGCAGGATCGAGACATCGCGATAGCCCGCCAAAACGACCAGCCAGACGAACAGGTGCAAGTGCGTCTCCGGTCGCCCCCCCGTGGCGAACAGCAACAGCGTCGAGACGAGACCCTGACAAATGGCGACGGTCAGCCGCGTCTGTCGCTCACCCGGCGCGCGGAGCGTCAACCAGAGAGGCCTGACCGACAGCACTCCGTTCACCAGAAATGCCGCGCACAGCGTGTCGGCTCCGGCAAAACTGCTTCCCGCCGAGGCAGCCAAGACCGTGACCAAGACGAGACCCCACTGCGCGAGCAGGCCCCAGAAGACCTGCTTGTCGAGGCTGACTCGCCCGTCATTCAGTTCCTTCGCAAGCCGTTCGTCGGCGCGAGGAAACGGTCTCGGGGGAGCACTCGTCGTTTGCAACCAAGTCCGCATCGAATCCGCCTCCGCCTCGTGATGCCACGTCGGCGAAAGGGCCGTCGGGCAAATGGTGGTGGCGAAACGAAGCGTCTCCCCACAACACGTCTGCCCGAAACATAGCTCTCAATTTGGCGAGCGATTGTGAATCTTTATCGCATCACCAAGGCTGTGCGGCGAGTCGGATTCTCGGGGGAGTATTTATCCCTCACGCGGCACAAAGCTCTGAGCGGTACGGCGCTAGTGGTCGGCCAACTTTGTATTGCCCCCTTGCGTCGTTTAGGAACGGGAGCGCAATAACTTCCCGAACTCGAAATTGCGTGGCTGGGATCGGCGCTTCGCCGCCCCCAGATTGGGGCGAATCCCGGGTTCATCGTGAGTTTTGGGGAGGAGTCCGATGAGCGGGATGACATCCGTTGACGTGACCGCCAAAAGTCGCCTTCATCGCTCCGCGTGAAGTCAGCCGAGTCACCGGAGACGCGGGAAACAGCGTCATTCCGCGTTCGGCTCGCTTCACACGGAGCGATGAAGGCGACTTTGGGCGGACGCATCAAGCTTGGATGCCTCGCCCGAGCGAAACTCAGTCGGAGACGGACGGACGAGGCGTCCATCCTACGGTTCTTCAGTAGACTCTGAGGCTCAACGAGTCATCCGCTCGGCGAACTGATGGCGGGAATACCCATTCAAACACATCCAAGGCCATCGCCTTTTTCATTGTAGGGTGGGACCAGCTCAGTTCGAACGCCGGCCCACCATTGGGAATCGTCGGGAAATTCTGGTGGGCCGGCGCGACGAAGCGCCGCTGGTCCCACCCTACAATTGACGCAGACCCAACTAGGCGATGGCCCTGAAACACATCAGCCTCACTTGATTGTCACGGCATGTGAGGCAATAGTCTGCGTGCAGTCATGGATTTGACTCGATACGAAACGGTATTGCGTATTCCGCAGCTCCACTGTTGTGCAGTTCGCATCAATATGTGTTCGCTGTGAGGCATGTCCCAACCCAGCCTTTTGTCGCGAGGAGATCTGTCATGAAAAACCGTCGAGTTATGTTGAATGCCCTGATTCTGCTGCTATGCAGCTCCATTTCTGGCTGGTCACAAGACGCAGCCAAGCCAACGACAAAAGGTGCCGCTGTCGAGAAAAAAACCACGAACCGCCTTCCAGCAAACTACGGCAAGCTAGGTCTGACTGATGCACAGAAGGACAAGGTCTATGCCATCAACGACAAGTACGAGTCGCAATTGGATGCACTCGAAGAACAGCTCAAGGCACTCAGGGCCAAGCGTGGTTCCGAGACCGAGGCTGTGCTGACCTCCGAGCAGAAGAAGATTCTCAAAGACCTGACTGACGAGAGCAAAGAGAAAACGGCGAAGCCCAAAGCGAAGGGAAGTGACAAAGACGCCCCCGATGCCAAGTCCAAGAAATAACGTTTCCTGATTTTCGATGACCGATGCGGCAACAGCCGGACTCGACCTGAGTCCGGCTGTTGTCGTTTTACTTCTCGCTGCCATGAGCGAGACGTTCGAGGCGAGACGTGTGCCGTAAGGCCACGGGTTTCCTACGACGGCCAAGAACCCGCAGCCTTACGGCATGCGGCTCGCCAAACTCTCATCGGGGGCCGCGAGAGGTATCACATCGCTGCCCCGCGCGACTGATACGGCTGCTGAAATCGTCAGAATCTGATGACTCATTGCAACCATCGCCGCGCATCGCGCCAAGAACCCTCAAAATCATGAAGAGTGCCGCCGAAGAGTCTGTGTTCGGAGGTAGACGACAGTCTCAACCGAGCAAACACGGAACATCCGATCTCGCCCAAGCAGTGCGATCGGAATAACCCACTCATGCGAGTGTGAGGCTGAGCGTTGGAATGAAACCCGAGAACGTCGAGCCAACAGACAGTCCCGCCGCGTGTATGACCACTCTCCTGAGCGAGTCGCTGCGCGCCTGGTGCGAGTTGGCTGACGAATCGCCGCTGCCGATCTGGGTCGCCCATGCGGATGGTGTTCCCTGCCACTTCAACTCCGCCTGGCAGTGCTTCACGAACGCCGACAGCGGCGATGGTCTTTCCACACCGACGATCCATCCCGACGATGTCTCGGCCGTGGAAAGTGCCTGCCGCCAGTTCACGTGTACTCAACTCCCTTTTCACCTTGAGTTTCGTCTGCGTCATTCCGTGGGCCGCTATCGCTGGCAATCCTCCACGGGAATGCCCGTCCTCACCGAGCGTGGCGTTGTTGCGGGACTCGTCGTCACCTGCATCGACATCCAAGATCGGCCTCCGTTGGAACGAGCGCCGCTGCGTGGTGCCAAGCAGATGCGCCAACTCGGACGGCTGGCCAAGATCGGGACGTGGGAGCTGGACCTGACCACGATGACGCCCAGTTGGTCGGACGAAGTTTGCCACATTCACGAAGTCGTACCGGGGTACTTGCCAACGCTTGATGAGGCGATCGAGTTTTACCATCCCACGGCGCGCCCCCTCATTTCTGCTGCCGTTCAAAAAGCCATTGCAGACGGAACGCCGTGGGATTTGGAGCTGCCCTTTATCACCGCACGAGGACGCTCAATCTGGGTGCGTGCCAAGGGGCAGGCAGAAGCGTGCGAGAAGCCGTGCCAGCGGTTGTTCGGCACGTTTCAAGACATCACCGACCGCAAGCTTGCAGAACTCGCGCTCCGTGCCAGTGAAGACCGGTTCCGGACGCTGATCGAACACGGCAGCGATGTCTTTTTCATGCTGACTCTCGAAGGCCGCGTCGCCTACATCTCACCGAACTGTGAGCGGCTGCTCGGATACACACCCGCCGAAATTTCGGGGCAATTGTTCGATCCGTTTCTTCACCCTGCGGATGTGGCGCGAGGCCGCGAATTCTTTTACGACCTGCTGCAATCCCGGACCCAAGGCATCATTGAATATCGCATCCGGCACAAAGACGGGTCGTATCGCTGGAGGTCTTGCACCGGTTCCGCGATGCCCGCCGGGCCGGATGGACAGACGGTGATTGTCGGTGCGGCGTGTGATGTCACTGATCGTCGTCAAGCACAAGAGACGATGGAAGCCAGTCGCGATCTGTTCCAAATCGTGACCGATTCCCTCGAAGACATCCTCAGCGTGACGACGCCTGATCGCTCCTCGATCTTCCTCAGTCCATCCTGCTTCCGCATCCTGGGGTACACCCCCGAAGAAATGTTCACCACCGATTTTTCCAAGCGTGTTCATCCCGAAGACCTTCCTCGGATCGAGGCGGCTCGCTTGCAGAACCTGCGCGGCGAACAGACGCGCACTGAGTGGCGTTGCCGCCACCGCGATGGCCACTTCCTGTGGATGGAGACTTCTGCCAATCCGGTGCGCGGGGCGAGTGGTAATGTCACGCTGATGGTTTGTAGCTCGCGCGACATCACGGAACGGAAGCGGCACGACGAAGAGTTCCGACAGTTCGCCATGGAACTCGAAACGTCGCGCGGCCAGATCGAGCAACAGGCCATCGAACTGCGCGCGGTCAATCTGGAAGCGTCGGCCGCCAACCGGGCCAAGAGCGAATTCCTGGCGAACATGAGCCACGAACTGCGCACGCCCATGACCTCCGTCCTCGGTTTCGCCGACCTGCTGTTGGCCGACGATGACTGGAGCCACGCGCCCGAAAACCGCCAGCGGTCGCTGCAAGCCATCCGCCGCAACGGCGAGCATTTGTTGACCATCATCAACGACATCCTCGATCTCTCGAAGATCGAGGCGGGCAAGATGACCGTCGAATCGGTCCCCACTTCGATCCGGCATCTCGTCGCCGAAGTCGTGTCCATCTTCCAGTTCCGTGCCGAAGAAAAAGGACTGTCGCTGGTTGCCGAGTGTGCGTCAGACCTGCCCGATTTTGTGGGGACCGATCCCACGCGAGTCCGGCAAATTCTGGTCAATCTCGTCGGCAACGCGCTGAAGTTTACCGAGTCTGGCGGTGTCCGAATTGTCGTTCGAGAAGTCGCCAGCGAACAGACTCCGCTGCTGCTGTCTTTGGAAGTCATCGACTCGGGAATCGGCCTCGCGTCCGAGCATGTCGCGCGATTGTTTCAGCCGTTCACTCAAGCCGACACTACGACCTCGCGACGGTTTGGCGGCACCGGTCTCGGCCTGACGATCAGCAAACGCATGGCCGAGATGCTGCACGGAACGCTGACCGTCACGAGTGAACTCGGCTGCGGCAGTTCGTTCGTCGCCACGATCTGCGTGGACCGCTGCGACGCGCGGTCGTCAGCAATGCCCGAGAACTCTCTGCTCGAACGAAAGCCGGTCGCATCCACATCGCAGGTCTATCCCAGCCTCGAAGGCTGTCGTGTGCTACTGGTTGAGGACGGGCCAGACAACCAGCGTTTGATTTCGTTCCTGCTCCAAAAGTCGGGCGCGGAAGTCTTGATCGCCGACAACGGTCGCGCCGCGATCCAAACCATCACCTCCGCACGCGAAAACAATCTGGTCATCGACCTGATCCTGATGGACATGCAGATGCCGGTCCTCGATGGCTACTCAGCCACGCGCGAACTGCGTGAGGCGGGCGAGACGCGACCCATCATCGCTCTCACCGCCAACACCATGTCGGGTGATCGACAACTGTGCCTCGACGCGGGCTGCGACGATTACCTCGCCAAACCGATCCACCGCGCCAGCCTGATCGACACCGTCGCCCGCTGGCACGCCCGTCGAGAAGATCGCACATCTCCCGCGATGGCGGACTCAACCGACGTTTGCTGAACCGGCCTCGCCTTCTGTGCTAGGCGCGATCCTCTAATTCGACTGTCAGAGCTGTGCAGATGTAGGGTGGGCTGTGCCCACCATTCCGCACCTGATTGTGGTGGGCACAGCCCTCCCTACGGAAAGACGTACAGTTCACGAGGACTTCGCCGTACTCATTTTTCTGCCTCTCTCTTTCTGTCTCCCTGCTTCGGTCTTGCACGAAGAGGGAGACAGAAAGAGAGAGGCAGAAAAATAGCAGAGAGAAGTGTCGGAAGCGGACGGGCAAGTGTGCAAAACCTGCAAATCACGGTGTCGTTCTCAAAACAGTGCCACGCAACTGGCAGACACTCGTTGATGTCGTAAATGCACGACGCCTTAGTCGGACTTCGGCTACGGCTTACAGTCGTCGCCGGACATTTCACGTCTTCGGCGCATCGAACTTCGTCTCGATGATCGCCTCTTCGAGCAGCTCTTCAAACAGCTTCTTGGAGCGGTTCTTGTTCTGGCCCTCTTCGATCTTCGTGCGGATCTCGTCTTGCACTTCGCCAAAGGGAGTGCGGGCCGCTTTTTGGCGATCGGTGACGCGGACGATTTGCCATTCCGACGGACCTTCTTGGGGCGGGCTGAGTCGGCCGACGGGCATCTCGAACAGCAACTTTTCGAGTTTGGTGTCGGTGAGATTGCCCGGTCCCATCCAGTCGCGCTGGCCTCCCGACTTGGCGGTCGAACCGTCCGAGTACTTCCTCGCGACCTGATCGAACGGTTCGCCGTTGGCCAGTTCCTGAGCCGCTGCTTCGATGCGCTTCTTGGCCTCCGACTTGGATCGTTCCGGGCCGAAGGAAATTTGGATGTGCTCCCACTGCACTTTAGGCTCAACCGCGAACTCATCGACGTGTTCTTTGTAGTACGCGACCAGATCGAGTCGGTCGATCGGTTCCGGCTTCTCGGACTTCATGACGATGTATTCCATCGCCAAGCGTTCCGTCGCGAAGTTGTCCTTCACGTTCTGAAGGGTCGTCCCCTTCTTGTTCAATTCCAGTTCCAGCTCGGTGCGGGTCGAGACCTTCAACTCGCCCTTCAGCTTTTTGATTTCGGCATCGAAAAGCTGGTCGATGTGGCCGTCCATCGCCTTGATCTGATCGGGCTTGAGACTCGACTTCATCCGTTCGACAAGCAACCGGCGCTGGACGTGTCCGGCCAGATCGCGTTTCACCAACATCTCACGGAACTGCTCGAAATCTTCCGGTGTGGGACGCGGCTGTCCGGGCTGAAGCTTCTCGGGATGCGACCACAAAAACTGCATCTGTTCGCGGGCAGTGATGACGACGCCACTGTATTTGTCGAGCACATCGCCGTTCAGGATCGGTGCGCCGTTGACGGTCGCGGCCACCTTCGAGTTGAAGATCGCCGAGTCATCCTTCCAATCGGCCCACGGATCGGACTTGAGTCCCGAGGCGGTTTGAATTCGGTCATCACTGTCGGCGGCTTCATGCACCGCAGCAGCACTCGCAATTTGCGCATCTTCGTCCGGCTCAACCTGTGCGACACGGCGCGGCGCTTGGATCAGCACCGGATTCTCATGCTTCTTCTGCGTGCCATTGCAGGCCACGCAACAGAGTGCGATCAGCAGCGAGGAAACAGCCCGACGCATGGTGTCCGCCAGCAAATGAGATGAAAGGAAGCAGGTAATAATGAAGACTCTCGTAATTTCGTAGGCCGGACCCCTTGGTCCGGCAGTCTCAGATGGCCGGACCAAGGGGTCCAGCCTACGATGCAGTCGCGGTCAAGAAATGAATGGGGAATGGTTCGACGATTTGGCAAAGGGGGCGGGTTTGTAGCCTTAGCCCGGACTGAGCTGCAATATCTCTTTCAGTAGCCGCAGCAGGGCCTTTGGTCCCGGCAGCTTTCCGGTTCCCGCCTTCTTCGGCAGGATCACGCACGCATCGCGGTCATCGACGACGCGAATGGTCGCGTGACTGAACTTGGCCAGCCGCGCGATGAGTCTCGGGTTGCGATAGCCCAAGACCAGATCGCCCTCGTTCAGTCGGATGTCGTCGATCTGCCAACGCCACGCGAGAAGCTGTAGCTCGCGCTGCTCGAACAGCCGCTCGGCGGGAGCGGGGAGTGGACCGAAGCGATCGCGGAATTCGGTCTTCAATTCGGCGAGCAGTTCGAGTGACGAGACCGCCGACAGTTTGCGGTACATCTCAATCTTCGGCCGTCCGTCGGGGATGTAGTCCGACGGGAGATAGGCTTCGATGGCGAGCGCGATCTCGACGTGATGATGATGCCGCAGTGGCTCGCGCTTGATCGCTCGGACGGCGTTCTCCAGCAGTTGGCAGTACAGCTCGTACCCGACCGACGCGATGTGTCCAGACTGCTCAGTCCCGAGAATGTTGCCCGCTCCGCGAATCTCCAAATCGCGCATCGAGATTTTGAAGCCCGCGCCGAGTTCGCTGTATTCCTCGATCGCCTTCAGTCGCCGCAGTGCTTGAGGCGTCATTTGCCGACCGTCGTCCAGGACGAGGTAGCAGTACGACTTGTGCTTGTACCGACCGACGCGGCCTCGCAATTGGTGCAGGTCGGCCAAGCCGTATCTGTCCGCCTGATGAATAAAGATCGTGTTGGCGTTCGGGATGTCGAGTCCGCTTTCGATGATCGTCGTCGCCACGAGGACATCCGTCCGCCCTTCGACGAAGCCGAGCATCGCCGCTTCCATTTCGTCCTCGGTCATCTGGCCATGCACGATATCGACGACCGCTTCGGGGACGAGCTTCCGAATCTTCTCGGCAATCGTCTCGATGTCGTAGACGCGGTTGTGAACGAAGTACGTCTGCCCGTTGCGGTTCAACTCGCGGACGATGCTCGACCGAATTAACTCGCCGTCCCAACGACAGATGCGAGTTTGGACTGCGATGCGATCGTGCGGCGGCGTCTCCAAATTGGAGATGTCTCGGACCCCAACGAGCGACATGTGAAGCGTTCTCGGGATCGGAGTCGCCGACAGCGTGAGGACATCCACCTCAAGCCGCATCTGTTTGAGCAACTCTTTCACCTCGACCCCGAACCGCTGCTCTTCATCAATGATGAGCAGTCCAAGGTCCTTGAACTTCACGTCCTTGCTGACGAGCCGATGCGTGCCGATCACGAGGTCGATCCCACCGTCTGCCAATCCTTTGAGTGTCTCGCGCACTTCGCTCGTCGAGCGGAACCGATTGAGCGACGCGATGTTGATCGGGAACTCGGCCATCCGCTCGCCGAAGCTGCGCACGTGTTGCTCGCACAGCACCGTCGTCGGGACGAGGACCGCCACTTGGCGACCGGCATCGACCGCTTTGAAGGCGGCGCGCATCGCGATCTCAGTCTTGCCGTAGCCGACATCGCCGCAGATCAACCGGTCCATCGGACGCGATCGCTGCTGGTCCTCTTTCGTTTCGGCGATGGCCCGCAGTTGATCGACCGTCTCGGTGTAAGGGAACGCGGCATCGAACTCCTCGACCCAGTGACTGTCGGGGGGACACGACAAGCCCGGCTTGAGGTCTCGCTCGGCCTGTAACTTCAGCATGTCGGCCGCCATGTCTCCGACGGCTTCGGCCACGCGCTTCTTCTTGTTCGCCCAACTCGTCCCGCCGAACTTGGACAGCTCGACCTTCCCCTTCGTCCCGCCGACGTACTTCTGCACGAGATGAATCAGCGACACCGGCACGTGCATCTTCAGCTTGTCGGCGAACTCGAGCGATAGCATCTCTTCGACGAGTTCGCCCTTCGGCTGGACCTCCATCCCGATGAACCGCGCGATCCCATGCGACAGGTGAACGACGAGGTCTCCCGGCGACAGGTCGAGGAACGTGTCGATCGCCCGCGATTCGAGACGACTTTTGCGCGGTGCGCGTTGCAGTTCCGTGCGATGAAAGAGTTCGTTGTCACTCAGCACGACGACTCGTTCGCTGACGAGCCGGAACCCGCGCGAGACGTGACCGACACACAGCGTCACCCGATCCGCAAACGTCTGCGGGCGTAAGCCCTCTTCCTCTGTCTTTCGGAGCGGGGGACGTAAGTCCCCTGAATCAGCGTGGTCCGCAAGATCAGCCTGGTCTGCACTCGCAGTCGTATTCAGGGGACTCACGTCCCCCGCTCCGGCACCAGCAGCGGTTCCGAGACCAACGGTGGCTCCGAGATCCGCTTTGGCTCCGAGTTCGGCAGCGTTCGGCTTCTTGAGGAACCGCTTCAACGGCGACTTGCCCGCTGCCATCTGGTCGAGTGGTGGAGAACTCTTGCTCGTCGCAGCCGATTCAGGGGACTCACGTCCCCCGCTCCGAAGAGGTGCGCTCGAATTGCCCGGCCGTGCCGTCCCACTTCGCGCCGCCATGCCTCCCGGCGGCGCAACCGTCGCGGGATCGGGCGTTGGTGCGGGAGGCGGCTCGGGGGAGTAGACCTCGCGCAACAGCTCGAACATGCGCTGGCGCGCCGCTTCGTTGTGGCACGCGATCAAGACGGTCTCGTCCTGCTGCACGACACGTTCGAGTTCCTTGAACGCCTCCGTCTTCGGCCCGCCGAACCGTTCGATCGACTCGACCCGCAGATGGCACGTCGTCTCGTAACTCCCCGCAACAATCGGCGCGACGTTCAACCAGCCTCGTCGCGAACAACGCTCCAACGTCGATTCGACACTGAACAACCCTTTCGGATCGGCGAGCCGATCCATGTACGACTTCCCCTCGCGCACGATCTCATCGAGTTCCAACAGCACGACGCGAGCACTGTCCGGCAGCGAGTCGAGAACATGTGAGCCGCTCAAAAGTCCTGTCGCCTCACGCTGGTGGTCGGAGGAGTGTCCAGTCCCCTCGCCCCGGCTCTGCGGGGAGAGGGCTAGGGTGAGGGGTTCTTCCGTTTGATGATGGCCACGATCCGAGTTGTCACTGCCACTCTGGGTGCTCGAAGACTCGACCCCAGCCACACGCGCACCCGCCAAAATCGTGATCGTCGCCTCATCCAAGTCGCGCACCTTCCGCTGCGTCTCGGCATCGAACAGCCGGATCGACTCGATCTCATCGCCGAACAGTTCGATCCGGATCGGGTCGGCCGAGTCGGGCGGGAAGACATCGACGATGCCGCCGTGAATCGTGAACTCACCCGGCAGCTCAATCGCCGTGACACGCTCGAACCCGCGCGCGGTCAGCCACCGCGTGAGGTCTTCCAGATCAACCTCATCTCCCACCTTGAGCGACCGCGACGCCACGGTGCGTTCGGCCTTCGATGGCACCGGTTGAATGAGGGCCGCGATCGTCGTCACGACGACGCGCGGCGGAGCCTCCGACTCGAACGCCCGCACGACGCGCAGGCGACTCCCCAAGATCGGGTCGGTGATACTCAACTCACTCGGCAGCGACGGCCATGACGGCAGCACGACCGGCTTCGCTATACGGCCTCCCTCATCGAGACCGATCCCAAACGACGTGATGTCCGCAACGACTTCATCCAGCTCACGCTCGCGCGGCAGCACAACCACCAGACAGCCCGCGCGCGACTGAGCCAACGCAGCAACCATCAATGCCGACGAAGAACCCCACGCCCCATCGACCGTCGCCGCCTGACCCTGCTCGACGGCACCAATCACCTCGCGCAACCCCGGCTGCGCCAGCAAACGCGCGGCAAGACCCGTTAGCGGCGAGACCTCCTGCTTCACATCAACGGACATCGTGTGAGATCACCTTCTATCGGCTCGTAGGGTAAGCG
>JAYTQJ010000361.1:0-4106 GCA_043746775.1 Schlesneria sp.
GCCACTGCCAAAGTCGAAGGGGGGAAGGCGAGAAACAAAAATCCCAAAGCGGCGTCGAGCCGCCGCACTCCAAAACGACGCGGGATCAGACTCCGCCCCAGTTCCTCACCAACGAACGTCCCCAAAGGAACGGATTAACTACATTGAAAAAGGCGATGGCCCTGCCATCACTGCGGGCATCGCTGGGCACTACTGGTCGAACAACTTCGGATTGCCCGTTGCGTCGTTTAACCGCGTGGGCAACGCCCCGAGCGTCAAGCGATGTTCGAGTCTGTTCCCCATCAACGCGCGGGGCATTGCCCACGCGGTTAAACGAGGTCAAACCTGCATTCTCAAGTTGGATGACCTCTAGCACTGCTTAGCTTGCGGCACCACGCCGTCCGTTGAAGAGCCTCCTCACCAAGCTGATGGGCGAGCGGCGTGAGTCGCCTGACCCACTCGTAGGATGGACGCCTCGTCCGTCCTACGAGTGGGGATTCGGACGGACGAGGCGTCCATCCTGCGAGGCGAGCTTTTCGGTTCATCCGATGTTTGGGGGGGAGTCCAATGAGCGGTATTCCGTCCGTCGTTTTCATCCTGAAGGGATGTCAGATGATTCCGACAGAACTCAGAGTCGGGCGAACAGTAGATGCAGTCCGGACCCCTTGGTCCAGACGGGGCTTGGAATCACAACGTATTCAGCGGCTCTCTTGTGCGAGGTCTCGTCCGGACCAAGGGGTCCGGACTACGACTGCGGGTTCTGTCGGAAACGACACATTTTGTTTGTTTGCGTGGCGTGAAGATTTTGAACAGAAGGGAACGAAGGGCGCAGTGATCCGTCGGAATCAGACGGCATTGCCGAAGTGGCATGGATGATGGACCTTTGTTCCCTTCGTTCTCCTTCTGTTCAAAATGGGGTTGCGGGCAATGTCCGCACTAGGAAATCCGTGGTCATCCCATTGCACTACGAGATCGGTTCGCCCGCATCCGTCTTCGGATCGAGATCGACGATCCCGAGCGTTTCCATCCGGCGGTAGAGACGTGGTCGGTTGATGCCGAGCAGTTCCGCCGCGCGGGCTTTGTTCTGACGGCTCTCAGTCAGAGCCAGTTCGATCTGTTCTCGCTCGATCCGTTCGAGCAAGGGGTCGAGCAACTCGGGGCGCGGACGGATTGACGGGCCGACGGTCTGCGCACCGACGCCCGCTCGAAACCGGAAGGGGAGGTGTTCGACCCCGACCAGCGGAACAGAACAGACCGCGCGGGCCTCTTCGATCACGACGCGCAACTCGGCCGTGTTGCCCGGCCAGTTGTAGCGGCGGAACTGACGCCAGACTTCGTCCGTGAAGCCGCCCACTTGCTGGGTCGCGCCGCGATTCAATTCTTCGAGAAAGTGCTGCGCGAGCGGCTCCAAGTCCTCCCGCCGTTCGCGCAATGGCGAGACCTCGACCACGAGCGTACTCAGTGCGAAGTACAACTCGCGCGAGAAAGCTTCACGCTCAACCAGCGGTCCCAGCGGGTGCGTCGATCCGGCGAGTACCCGCGCGGCATGCGGGCCGATGTTCGTCTTGAGCCACTCGATCAACGACCGCTGAAAATCGGCGGGAGCCGCATCGACATGATCGAAGTAAACGGCACCGGCTCGCAGCACATCGGCCTGCTGGTCGTCGCGCATCCGCGTGAGCGTCGCCTCCAAATCCTCGGTCGCAGCGCGGCGGCAATCGAGCGGCACGAAGGCCCGCTTGGCGAGCGGACTTTGGTAGTGCAACACGCGGGCGAGATGTTGCTTGCCGACTCCGGTCTCACCCACGAACAGCACCGACGCGGTCGATGGCTGAGCCAACTTGATCTGCGAGAACGCCCGTTGCAGCTCCGCACTCTGTCCGACTAAAGCTCCCTCACCGAACCGCCGTCGGATCGTTTGTCGCAACGAAGCCAACTCAGCATGCAACCGCTGTGTGCTGGGAACACGCTCGTTAGTGGATATCACCGCGACCGCCACGATCACGCCCAGCAGCGCGTTTACCGACTGATCGTCGTTCGTCAGCGGATAGAACGAGATGACACGCTGGAGCGGATCGGCCTCGCGCCGTGGCAACAGTCCCTGTGCCACGACCGGCGTTCCCTGCCACGCTTCCGGAGGAGGAGCCAGCGCTGCCAACAATGCGGTCGGGCCGAGAGCATCCGCTTCAGAGACATAGTCGCAGACCTGTCCCAGCACATCGGCCCCCTTCCAACCGGTCAGCCGTTCACAGCCGTGATTGAAGAAGACCAACCGCCGCTGGGCGTTCAGCACAAACAACGGCAGGTCCGTGTCCTTGAGCCAGGCTTCGAGGCGGCGAGTGGTGCGGGCACGTTGGGGCATGATGAGTCTGGAAGAGTGAGCGGGGGCGGCGCAAGTTTTTCTGAGCGGGGCGGCGTCAGCCCAATGGCTCTTGGGCGTTAGCCCTCTTCGTTCGAGAGCAACCCGCCGACACCAACCCGAAGCGTGAGCGAGTGGTCGCGCTGCCTCGCTCACGCTTCTTGATGTTGCGTGATCGGGGATTTCAGCCCAAGGGGGCGATGCTATGCCAGCCCAAGGCAACGCCCTGGGTTGGCGATTTGACTGGAAAACATAGCCCTGAAGGGGCGGCACTATTCTGGTGAACCACTTAGGACCGCCCCTTCAGGGCTTCCAATTCCGGGATGATCGGAACCCAGGGCGGCGCTCCCGTTGGGGCGGAAAACAAACTAGCGCAACTTCCTCGCTCACGCTTCGGGTTGGTGTGCAACTGCGGTGTACGCATCAGGTCTGCGTCTACCGACTGACTCGTCCGCTGCCGCCCCCTTTCATCAGGGCTTCGATTTCTGAACGGGTCGAGTCATTGAAGTCGCCGCGAATGCTGTGCTTCAAGCAACTGGCGGCGACGGCGTAGGACAACGCGGTGTGAGGTTCCGCCAACTCGGGCGTGTTCAGCGCGAAGATCAGTCCGCCCGCGAACGCATCTCCGGCACCGACACGATCGACGATGTTCTTCATCTCGAACGGAGCGTACTTCCCGGCGTCATCGTTCGGTGCGAAGCAAGCTTTGTCTGACGCGACGTGGTAGAGCAGCGCGCCCCAATTGTTGTGGCTGGCCGAGATGCTCTCGCGCAGAGTGATCGCGACCTGCTTCACCGCCGGGAAGCGTCGCGCCACCTGACGGGCTACGTCCTCGTAGCCGCTTAAGTTGAGTTCGCCCGCATCGACATCGGTCCCCGCCGCGCGGATGCCGAGGACGTGATCGGCATCCTCTTCGTTCGCGATCACCACGGTCACTTTCGCGAGCAACTTCTCCATCGTCTGTCGCGCCAACGCGGCGGGTTTGGTTCCCGGCTGCCACGTCCAGAGCTTCTTGCGAAAGTTCAAATCGCACGAGACCGGCACGCCGCGACGCGCCGCTTCCTCGACCGCCACTTGCGACACCTCAGCCGCCGTCTGACTGATCGCCGGTGTGATCCCCGAGATGTGAAACCACGTCGCCTTGTCGAAGATGCGGTCCCACGGATAACGGTCAGGCGGCGTGAGTGAGATCGACGAACCGGCTCGATCATAGATGACGGTGCCGCCCCGCTGATTGGCTCCGTTCTCGACAAAGTAGATGCCGAAGCGGCCGTCGGGGACTCGCAGCAGCAGGCTGTCATCGACACCGAACTTCCGCATCTCGCGCGCGAACGCCTCGGTGATCGGATTGTCGGGGAGCGCGGTGCAGTACGCCGCGTGGCCCCCTTGCACGGCGATCGACACCGCCACGTTGGCCTCCGCGCCACCGAACGTCGCTTCGAGCGAACCGGGCAACGTCTGAGTCACTCGCGCCCAACCGGGGGGCATCAACCGCATCATGACCTCGCCCAACGTGACCACGCGCATCGTCCTCGCCTCCCTTTCTGATCGCGCCGAGTTTCTCAACGCGATGTGACTCCGATCCTCAAGTTAGCATCGTCCGCAGTGAGCGGGAGGATAACGAGGCAGGTCGCGCCGGTGAATTGACCGTCGCGTGTTCGTGGGGCCAACGCCTGTTTGAGGCAGGATAAACGTGTCGGGTGCGTGGAGTCCCGCTTTGGAATTGTTTTCAAAGTAGCCATCATCGCTCCGCGTGATGAGCCTTGTG
>JAYTQJ010000362.1:0-9378 GCA_043746775.1 Schlesneria sp.
GGGACGCTCTGTGTGTTGATCGCGTAAACCCCATCGAACGCGCGGGGCGTTGCCCGCGCGGTTAAACGACCTGTCTGCCCGTACTGACGCCCCACCATGCCCGAGTTCCAAATTGCTTCCGATTTCCAGCCAGCCGGTGACCAACCGGCGGCGATTGCGAAGCTCATTAGTGGGCTGCGTGAGCAGAAGCGGGATCAGGTGTTGCTGGGCGTGACCGGCTCGGGGAAGACGTTCACGATGGCGAACGTCATTCAGGAGATGCGGCGGCCCGCGCTGATTCTCTCGCACAACAAGACGCTCGCCGCGCAGCTCTACTCCGAGTTCCGCGACTTCTTTCCGAACAACGCGGTCTCGTACTTCGTCAGCTACTACGACTACTACCAGCCCGAGGCGTACATCCCGCAGCGCGACATCTACATCGAGAAAGACTCGGCGATCAACGAGGAGATCGACCGGCTGCGGCTGCTTGCCACGAGTGCCCTCGTCAGTCGTCGCGACACGATCGTCGTGGCGAGCGTGTCGTGCATCTACGGCCTCGGTTCACCGAAGGACTATCTCGAAATGATGATCCCGCTGCGCGTGGGTGAGTCGATCGACCGAGACGACCTGCTGCGGAAGCTGTGCGACATTCATTACAGCCGCAACGATGTCGCTCCACAGCGAGGCAACTTTCGCGTGCGAGGCGACGTGGTCGAGGTCTGGCCCGCGTATGAAGAACATGCGTATCGGATCGAGTTGTGGGGTGATGAGATCGAGAAACTGTCGATCATCGAACCACTGACTGGCTCGGAAACGAAGCGGCTCGACGACGCTTACATCTATCCCGCGAAGCACTACGTTCTGCCCGAAGATCGCGTGTCGGCCGCGTGCGAAGAGATCGACTTGGAACTCAAGACGCAGCTCGAAAAGTTTCGCGTCGAAGGGAAGTTACTCGAGGCTCAGCGGCTGAATGCCCGCACGCGGCATGATCTCGAACTGCTGCGTGAGGTCGGGTTCTGTCCGGGGATCGAGAACTACAGCCGCGCGTTGTCGGGGCGCAAGCCGGGCGAAGCGCCGTTCACGCTGCTCGACTTCTTCCCGGATGACTTCCTGCTGTTCATCGACGAGTCGCACGTGACGATCCCGCAGATCAGAGCCATGTACAGCGGCGACCACTCACGCAAGACGACGCTCGTCGAGCATGGCTTTCGGCTCCCGATGGCCCTCGACAACCGACCGCTCAAGTTCGACGAGTGGAACGGGCGGAGGAAGCAAACGGTCTTCGTCTCCGCCACGCCGGCCGACTGGGAATTGGAGCAGACGCAGGGCGAGGTCGTGCAGCAGGTGATTCGCCCGACAGGACTCGTCGATCCCGTCATCAGCATTCATCCGGCACGCGGTCAGGTGCAGCATCTCGAACAACAGATTCGCGAGCGAACGGCGAAGGGCGAACGAACACTCGTGACGGCCCTCACCAAACGGCTGTCCGAAGACCTGACGACGTATCTCACCGAGCAAGGGATTCGCTGCGCGTGGCTGCACTCGGAACTGAATGCGTTCGAGCGTGTCGAAGTGCTGCGCGAACTGCGCGAAGGGAAGCACGACGCGGTGATCGGCGTGAACCTGTTGCGCGAAGGGATCGACCTCCCCGAAGTGTCACTCGTTGCGATCCTCGATGCCGACAAAGAAGGCTTTCTCCGCAGCGCGACGAGTCTCACGCAGACGATCGGTCGCTCGGCCCGCAACGTGAACGCCAGCGTTGTCCTCTACGCGGATCGCGTCACCGATTCGATGCAGCAGGCGATCGACGAGACGAACCGCCGTCGCGTGATCCAACTCGAATACAACGCGACGCACGGCATCACGCCCGAGACGATCAAGAAGGCGATCACGCGCGGAATTGAAGAGGAAGTCGAAGCGAAGCGGATCGTGCAACGAGCCGGCGGCGCGACGAGCGAGACTCAGTACGTGACGCAGGAGTACCTGAACGAACTCGAAGCCGAGATGCTCGCCGCCGCCGAGGCCCTCGAATTCGAGCGGGCTGCGAAACTGCGCGACCGCATCGTGCAGCTCAAGAAGCAAATGGGAGAACTCGTCACGACCGAGGACTCGTCCACGAAGTCGATCACCCCCAAGGGCAACGGCAAGCGAGGCCGCGCGGGATCAGGTGGCAGCAGTGGCAAAGGAAAGGGAATTCCCAAGCCGTTCAAGAGTGGATGACTTGCAGCAAGCGATCACGAGTCAAAGTCTGACCACGGATATCACTGAGAACACGGATGAAGAGCGGGTTCATCAGTGGAATCTTTGCGGAGGGTTTGTGTTTTCAGCCCGGAGGGCGACAGGTCATAGCCCACGGCGTGAGCCGTGGGTGAGATTCTCCCACAACGTCTTCAGCCCTGAAGGGGCGACACTGTTGTGCGTGACTCGCGAATGCCGCGTAAAACGAGATCAAAAGTGTCGCCCCTCCGGGGCTTGACGGCTGACGTTCGGCTCTCCCCACGGCTCACGCCGTGGGCTATGACCTGTCGCCCTCCGGGCTAAAGCAAAAAGCCATCAGCCCGTATTCGCCCGGTGAACCAAAGCGAGGAAACGGTCTTGGACCATTGTCCTATCTGCTCTTCGTCTGATCTGTGTCATTCGTGAAATCCGTGGTTCTTCCACTCCAGATTGGCTGCAATCCAGTGGTCACGCACTCGCCGCTTTGGCTTTTGCCAACTCTTCCATGAAGCGGAGCGACCTCGCGGTGGTGTCATCGAAGTCGGGGATCAGGCCGTCGAGGATCAGTGAGTTCGCGTAGAGTTGCCGACCACAATCGCGGATGAAGGCGTCGTTGTCGTCGTTCGCTGGCAGCTCGCACAGGCGGCTGATGAGGGCCGCGTGGGGATTGATCTCCATGATCCGTTTGGTCTGCTCGAAGTCTTGCACGGTCTGACCGACGACCTTTTGCAGGCGGCTGCTCATGTGACTGCGCGGGTTGACCAGACAGCACGGGCTGTCGATGAGTCGTGACGATTCCTTGATATCGACGATGTGCTTTTCGAGGACGCCACGGAACAACTCCACGACGCGCGGGAAGTTGGCGTGAGCCGTCTTCGGAGCTTCGGTTTCGGCGGTCTCGGTCGATTCGGGAAACTTCACTTCCGCACCGTCGATCGACATCAATTCGCGGCCGTTGTACATGCGGATTTGGATGAACGCGTACTCGTCAATCGGGTCTTCGAGGAACAGCACTTCCAGGTTGCGCTTCGTGAACGCTTCCAAGTGCGGGTGCGAGGCCATCGAGTCGAGCGTCTGTCCGCTGAGGTAATAAATTTGTTTCTGATCCGACGGCGCACGCTTGATGTACTCGTCGAACGAGACCGTCGGTTGCGGCGGCTTGGCGTCGTCGAGAACCGCCAACAAAGGGGCTTCGCTGTACGACTTCGAGGAATGGAACCGGAGCAACTTGGCGATCCGATCGCGGTTCTCGAAATCGGTCGCGATGCCTGTCCGCAGAATGACCGCGAACTGCTTGATGAACGCGGCAAAGGTTTCGGGCTGCTCTTCGGCGAGGTCCTCCAGAAAATCGAGCACCTTCTTCGTGAGCACGCGCTTCAACTTCGGGACCAGCTTGTGGTCCTGCAAGGTTTCGCGCGAGACGTTTAGAGGCAGGTCGGCCGAATCGACGACGCCGTATAAGAACCGCAAGTAATCGGGCAACAGGTCGCGGCAGTCGTCTTGAACGAGAATTCGTTTTGCACAGAAGTTGATGCCGTGCTGAATGCCGCCGAACCCGAGCAACTCAAAGTTTTCCGGTGGGCAATACAGGATTGAGTTGAATTGAATCGGCGAGTCGCTCGACAGATGCAGATGCCAGAGCGGCTTCTGCTCGGTCCCGTGAGCCAGCCACTGATAGAAGCCTTCGTGCTGTTCGGCGGTGACCTGGCTCTTCGGCTCGACCCAGATCGGCTTCTGCTCGTTGAGCAACTTATCGGCCAGCTTGATCGGGTGCGGCACGAACGTCGAGTACTTGTGAACGACGTACTCCAGCCGCGCCGGTTCGGTGAACTCTTCCATCTCGGGCTTGAGGTGCAGAATGATCTGCGCCCCACGCGGCACGTCGCCTTCGACCGGCGTGATTGTGAAGCGACCCGACCCGTCGGACTCCCAACGCCAGCCGGTCTGTTCCTTGTAGCTCCGCGTCACGACGACGACTTTCTCGGCGAGCATAAACGCCGAATAGAAGCCGACACCGAACTGACCGATCAACGACAGATCGGCCTTGGTTTCGCTCCCCGCTGGCGACGAAGCCAAGCTCCGCAAGAACTCTTTCGATCCGCTGTGGGCAATCGTGCCGAGGTTCTTCACCAACTCATCGTGAGTCAGTCCGATGCCGTTGTCGCGGATCGTCAGGATGGTCGCCTCTTTGTCCGGCTCCAGCGAAATCTGCAGCGGCACGTCATCGCGGTACTGCTCTTCCGAGAGTTGCACATGTCGCAACTTGTTGAGCGAGTCGGAGGCGTTCGAGATCAACTCGCGCAGCGTGATCTCGCGATTCTGATAGAGCGAGTGCGACAGAATGTGCAGGAGTTGTTTGATCTCAGTCTGAAAGGTGAACTCTTGCTGCAGGTCGGACACGGTGAACTCCGGTGTAGTCGAGGATCAGTTTCGGGCAACGACACGAAATGGCAGTCGCAGGCCAGCCTCAATCGCAAGGCAACCTCCGTGCCGAGAAACCGCCCCCGGCGCAGGTCGTTCGCAAGTCGTGGCCATGCCATAAGAAGCCGACAAACCGCAGCAAACTCCCCCGCGAGCGACTCCTGTCAAGATGGCAGCAATCAAAGCCTGACGCGCAAGCGAAGGAGCGTTCGCCGAGTCCCCTTCGCTTACGCGTCAGGCTTCGAGGAGCCATTTGCTTTCGGCTGCCCGCCCGACTGGCCGTCCGCGCTACTGATAGATCACAACCAAAAAGACCGTCGCCTCACCCTTGCCGAGGTTCTCAATCGCGTGAGGAACATCCGCGCGGTAGGTCGTTGAGTCCCCCTTACTCAACTCGGCCGAATCGCTCGACGATTCGACCCGGACCTTCCCCTGTTCGACCGTCAGGAACTCGCGTGTTCCCTTGTAGTGAGCCGCACTCTTCAAGGCTCCCCCCGCCTTGAGTCGCACCTGATAAAACTCGACATCCTTTTCGAGATTGAGCGGCGAGAGCGTCCGGATCTCGACGGACTCGTCCGAGCGGTACAGATGCTCGCGGTCATCGGCGCGAATGACATGGATCGCCGACGACGCGGAAGGCATCTCGACGAACTCGGCCAACGACATGTTGAAGGCTTGCGCGATCTTGCACGTCACGGCCAGAGTCGGGTTCGCCTGGTTCCGCTCGATCTGGCTGAGCATCGACTTGCTGACCCCCGATGCAGTCGCAAGTTGGTCCAGCGACCACGCTCGCTCTTGCCGCATCCGCTTCACGCGCAGAGACAACTGCCCGCTAATCGGGTCCACTTCGGGAACGGATTTCTGTTTCGTGGCAGCTCGCTTCATCATCGCCTTGTCCATTATCTTGGATTTCGTGTCTTGCAAAAGAAACTCACGACGTTTAGCTTACCGCCCACTTCGTCCGGCATACAGGATGTCGGGGCGAAGAGGTTTGAACCACGAAATACTCGAAAGGGACGAAAGCAGGCCAAGCATCAGATCAGGTGAACCACGGAAGTCACGGAAATGCACGGAATGAAGAGGACCGAGCAATACAGTTCAAACCTCTTACAAGTTACAAGCCCGAACTCTCCACACCTTGCCATCTCCTCTTCCTCCTTCCGTGCATTTCCGTGTCTTCCGTGGTTCATCTCTTCTCGTTCTTCTTTCGTGCCTTTCGAGTATTTCGTGGTTCAACGCCTTTCCCTCTCTCAAAGCAGGAGTTCGCTCGATGAAAGCCCTCGTCAAACGTGAAGCCGCGGTGGGACTGTGGCTCGAAGACATTCCTGAGCCGACCATCGGGATCAACGACGTCCTGATCCGCATCCGGAAGACCGGCATCTGCGGGACGGACGTTCACATCTACAAGTGGGATGCGTGGGCTCAAAAAACCATCCCCGTGCCGATGGCGGTCGGCCACGAGTTCGTGGGCGAGGTCGTCGAGGTCGGCTCGAACGTCACCGACTTTCATCCCGGTGAGATCGTCAGTGGCGAAGGGCATGTCGTCTGCGGGACGTGCCGCAATTGTCTGGCCGGTCGGCGACATCTGTGTGCGCACACGAAGGGCGTCGGTGTGAACCGGCCCGGCGCGTTTGCCGAATACTTGTCGCTGCCGATGACGAACGTCTGGCACCACGCGCCCGACATCGATCAGGAAGTGGCGTCGATCTTCGACCCGTTCGGCAACGCGGTGCATACGGCTCTCAGTTTCGATCTGCTCGGTGAGGACGTGCTCATCACCGGTGCCGGTCCCATCGGCGTGATGGCCACCGCCGTCGTGCGGCATGCCGGAGCGAGGCACGTCGTCGTGACCGACCTCAACCCGTACCGGCTCGATCTGGCGAAGAAAATGGGAGCCACGCGAGCCATCGACCCTCGCGAAACTTCTTTGTCAGACGTGCAGAAAGAACTGGGGATGAAGGAGGGTTTCGATGTCGGCCTGGAAATGTCGGGCAACCCGGCGGCGTTCAACGGCATGATCAGCAGCATGGCTCACGGCGGCAAGATCGCGATGCTCGGCATCCCCGAAAAGGAGATGGCGATCGACTGGAACCTCGTCGTCTTCAACATGCTCACGATCAAGGGGATCTACGGTCGCGAGATGTACGAAACGTGGTACAAAATGACGGTGATGCTCCAAAGCGGCCTGAACATCAAACCGGTGATCACTCACCGCTTCCACTACACCGATTTCCAAAAAGGCTTCGACGCGATGCTCTCCGGCCAGTGCGGCAAGGTCGTGCTCGATTGGGCGACGTGAGGAGGAGAGTTGGCGGAGACTGTAGGGTGCGTGGAGTCAGCGGAACGCACCACCACCGCTGCCTGACCTATTCAACTGAGGAGTCTCTCCATGAGCAAAGCAATCAAGCCAGATCGTGTCCGGTACATCAAACTCGGTCGTGGGGGTGATTGGGAGGAAGAGTGCGTCAGAGACGGAATTGCCCGTTTTGGGTTTGGTTCGGCTTCCGACGAACGATTTCCGTTGTGTCGTGCGGGCAAATGGAACGAGCTTACGACCAGCTTTCTTGAAGCTGGCAAGGACAAGGGGACAGCAACTCGATTCACGAACGAATCACGGCTGTTTTTTGAAGACGATGGAACGACACTCTGGATCACGTTCGCAAGGGAACATCTTTATTGGGGTTTCCTTTCGCATGATCCAGCCGAGCAACACCAAAGTAGCGACGGAGTGTTCCGTCGAGTGGTTGGTGGCTGGCGATCGACGGACATCAATGGAGAGCCGCTGAGCAAGAATCGGCTTTCCGGTGCGATCAACAAACTCGCCGCATATCGCGGCACGACTTGCGACGTGGATGTCGAGCAATACGTCATTCGCCGAATCAATGGAGAGAAAACGGCAGAAGTCGAAATAGCCAATGAAGCGCTCCGTGAGATGATCGAAGCCGTGGTCGGAATGCTTCGGCTGCTAACGTGGCATGACTTTGAAACGCTTGTGGGCCTCGTATTCTCCGTTAGCGGCTGGCGGCGTCAGGGTGATGTCGGAGGCCCTCAGAAGACCATCGACATAGAAATCACGTTGCCAACGACGGGTGAACGAGCATTCGTGCAAGTGAAATCAAGCACTGACCAAGCTGAACTCGACAAGTACGTCGCCCAGTTTGAAACGCTTTCGTATGACCGCATGTTCTACATCTATCATTCGGCAAAGAAATCACTTGCGGAACCAGATGACAAGACCATCACGGTTGTTGGCCCGCTCAAACTGGCTGAAATGGTGGTTGAAGCTGGTTTGGTGTCGTGGTTGATCCGAAAAGTTTCCTAGACCATCAGTGGGTGGCACCAACGGAGTGGCCGGGTCTGGAGCGCTTCGCGAAGACCCGGTGCTTCCCTTCGGTCCAGCACCGGCCACCCGACATCCTTTCTCCTCTTTCGTGTCTTTCGTGGTTCAACCGCCTTCGCTGGAGTCGAACGATGTACGGTGACTTTCAATCGCATGTGGCTTCGCAGTTGGAGGCGATTCGGGCGGCGGGGACGTTCAAGCGGGAGCGGGTGATTGTCTCGCCGCAGGATGCGCGGATTCGCGTGGCGGGTTCGGACGATGAGGGCGGCAAGTCCGTGCTGAACATGTGTGCGAACAATTACCTGGGCCTCGCCGAGCATCCCGAGGTGGTCGCGGCGGCTCATGCGGCGCTCGATCGCTGGGGTTATGGACTGGCCTCGGTGCGGTTCATCTGTGGGACTCAGGAACTGCACAAACAGCTCGAGGCTTCGCTGAGCCGGTTCCTTGGGACTGAGGACACGATCCTCTACTCAAGCTGCTTCGATGCGAATGGCGGTCTGTTCGAGACGCTGCTCGGGGCGGAAGACGCCGTCATTTCCGATGAGCTGAATCACGCGAGCATCATCGACGGCGTGCGGCTCTGCAAAGCCCAGCGGTATCGCTACAAGAACAACGACATGGCGGACCTCGAAGCACGGCTGAAGGAGGCCGACGCGGCGAAGGCTCGGTTCAAGATGATCGCGACCGACGGCGTCTTCTCGATGGACGGCTACATCGCCAATCTCCCCGCGATTTGTGAGCTGGCCGACAAGTACCAGGCCCTCGTGATGGTCGATGACTCGCACGCGGTCGGCTTCATGGGGAAGACCGGTCGCGGGACGCATGAGTTGCACGGCGTGATGGGCCGGATCGATGTCCTGACCGGAACGCTGGGCAAGGCGCTCGGCGGAGCCAGCGGCGGCTACACCAGCGGCCGGAAGGAGATCATCGAGCTACTGCGGCAACGGTCACGGCCGTATCTGTTCTCTAACACGCTCGCGCCGACCATCGCGGGTGCATCGCTCAAGGTGTTGGAGATGCTCGGCCAATCGACGGCCCTGCGCGACAAGCTCGAAGCGAACACGACGTTCTTCCGCAGCGAGATGACCTCGCGCGGCTTCAACATCCTGCCGGGGACGCACCCGATCTCACCGATCATGCTGGGCGATGCGGCGCTAGCGACGAGGTTCGCCGACGCGGCGCTGCCCCGCGGTGTCTACGTGATCGGCTTCAGCTACCCCGTCGTTCCGCAGGGCAAGGCGCGGATCAGAACGCAGATTTCGGCAGCGCACTCGCGCGAGGACTTGGAGTTCGCGGTCGGGGTGTTTGACGAAGTGCGGAAGGAACTGGGGCTGTGATGAATTGGGGTCGGGCGTTCAAATTTCAAAATTGGCTGGGCAAGCGACTTTCAGGCACTGTACGACAAGCTCGGCCAATTTTGA
>JAYTQJ010000363.1:0-1836 GCA_043746775.1 Schlesneria sp.
GTGACTCAAGCCTCGCGCATCGCCCATGTGTTTGCTCAACGTGCCCAACAGAGACAACTCGCGTTCATGCCGTTCATTGCGGCGGGCGATCCCGACATGCCCACGACCGGCCGCTTGATCCGCGAACTGGCGAAGGCGGGCGCGGACCTGATCGAAGTCGGCTTCCCGTACAGCGATCCCATCGCCGATGGCCCGGTCATTCAAAGCTCGTACACGCGGGCACTGAACAAGCACTTGAAGTTGAAGGACATCTTCAGCGGCGTCACGGCGGTCAGTTCGTCGGTGAGTTGCCCGCTCGTCGCAATGGTCTCGTACTCGATCATCTTTCGGACGGGAGTCGAATCGTTCGTGCAGCAGGCGCGTGAGGCGGGCTTCGCCGGTTTGATCGTCCCCGATTTGCCGGGCGATGAAGCGACTGAGTTCGCGGCGCTGGTCGCACGCCACGAGATGGACCTCATCCAACTGGTGGCTCCGACAACGCCGGTCGATCGTGCGGCGAGAATCCTCAAAAACGCGACCGGCTTCGTGTACTGCATCGCCGTCGCGGGAACGACCGGCGCGCGAGCCGAACTGGCTCCACAACTGGCCGACATGCTCAAGTCGCTGCGCAGTCAGACAGCGCTGCCATTGGCCGTTGGCTTCGGGATCAGCAGTCCCGAGCAAGTCGATCAACTGCGCGGTCTGGCCGATGGAGTCATCGTCGGCTCAGCCATCGTCCGACACCTCGAAGCGCTCGCCACGAACAGTGACGCGGCCCACACCGACGCCGTGATGCAGCAGATCGCCGAGTACGCTGGCAGCATCGCGCGAGCCGCTCACACACCCCCCGTAGGGTAAGCGTCTCGCTTGCCCGTCTTTATCGCAGTGAAACGACTAACGGCCCGGCTCGAAACAACTTCTCGCCTTCCTCGCCTGTCCTCCCTCCCCTCGGCGAGGAGGGCCGGGGAGGGGGGAGGATGGTCAGGTCGATTTTTCCCTCGTCCCCCCTCACTAACCCTCCCCGCCGAGGGGAGGGAACAAGGCGCAAGCCGGGAAGTGATTTCGCACCGGATCCAAACAGCGGGTTGAATCGTGTACTGGCAAGAAGCATGACGGGCAAGCGAGACGCTTACCCTACGTTCTCACCCTTTCTTCGACTGGATGAAATACAGCCCGGCGTAGACCTTCGGGTCGATCAGTTTTCCCGCCGCCACTTGCTCGACCAGCCAGCGTTTGATCGTTCTCAATTTCGGGGCGTGAACTTCGATCTGCTCGTGTTCGACGCCCCCTCCCGCTTCGACTTTGCTGACACTCCGCGCGAAGAAGTACGAGATCACCTCGGATGTGAGTCCGGGCGACGAGGGACAATCGGCGAGATGTTCGAGTTGCTCGGCGTGATAGCCGGTCTCTTCGATCAGCTCGCGCAACGCCGACAGCGCGAAGGCTTCATCCTGTTGGCCGGGCACGTCACCGCTGAGTCCCGCCGGGAGGTCGATCACGCGGCAACCGACCGCCGGGCGGAACTGATCGGTCAGCACAAACTCGCGCGCGTCGGTCACGGCGATCACCGCGACAGCCCCCCGCGCGTTGCTCCGCTCAACGAACTCCCAGCGTCCCTCACGGACCAGCCGCAGAAATTTTCCTTTGCCCAATACCTCGCGATTTTGCTTCTTGGCCAAGATGATTTCCTTCTGAGAGACCCCGTGCGACCCAGCGTCACTGCTGAGTCGCCAGACTACAGTCCCCGTATGGAACGGCAAGCGAGGCTCGTCGTAACTCAGGGCCATCGCCTTTTCAAAGTGGGGTGCCACGGTCACGGAGCTTCGACGTGGCCGTGCATGGAGGTGAAGACTGTTT
>JAYTQJ010000364.1:0-4098 GCA_043746775.1 Schlesneria sp.
GCCGGCCAGAGACCCGACCGCCTTCGCCCGCTCGACCGAGCCAAGCGAAACATCCTGTCGCACCGTCTCGATTTGTTCGTTGAGCAACGCCAGCACGTCCGCCGCCGTCTTGGCCCGAAACTCGACAGGCAGGGTGAGACGGGTCGGACACGGCTCGGGCACTCGCATCCGCCGCTTGTGCTCGGCGTCGTGCTGACGGTTGGCAACGAATGCAGTGCGACGCTCATCACCATGGTGAAACTCAAAAATCCCACGAGACAGCAGATTGTCGTGATTCGCTCCGCGAACCAACGTTGATTCGCGGAGTGAACCACGACAATCTTACGGCAGTTGTTTCTGATCCGATCCTGATTGCCCCCGTTCCTTACCTACCCAACAACCTCGCCGAGGACACAAATTATGAAAATCGAAGCGGTTGATTTCTTTTATCTGTCGATGCCTGAAGTCCGCGATATCGGGGATGGCAGCCAGGATGCTCTGCTGGTGCGAGTCTGTGGCGGTGGGCTGGTCGGTTGGGGCGAGTGCGAGGCTGCGCCGCTCGTCTCTATCGCCGCGTGGAACTGCCCGATGTCTCACTCCGCCTGCAAGCCGGTGTCGGCTTCAGTGCTGGGGAAAGAGGTGAATTCACCGAATGACATTCGCCGTATCAACGCTTTGGTTCGCGCCCATAGTCTCGATCTGCTGCAGGCCGATCACACGCTGTCGGGCGTCGATGTGGCCTTGTGGGATCTGTTGGGAAAGCGGCTCGAACAGCCCGTGTATCGGTTGTTGGGCCATGACCGCGCCACACCCAAATCGGCCTATGCGTCGGTCTTGTTTGGCGATACTCCGCACCAAACGTTCGAGAAAGCACGTACCGCTCGGCAAGCTGGCTATCGGGCGGCCAAGTTCGGTTGGGGCCCGTTTGGTCGAGGCTCGGTCGATGATGACGCTCAGCAGCTTCATGCGGCTCGCGAGGGACTCGGCGACGACGGCATCCTGCTGGTCGATGCTGGAACAGTCTGGGGTGACGATGTCGAACAGGCGCGGCTGCGGTTGCCAGCGCTGCAAGTGTGCCGCGCGCTGTGGCTGGAGGAGCCGTTTACTTCGGGAGCGCTGGAGTCGTATCGGAAACTGGCCGCCGAGGCTCAGGTTATTGGACTGCGATTAGCAGGCGGTGAAGGTTGCCACAACTTCGACCAAGCCAAGAACATGATCGACTACGCGGGCTTGGGCTTCGTGCAGATCGACACCGGTCGGATCGGCGGGATTACATCGGCCCATCAAGTCGCGGACTATGCGCGAGCCAAAGGGATCCAGTTCGTGAACCACACATTTACAACTCACCTCGCCCTGAGCGCTTCGCTGCAGCCGTTCGCGGGAAGCATTGCAGACAGTCTCTGTGAGTATCCTGCCGAGCCGTCTTCGCTGGCTCGCGACTTAGACGGCGGTGCGTTGCAACCCGACAGCAACGGCGACATCCACATTCCGGAATCGCCTGGGCTGGGCGTGGAACCCAACCTCGCCGCCATCCGCAGATACCTCGTCGATGCTGAGATCCGAGTGGGCAATCGCGTCGTGTACCGTTCGCCGACAGTTCCAGAATGAAACACGTGACTTGAGAGGCCGATCGTGCTGACCACAAGTGTCTTCAAACTTCGGCCAGCAAGTAGTAGTCGGTACGGCCGGGCCGACGGCGATTATTCGGTGGGCCACGCTCAGAGCGAACCAACTCTTGAAGGTCTGGCCGTTGTCGTTCGCATCAAATGAGGCAGGCGAGCCACATGTTTTACGATCAGCGTTCAATCTTCAGCGACAGTGGAGCCTCGCTCACAACCTGAGTGTCACCGTTCATAATGCCGATCGCACGGAAATTGAGCTTGAGGTTTGCAGGAGGCTTTAACGATGCGTCGATCCGCACGTGAACTTCAGCATGAGATTCGCCCGCAGCAACGGATGTCGGGACAGCGGTAATGCCAACAGGCGGATCGAGCAGTTGGATTTGCATCGGGCCGGTGAAGTGAGACGTACGGTCGAGTACCAGCGGGCAAGTGATTGAGCCGCCGGGTTGAGCCGTGAGTTCGCGATTCACTGCGCGAAGCTTCACGACGGTCGGCAGCGTGCGGATCATGCAACGCATCGTTGAGACGACGAGCAGCGTCTGCGTCTGCCCGAACTTGTCGAGGAACTCGACGTGTCCTTGAGCGTAGACGTTCGAGTGCGCTTGCACGTTGATGTGCATCGTCTCAGGGAGATTCAGCGGCAGCAGGAATTGCGATTGAGCCGGAGTGACAGTCGTTTCAACGATCTCGATGCCGTCGAGGCATTTGATCTGCCGATCTGCTACCTGCAAGTGGATCGGGCCATTGAATCCATCAAGCCGTTCCACCTCCATCAAATACGGATAGATCGTGCCTCGGTGCGCGTACTGATACGCCTCGTTGCAATACAGCTTGAAGACCGGCTTGTGGATGACGTTGAGTTGCACGTGATCGACTTCACTCGCGCCGAGACTCACACCGTCGACATCGTGTGCGAGGTGCGTCGCTTGAGCCTGACGTTCAATCGGCTTGCCGTTGATCTCGGCTTTCCCTTTGATCCGCAACGTCACATCGCCCGAACGAGCTTCCGCATCTGCGATGAAAGCCAGCTTCGCGGTCGGTTGATTGGCGGCGACTTGTTGTCCTTCGAGGCGGACTCCTTCGGGCAAGCCGTCAACGATCAATTCGATCGGCCCGCCGAAACCGCCTCGCCGATCGACCACCACGTCGACATCGACTCGCGCCCCTTGCACGACGTTGATGACATCGGACTTCAGCGAGAGCGCGAAATCCGGCACCGCTTCACGCACCGTGAGCCGATAGATGAACTCCGGCCCGCCGCGAATTCCTTGTTGCAGATCGCGCAAACGCAGGAAGAACGTGCCGTCGGCGGGGGCTCGCCATTCGATGCGGGTCGTGCCACGAGCGGTCTGCACGCTGCTGGCCGAAGCGAGCACTCCGCCGTTCGCATCGGTCACCGCGACGATCGGCAATGACGGCGACCAGCGTGGCTGCGGCGAACATTCGATCGTCAGCAGCACGTCCTTGCGACAGGCGAGACGAAACCAGTCTTCATCGCCGTTCGTTTCAAACTGACCGTTCATGACCGCCGACCACGCGAGTTCTGACGCGGACTCGCGCGCATCGTTGTTCGCCGCTTCGGAACTTTCCGTCAGGTCGCCGATCACGAACGGCAAAGCATTCGCTCCGGCTGGACCGGGCGGTGAAAAGAACTCGCCGACGGTCGCGGGAAACGTCACGTTGTCACGCAGGATGCGCGGCGTCCCGTCGCCAGTGAGCGCGAAGAAATTGATCTCGCGCGTCATGCCGGCTTGTCCCCCGGACGGAAACGCAAAGCGAACGAGCGGCGCGGTCGACAGCGTGATGCGGTACACGAAACTCGGCCCGCCGCGAAACGTGACGTTCGAGATCAGCAGCCGGTACTCGCCCGATACGGGGGCTCGAAACGCGAGCACCGGATCGGCTCCGATCCGCACGTCATCGGCGGCAACACGCTGACCATCGGGGCCGACGACTTGAACGAGCGGGTCGAGGGCCGAGCCCAACCGCGCGGCAGCGACATCGACTCGCACGACGTCTCCCGACTTCGCATCGAAGCGAAAGTAATCGAGGTCGCTTTCTCCAGCGATCTGCCCGTTGATCGTCACCGGCATTTCGACGCGTTCTGCGTCACCGGGAAGCGAGTTCGGTTCTGATTCAATGAACTCCGGCAAATCGCCGACGATAAAAGGCCGCGCTCCGGTCCCGCCACGAGCACAGCTCAATCGCCACAACGTCACACCCAGCGGCGCGTCGGCGGCGATCTCGACGTGCGACTGCCACTCTTTGGGATACGTGATCTGCGACTCGCCCGGCTTGCGTCGCGGCGACGGCATGTAGTTCCCGGTCGTCCGCTCGCCCAACTCGACGGGAGCCGTGACGCCCTCGCCAAACATGCGGAACCGCGTCTTCGGCGGCAAACATTCGCCGCCGACGCGAACATCCACGCGCGAGCCACGCCGTCCGCCAGCGGGAAAGATGTGCGTGCTCGCCGGTTCGGTCGTGACTTGCTGAGCGA
>JAYTQJ010000365.1:0-9368 GCA_043746775.1 Schlesneria sp.
CTGGGAAGTCGATCTCGGCGACGAGCAGCCGATCGACCAGATCATTATCTACAACCGAGGCGACGGTGATCTCGGTTCGCGTCTCGCCAACTTCACGATCAAGGTTCTCGACGAGAAGCGAGCGGAAGTCTTCCTGCGTGAGAAGAACAACGCGCCGCGAGTCAGCGTCGCGTTTGAACTCGGCGGCGGTGGTCCCGAGTCGCTCGTCCGACGAGCCGCGATGAACGCGCTCACCTACGTGCGCGGTCAGGAATCGAAGGCGTTTGCCACACTGAGCAAGTTCGTGAAGGAAGATGTGGATCGCGCGTCGGCCATCCGCGCCCTGCAACGTCTCCCTCGCGCAACGTGGCCGAAGGATGAGGCAACTCCGCTCCTCAACGTGCTGGTCGCGTCGATCCAGAAGACACCCGCCGCCGACAGAACGTCACCGGCCTCACTCGATGCCCTCGAATTCGCCGACGCCCTGACCACGCTCCTCCCGGCCGATCAAGCCAAGACGTTCCGCAAAACGCTGGGCGAACTCGGCGTGAAGGTCATCAAGATCGGCACGGTCTTCGAGAAGATGTCGTTCGACAAAGATGTCGTCGTCATTCAAGCGGGCAAGCCGGTTGAGTTCCTGCTCGAAAACAGCGATCTCATGCCGCACAACTTCGCGATCCTGCAACCCGGCTCGCTGGAAGAGATCGGCCTGATGTCCGAGGCTCAGGCCCAGCAACCCGCCTTCGCTGCGCAGCATTACATCCCCAGCTCGAACAAGGTGCTGGCCAAGAGTTCTTTGCTCCAACCACGCGACAGCCAGAAGCTCAGTTTCACGGCACCATCCAAGGCCGGGGTCTATCCGATCGTCTGCACGTACCCCGGCCACTGGCGTCGGATGTTTGCGGCTCTGTACGTCGTCCCCGATCTCGACGCCTACCTCGACAGCCCTGATGCGTATTTGTCCGCGAACAAGATCGTCCCGCAGGATGCGTTGTTGAAGAACAACCGTCCTCGCACCGAATGGAAGCTGGAAGACCTCGAAGAAGCGGTGGCCGAGATGTCAACGTCGCACGGTCGGAGCTACGGCAACGGCAAGCAAATCTTCGCGGTGGCCAACTGCATCGGCTGCCATAAGCTGGACGGAGTCGGCAAGGATTTCGGCCCCGATCTGCTGAAGCTCGACGCCAAATGGGGGACGGCTGAAATCGTGAAAGAGATCTTCGACCCGAGCCTCAAGATCAACGAGAAGTACATCTCGAACATCATCGAGCTGTCCAACGGCAAGACCGTGACGGGCCTCGTGGTGGAAGAGACTCCCGACGTGATCAAGCTCGTCGAGAACCCGCTCATCAAGACCGACCCGATCATCATCAAACGCGGCGACGTGATCGAACGCACGAAGTCCAAGACATCGATCATGCCGAAGGGGCTTTTGGACAAACTGACCAAGGACGAAATCCTCGACCTGATCGCCTACGTCAACGCCCGAGGCAACAAGAACCACGAACTGTTCCAACACGCCGGTCACGATCACAAATGACGGGGCCGCGTTGATGTCCGAGGGAGGTTGTAGGACGGGCACTCCTGCCCGTCTGGTCTTCGTTTTGCTTGAGCAGGGCGAAGACCCAATCCGGAATTGACGTTGCAAGTCTCTGTTAGAAGCCCGGTGTCTCCCAAGACGCCGGGCTTCGTCATTTGGTGTGTGGGTAGGACAACCCGTGCCGGTCGCGTTAGGCAGTTGGCCGGAAATCGCTTACCTCAAAGTAGACGAGTCACTCCGTGACTCGAAGATTCCGGTCACGGAGTGACCGGTCTACTTTCTTCAGCCGGTCGCCAGTACCGGCTGCTAGCAGCCTGTTGAAGGACCGTAGGGTGGGACCAGCGGCGATTCGCCGCGCCGGCCCACCATCAAACACAGGGACATTTCTTGGTGGGCCGGCGCTCGAAGCGAGCTTGTCCCACCCTACTGCTGATTTTCAACAGGCTGCTAGCCGACGTGGCGCAGGAACGAGACTCGTCCGGCCATGACCCATTCGACGACGAAGATGTTGCCGGATTTGTCGAAGCAGGCGTCGTGCGGATGGACGAAGCGGCCGGCCTCCCAGCGTTCGGGGTGCAGTCGCATCTGGAAGCCTTGCAGCGCTTGCTTGGTCCAGTCGGCGTCGTAACCCAGATGCGTGATCAGCTTGTTGTTCTTGTCGAGGATCGTCACGCGCGCGTGGAGGTCGGGAACGAGCAGTTCCGTCCCGCGCGTGTCGAAGTGAGCGGGAAAACTGACCATGCCGTTGATCATCTGGTCGGCCAGCGGCTTTCCGTCGAGTGAGAAGTATTGCAGGCGGGCATTCGCGCGATCGGCCACGACGAGGGCCGGTTCGCGACCGGGGCGGTTGTCCAACCAGATGCCGTGCGGCGTCTTGAATTGCCCCGCCTCTGTTCCGATTCCACCAAACGTGCGGATGTACTTCGCGTCGCGGTCGTACTGGTGGATGTAGTTTGCTCCGTACCCGTCCGCCACGGAGAACCCGCCGTCCGGCATGAAGGCGATGTTCGTCGGGTTGAATTGGCTGGCGTCCGTGTACTTGCCGCTGGCGATCGGCTGCTGCATCTCCCAAACGATTTCGCCCTTCAGCGTCATCTTGGTGATCTTGCTCTGCGGCTTGGTCCACGCGAGGTACAGGAACTCTTCTTTGCCCTCTTTGCGGATGTCGATGCCGTGACCGGTTCCCGAATACTCCTTGCCCCACGAGCGGACGAACTTGCCCGATGGCTCGAAGACGGCGACCGTGTCGATTCCTTTAGGGGCACGATGCGTGATGTAGACCAACCCGGCCGCATCGACCGTCACGCCGTGCGTTTCCTGCCACTTGATGTGCTCGGGAACCTGCCCCCAGCCGTGCTGGCAAGAATACTTGTGGCCGTCCACTCCGACGACGGGCAGCTTCGATCCCGACTTGTCATCGGCGTGAACAAACGGAGCTTCGATCAGCGGTGTGGAGGCAAGTGTCACGGCGGCGGCTCCAGCGGTGGCGAGGAAGTCTCGGCGGGAAGGTTGTGAATCGGAGGTCGGAAGTGAGTCGGTCATGGGAGGGTTCCTTGACTGAAGGGGCGCTGGTCAGAAGCGGCGAACTGAACAGCTTGAAATGGGTTTGCGTTGAGCGTTCAGAGTTTGCCCGAGAAGGGGATCGACTGCAATCAGCGGAGGAATGCGTTGGCGAGTGAGACTTCCGACTTGGGCGTCAGAAAACGGGCTGACGCCCAAGAGCCAGGGGGCTGACGCCGCCCCGCTCAGATGTTTCAACAAAGACCGCGCGAGGCGTTTTCATGGATCGGTTCTGAGGCAGAGACGCTGTCAGACCAACCCGCGTTTCTTGCGGAGGAACCATTCCAAACTCATCACGCTGACGAAGGTCATCAGGAACCACCAATTGTCCCACAGTGTGATGAGCTGGATCCGAGTGAGGTCGCTCAGTTTGGCGGCCTTCAGGCGGTCGATGAGACCGTCGAGTTCTTCGGGCTTCTGCGTGGAGCCGCCGGTGATGGACGCGAGTTGTTTGAGGAACTCGTGATCGGCACTGGGGTAGTCCAATTCCAAATCGCGGGCATCGACGATGAACCGCGTGAAGGCGTCGAAGCCGAGCATCTGTCCGCCCTGTTTGGCGGACGCGCGTACCCAGTAGTCTCCGGGAGCCTGCGTCTTCACGAACTCGGCCGAGTACTCGCCGTTGGCACTGCGTGGCGTGAGGCTGGTCTCAACGCCATCGGGGCCGGTGACTTTGATCTGAAACTCAGCCTCCTTCAGCGGTGAGCCATCCACCGCGCGGGCACCGAACGTCAGCGTGGAGACTCCACCGGGAGCGAGGTTGCGTGGCTGGACCTTCACCCAGACCGGTTGGTCGGTGTCCGCTTCCTTGCGAGCCAGCCACAGGATCATCTGCCGCCAGAAGCGCTGATGCAGATCGGGTTGCTTGCTGACGGTACACCACAGGTACGTCGTGTCTCCGGCGAACGCGGCGACACGAGCACGGCCGACAGTGGTCGCGAACAGCAGCGGCACGTTGTCCGCCGTGACGGCCCACGGTTCGATCAGTTCGTTCTTCGCCTTGAGTTTGCTGGCTCCCGTCAGCGGTGCGAGGTCTTGCCACAGACTGCGGTTTTTGTCGGGCGGTCCCAACTGCATGACGTACTCGCGCTGCCCCTTTTCCGTGGGGAGCATCTTCAGTTTGCCCGAGACCTGCGTGGCGAAGTTGACCTTGCCCGCCGGTCGCGCGTCGGCCGGATCGAGTTCCACCGGGAGCCAGTTGTCGAGTGGCGTGGTCGCGTAACCGCCGACTCCATAATTTTGGAGGCCCCCCGTCATCAGCAGCCCCGCGCCGTCTTCGAGTCGCTCGCCGAGCCGCTTCAACAACTCGGGACCGAACACTTCGGCCGGGACATCGCCGATGATGAAAACGTTGTAACGACCGGGTTCAAACCACGTCGGGTCGATCTTCGTCTGCACGGCCAAGCGACCGCGCCGCACCTCTTGAAAGTCGAGCTGAATCTTGTCGGCCCCGTTGACCATGTTGAGCCACTTCTGCTCGGGCCGAGCGGTGTCGAAGTACGCGACGTTCAGTCCGCCCTGTTTGACGGTGATGATCGTCGCGCGCGTGTTGTTTCCTTTGAGGAGTTCGCCCTCGGCAGCTTCGACCTCGATGCCGACCTTCAGTTCGCCCGGCAACTGGGGTGAGAACGACAGCTCGATCGGGATCGTCTCCGAGTCCAGCTTGATCTCGTACTCCTGCACCGTCTTCGTCTGCGAGTTCGCCAGCGCGGGCTTGAGTTCCCCCGATTCGCCCGCCGGTTTGCGACCGCGATCTTCGACGATGATTCGCACGCGGACTTTCTTCCCCGCCGCTCCGACCGCGCGCAGCTTCGCTTTGACCGGCACGCGGTTCTTCTCGAAGACGACTTCGGGGATAACGAGGTCTTCGACGGCGAGGTCCAAGGCTGCGGTCGAGATCGACGACGCGCCGTATCCGACCGGATAGACCGTGACCTGAGCCTCGGCCAGCTTGCGTGCCGCCGAGAACGGATCGGCGTCGAACGGCGGCATCGCGCGGTACGCGCCGTCCGTCAGCAGCAACAGCCCGAGCGTCCGTCGGTCGCGCACTTCGCGCAGCACGTCATCGAACACTTTTCCAAACGCGGTCTGTTCGCCAGCCGCTTCGGTGAGAGTCGCGTCGAACGGAGACATTTCGCGGCCAAAGTCGAACTGCCGGACTTCGACCTGCTTGCCGAACTCTTTCCAACGCGGCTCAAGCCGTTCGAGGTCCGCGCGGATCGCTTGAAACCGTGTCTTCTTGTTCGGCATGTCGGCCGTGTTCATGCTCCGGCTGACATCGGCCAAAACGAGCAATTGGACGGGCGTTTCATCCGTCTCGGTCTTTTGAATGGCCGGGCGAAACATCGCGACGATCAGCAAAACGACGGCCAACAGACGCAGCCCCAGCAACATCCTCGCTGTTCCCGCCGGGACCGCCTTCAGTTGTGAACGGTACGTCGTCAAGACCAGCACCGTCAGCCCGATACTCGTCAGCAAAACAAACGGCCAAGACCAGATCGGTTCAAAGCTGAGAGACATGCGATGAAGAAGTCCAAAGGGAGTGGCGACGAGATTCGGAGACGCTCACAACGTAGCCAACCCGGCGTGAGACATGAAGCAACGAGGCTGCACGACCTCCGGCTGCACCTGTTGGAGAACGTGACATGGTCGCCCACGTCCGAGAAAATCCCTGTTGGACACGGACGGACGAGGGCGTCCGTCCTACCTTTTCTCAACAGGCTGTTCCGGTGCCGCCGTCAGCAACAGCGTGGTTGATGGGCATCAATGAACGCGATGCCCCGGCTTGGCTCCCGTGTCGGGGTTGAGCAGGAAAATTTCTTTCCCGCCTGCCCCGGCTGCGAGAACCATTCCTTCGCTGATTCCGAACTTCATCTTGCGCGGGGCGAGGTTCGCGCAGAGGATGACCAGGCGTCCGACAAGGTCTTCCGGCTTGTAGGCACTCTTGATCCCCGCGAAGACGTTGCGAGTCCCCTCGCCACCGAGGCTCAGTGTCAGTTGGAGCAGCTTGTCCGCACCGACGACTTCGTTCGCCGCGACGACGCGCGCGACACGCAGATCGACCTTCACGAAGTCGTCGATCGTGCAGTGTTCGGCGACGAGTGGCTCGGCAGCGAGTGCTTCGGGGCCATCGTTCCATTGATTGAGAGCAGCCGCTGCGGCGGGAGTGGTTTCGGGCGCGGCTTGAATTCCGTCTTCGATCATGGCTTGAACCTGTGCGAGTTCAACTCGCTTCATGAGGTGTTCGAACTTGGCGACGCGCGTCCCAACGAGCGGCGTCTGTGAGTCATTCCAATTTTGAATCGGTTGCTGCAGGAGTTGGCTCGTTTGCTGAGCCAACTTCGGCAACACAGGGGCGAGATAGACGACGATCTGTCGGAACAGATTGAGCGTCACAGTGCAAACGTCTTGAACTTCAGCGGCCTTCGTCGGGTCTTTCCGCAGCGTCCACGGGGCCTTTTCGTCAACGTACCTGTTCGCGCGATCGGCCAAGCCCATGATGAGCCTCATCGCGCCGTTGTAGTCGCAGCCGTCGTAAGCCGCCGCGATCGTCTCCGCCTGAGCAGCGGCCTCCGCGAACAAACCGCCGTCGTCCGGATAGACGCTCGACAAACCAGCCTCTTCGACAAACCGAGCTGTTCGACTCGCAAGGTTCACGACCTTACCAACAAGGTCCGAGTTGACCTTCGCAGCGAACTCTTCAAGATTCAGATCGAGATCATCCAGCCGCGCACCGAGCTTTGTCGCGTAGTAGTACCGCAGGTAAGTCGGTTCGAGGTGCTTGGCATACGTCGCCGCCTGAATGAACGTCCCACGTCGCTTGGCCATCTTCTCGCCGTTCACTGTCAAGAAGCCGTGAATGTGAACTTGTTCGGGGAGTCGGTAGTTAGCCGTCCTGAGCATCGCGGGCCAGAACAGAGTGTGAAAGTAGGTGATGTCCTTGCCGATGAAGTGATGAATCTCGGCTCCACGCGACTCGGCATCTGGACCGCAAGCCCACCAGTTGTCGAGCTGTTCGCCGTGCTTCTCACACCACTCGGCCGTAGAACCGATGTAGCCGATCGGCGCGTCGAACCAGACGTACCAGTAGTTGCCGGGGCTGTCAGGAATCTCGAAGCCGAAGTACGGTGCGGGTCGCGAGACATCCCAGTCACGCAGTTCCTCGCCCAGAAAGTGACCCTTCAAATAGTTGGCGATTTCCGTCTGCAAGTGCTCGCCCGATTGAGTCCACTCAGTCAGCCAACCTCGCAACTTTTCGATCTGCACGAAGAGATGCTTGGCTGTGCGAATCTCGGGCGTCGCGCCGGACAATGTACTCACCGGATTGATGAGGTCGGCAGGACTGTACGTCTGGCCGCAGACTTCGCAATTGTCGCCATACTGGTCTGGCGCATGACAATCGGGGCGCGGGCACGTCCCTTTGACGAAGCGATCGGCGAGGAACGTCTGTTCCTTGGGATCGTAAAGCTGCGTGACATCCTTCTCAGCGATCAGGCCCGCGTCGCGGAGCTTCGACCAAATCTGATGGCACAGCCGCCGATTGGCTTCGCTGTTCGTGCTGCCGTAGTTGTCGAACTCAACCCCGAACGCGGTGAAGTCGCGGAGATGCGATTCGCGCATGTCGGCGATCAACGCCTCTTCGCTCCGACCTTCCTGACGGGCACGAATCATGATGGCCGTGCCGTGCGTGTCGTCCGCGCAGATGTAGACGCAGCGATGGCCGCGCAGCTTCTGAAAGCGGACCCAGATGTCGGTCTGGATGTACTCGACCAAGTGGCCGAGATGGATGTGGCCGTTCGCGTAAGGCAGGGCCGAGGTGACAAGAATGCGTCGTGCGGTCATGCGTCATCCGTGAAAAGGGCGTGGTCAGTGGAGGGCAAGTTGGGCGAGATTTTAGAGGCGACGATACGGGACCGCCACAGCGCGACGACACTTCGTTTCGCTGTGGCCCAAGAGTGAATCTTGGGCGTCAGGCCTCTGATCGGCTTCGGAGCGGGGCGGCGTCTGCCCCCTGATTCTTAGCCTTGGCGCTCCATGCCACCAAAGCAGTGGCTCACGCTCGAAGAACCAGGGGGCTGACGCCACCCCGCTCCGAAAATCACCTGCGGGAATCGAGCGACGGGACTACGGTAGGTGGGTTGGTTGCCGGTCAAATAGGGAGACGCTACCCTCCGGCTCGGTTCGCGTTTCACTCATATTTGAAGGAGTTTTGTTGATGACTGCCCCTATCCATGTTGCCGTCACCGGAGCCGCCGGTCAGATCGGTTATGCCACGCTGTTTCGCCTCGCGTCGGGAGAAATCTTCGGCCAGCATCGGCCCGTCGTGCTGCATCTGATCGAAGTTCCTCCGGTCATGGCGGCGCTGGATGGCATCCACATGGAACTCGATGACTGCGCGTTCCCGACGCTCGCCGGAGTCGTCAAGCACGACAGCGATCACATGGAAGAGGGCTTCCGCGACTGCAACTTCGTCGTGCTCGTCGGCAGTATCCCGCGCAAGCAGGGGATGGAACGAGCCGACTTGATCCGCATCAACGGTCCGATCTTCACGAGTACCGGCAAGGCCATTCAGGCGGCAGCGGCCAAGGACGTGCGCGTCGTCGTCGTCGGCAACCCTTGCAACACGAACTGTCTGATCGCGATGTCGCACGCGCCGGATGTCCCTCGCAACCAGTGGTTCGCCATGACGCGACTTGACCAGAACCGCGCGGCGGCTCAGTTGGCGCAGAAGTCGGGACGACCGACGGCCTCGGTCTCGAACGTCGCCATCTGGGGCAATCACTCGGCCACGCAGTTTCCCGATTTCGTGAACGCGAAGATCGACGGCAAGCCCGCGACGGAAGTCATCACCGACCACGCCTGGTTGAAAGGCGACTTCATCAGCACCGTGCAACAACGCGGCGCGGCGGTGATCAAGGCCCGCGGGGCATCGAGTGCCGCCAGCGCCGCCAACGCGGCCCTCGACACGATCAAGAGCATCATCACCCCGACACCCGCCGGCTCATGCTTCAGCGCCGCCGTCTGTTCCGACGGCAGCTACGGGATTGATGCGGGCCTCGTCGTCGGGCTCCCGCTCTCCAGCGACGGCCGCAATTGGCGCGTCCTCCCCGGCTTCCAAGTCGATGACTTCAGCCGCAGCCAGATTGACAAGACCGTCACCGAACTGAAGCAAGAACGCGACACGGTGAAAGACCTGCTGCCGTAGTTGCGTCTTGGGCGTTAGCCGTGCTTCTCTCTTTTGTCTTTCGGAGCGGGGGACGTGAGTCCCCTGAATCCGCGATGAATGCCG
>JAYTQJ010000366.1:0-9367 GCA_043746775.1 Schlesneria sp.
TTCCAAACCTGCGTTCAGCCCGTTACTCGGTGTCTACGATTCGCGCATCCCGAAAGAGAACGTTATGACCACGACTCAAGCCCTCGGACTGTTGGAAACTCAAGGACTCGTCGCCGCATTGCATGCGACGGACGACATGCTCAAGTCATCGAATGTGACGCTGGCCGGCAAGGAAAAGATCGGCGCGGCTTACGTGACGATCATGATCCGCGGCGATGTCGCGGCCGTGCAGACCGCCATCGAAGTCGGTCGCCAAACGGTCGAACGACTCGGCGGCAAGCTGATCCTCGCCGACGTGATCGCCCGGCCTCACGCCGACCTCGCCGCACTCCTGCCAAGCTGAGCGGCGACATCGCAAGCGGCTGACAGATTCCACCAAACGACTTTGGGTTGTCGTGTGGCAATGTAGGACGGGCACTCTTGCCCGTCCGGCTTTCTGTCGCACGGCCATTCTTCACTTCGCGCGGATGAGCGTTTCCAAGCAGACGGGCAAGTGTGCCCGTCCTACGCTCCATTTTGTTCCGACCTACTCGGGCAGCGCCGGTGCGGGCGGCTTGACCGTGGACTCGGCCGGAGTGGCGTTGTTCTTGGTCGCTGGCTCCTCTTTGGGAGTCGCCGTTGGGGCTGGTGCCGTCGGCGCGACGAAGCCCGTCACCGGGACGAGGGCGGTTTGCAGGATCAGCTTCGGCGGGACTTGGCCTTCGGTGGCCTTGTCTCCTTGGACCTGCACCCATCCAACCAGTTGCAACGATCCTCTCACGGGCGGCTTCATCTCGGCTGGCAAGTCGATCTTGTTCCCCGACTCGAACCGTTGGATGTACTCGTCGAGGTGCAGTTGCAGGTCCGCGACCGGCATGGTGTAGCTGTACTTCAACTCGCCCTTCTTCGGTGCGATGCCGCGTGCTCCGCCGGGCATTTCACGGACAACCATCTCGTGCTGACGGATGCCGTTGGGCGCGCGGGACGCGACAACTTCTTCAGCCAGCGCCAAACGCAGCCTCAGTGATGGAAGCTCCTCTTCGGTGAAGCCCGTCGCACTGGCGTTGATGGATAGTTCGCCGTCTTTGACCGAAGCTTCCAGTTGCAGGCGGATCGGCGTCGATTGCTTGCGACGCAGGTCCACGAACTGGCGGAGATTGTTGTACGCCGACTGCGTGAATTGCAGCGGCCCCGTGTACGGGAACTGTTTGGAATCCACGACCATTCCATCAATCGTCACGGTCGGCGTGCCTCCCGCTTCGTAGAACGCGAACCGATCTTCGCTGTCTTGATTGGTCATGCCGTCGGGACCGGGAATGTGCTGGTGATAGCGCAGAGTCACGACTTCGGAAGCGGGGTATTGCCGCGCGAGCGCTGAGACGCCCAGATCGGCTGCGACACACGGCGGGCACAACGCTCCGGTGAACAACTCCACCAGCACGGCATGATCGCCGGGAACGGCCTTCGGATCGGCGTCGGTTGCCACGGGAGCCTTCTCGCGCACCTCGTTGATGAGCGCATCGAGCTTCGCGTGGTGGACTGTCGTGAGATGGGCCTCTAGTCCCTTGTCGTCTCCATGCCGCTCGGTCCACACCTTCTTGAGTTCCTCGGACGGCGTGGGATCACCCGCCGGTTGCCCCGCACGTTTTGACATCAAAAACTGTTCGAGCAGTGGCAGGGCGACGATGTCCGAGTAGTACAGAATCGCGTCCTCAAGCTGTTGCGTCGCTTGCGCGTGACCGGCCAGCGCGATCAGGATTTCCGAGTTGAATGGCTGCTTCTTCAGCAACTCCTTCAGTTCGAGATTCGCCTCGGCGCGGTTGGCCTCGGCCACGGACGTGATCTTCTCCAAAGCCATTTGCACGGCGGCCGCGTCGCGCAGGGTCGCGATGTACTGCTTGAACTCGGCGGTCGAATCGCCGCTCAGTTCCTCGGCCCGCGCGAGGTGCTTCAGCCCCTCTTCCGAAAGGCGTCGCGTCGCGATGAGATGCTCGCCGCACTGCAATTCCGTCTTGGCCAGGATCTTCGGCCCCCACGCTTCGGCACAGCGGAGCAACTCGCCAATCATCGCCAACACTTCGTCGTTCGTGATCTCGAACCGGCTGCTGACCTGCAACAACATGCTCATCGCTTCAAACGAAACCGGGCTGGTCGGGTATTCGTGAGCGATGCTCATGATGAGCTTCAGGTTGGGCTGCTCCTTCATGGCCTTGAAGGCTTTCTCGAAGATATCGGACGCGGGGGGACCAGCATCGTCCGCGAAGCCCGTCAGGCTCGACACATCCGTATTGAGCATTCGCCCGAGATACACCTCTTGCGGCCCGCTGGAGAGCGTTCCACGAATGAGCTTCCCGTCGAAGCGGCCTTCAAAGTTGATTGTCCCCTGTGAATTCTTGATCCCCAGTTTGACCGTCTGGTCTTCGACAATGGTCGAAGCAATTTCCGGGGCCATCTTGTCCTTGCTGCTGTCGATGATCGAACCACTGAACTTGCCGTCCGCATCGCGAACCAGCTTGACGACCCAGATGTAATGATCGCGCCCCTGCATGGTCACGACCATCACCCAATTCCCTTCGATCGACTTCGGCTCGCGGTTGATCGGCACGATCCCGCCAGGAGCCTTCTTGGATGTGGCGACCTGCGATCCCTCTTCGCCGGTGGTGGCCGCTCCGGCAGCCGCTCCAGCTCCCGTCGCTGGCGTCTTCGGCTTGCAACCGCTCGCCAAGACGGTGACCGCCAGCAGAACGATCCCGCACAACAACCCACTCTTCGATCGGACAATGCTCGACATCTTGAAATGTTCCATAGATTGTGGGGCGGCGCGAGGCCCGTTGATTGGAAAGAGATCCGCGCGAAGCCACGCCTTCGTGGGAATCCGTCCGCCAAAGTTTCGACACTACGCCAACTTCCTGCCGTTCGCTGGAGACCAACGCCTGACTCGCCAGTTTTGAAGTTGCACCTTTGGTGATTTCAGCCCCAACGGGGCGGTGCTATGTCAGCCCAAGGCAACGCCCTGGGTTGGCGGTTGATCGTGATTTTCAAGCCCTGAAGGGGCGGCCCTATTCCTGCGAGCAACATAGGGCCGCCCCTTCAGGGCTTGAGATTCTGTGACGACTGAGACCCAGGGCGGCGCTCCCGTTGGTCGCTTGCCCTGGGCTGACTTAGGGCTACCCCGTTGGGGCGGAAAGACAAAAGAGCGCAACTTCAAAACGCGCAAGCGAAGTCCGGCGAACAAAGCTAAACCGGACTTCAGTCGATCGCCATCACTCCCGACCGCGCAGCCAATCGGCAATCCAAAGCTGGCTCGTTCCGTCCGGCGTGCGAGTCGAAGTCCACATCAGACTCTTCCCATCCGGACTGAAGACCGGCAGCACATCGGCCGCCGAACTGTGCGTGATCTGTTTCACCTCGCCCCCCTTGAGCGTCCCGCCGCTCCAATCGAGGTCCAACGTGAAGAGATTGAAGTGCGCCGAAGTCGGCCCCTTGCTGTAATCGGCTCCCGACCAGATGAGGTACTTACCGCTCGGATGGAAGTACGGGCACCAGTTCACTTGTTCGAGGTTGTTCGTCAGTTGGACTTCGGTCTTGCCGTCGGCGGTCTTCCCTTCGAGCGGCATCGCGAACAATTGCAGCATGTGTTCCTTCTGACGATCCGAGCGGAAGATCACCCACTTGCCATCGGGCGAAAAGAACGGCCCGCCGTCATAGCCGGGCGTGTTGGTGAGCTGCCTGACGTTCGAGCCATCGGCGTCCATCACGTACAAGTCGGGATCGCCATCGCGCGACGACGTGAAGACGATCTGCTTGCCATCGGGTGAGAAACTTCCTTCCGCGTCGTAGCCGGACGAATCGGTCAGTCGCTTCATTCCGGTGCCGTTCGCGTTGACGAGATACAGCTCCATGTGAGGATCGAAGTCCCACAGATAACGCCGCCGCCCGCCCTTCGCCGCCTCTTCCCGCGCCGCCAGTTCGGTCTCGTCGATCTTGGGATCGGTGTGGCTGGAGGCGAACAGAATCTGCGACCCCTCCTTGTTGAAGAAGGCACACGTCGTGCGACCTCGCCCGGTGCTGAGCAGTCGCGGCGTCTTCTCGTCCAGTTTCTGGACGTAGATTTGATAGAACGGATACCCGACCGGATACGCCTGATAAACGATCGTGTCTCCCCCCGGTGAGAAGTACCCTTCCCCCGCGCGAGGCAACCCCATCGTGACCTGCCGCACGTTGGCAATGTGCTTCGCTTCCGCCACCGAATCCGTCTCAACCGGCGGCGCAGTCAACAGCGCGACGAGTAACAGCAACATGCGGTGGTCTCTTCTCTCATGTCCCCTCGCCACGCCCTGTCTTCAGAAACGAATGCAGGCGGGGAGAGGGTTAGGGTGAGGGGGCTTTTCCTTTGGTCTTGCGGGGCGGGAGTATAAGCCCCACCCCACGGCATCGCGAGCCGCACAATCTCACCGACACTGCCGTCATTGCCGAGACGCCAATTGCGTCTGCTAGCGCGCGACTCCTAGAATCTCGCACCACACCAACCCGCAGCGTAAGCAAGGACTTCGGTATCAGCCGCGTGAAATCGTCCTCGCTCACGCTGCGGGTTGGTGTTGTAGCGACCTTACGTAAGGTAAGCGTCTCGCTTGCCCATGAAAGCTGTTCAAAAAGGGGCAAGCGAGACGCTTACCCTACGTTTTTCAACGGCCTGCTAAGACACTTTCGTTGCCTCCCCGATCTCGCCCCGAGTCCCTCCATGAAGCTCGATCTCTCCACAACTTTTCTCAACGGAGAAGAGAACGTCACTGCGGAACTCGCACCGCTGTCTCGTTCCCAACGTTGGGGGCGACGCGCCGTATTGGTGGCGATCCTGCTACCAGTCGTCGGCTACCTCGCCCTGGTCGCTTCGGCGTTATTGGACCAGTTTCGACCCACGATCAGCCCGCTCCAAGACGGCTGGTTCCGCATCACAGATCGCGAACGAAAGTTCCAAGTCGATCTACCCGCATCGCCCTCACAACGCAGCGTCTATTCTCAGGTCGAATACCACCTGTTCAGCCGCAACCCCGGCGTCACCATTCGCAGTTGCTCGGTCGCCCGTGAACTGCTGAACAAGTCGGCGACAAAGGTTTTGCAAGAGGCCACGCAGGCGAATGGCACTCTGGGCGAAGTCAAAGTCCTCGACTCCGGGCTGCTCGATTCCAAGTCGCACTGGATGGAGTCGATCGTCGTCGTCAACGATGCTTGGGGGGCACAGGCAGTTCGCCGCCGCTTGCTGATCCACAACAAGCAACTGCTCGAAGTGACCGTGTCTGGGCCGGAGGCCGAAGTGATGTCGCCCGACGCCACGCGCGTCATGAAGTCCGCCCAATGGCTCAACCGCTAACACCCTGTCGAAACACCACCCCACCGGGCTTGCCCCGGTGGAATCAGGTCTTTGCACTACTCAATTCCAAAAGCCTGCCCCACGAAACTCGCCATGTCTGCCAACGTCAGTCCCACCAGCAACCCTCCGCTCCCACAACGTCGCCCGCGCATCGCCGCTTGGCTGGCGGGCCTCGTCGTTGCGGCACTGCTCCCCACGATGATCGTGTTCGTGGATGAGACCGAGTTCGTCCTCATCGAACGCTTCGGACGCATCGTCGCCGTCTACGACCAGCCTGAGCAGCGCGGCTTGCAGTTCAAGGGACCGTGGCCCGTCGAGACGGTGCGCCGCTTCGATCACCGCCTGCAACTGTTGTCTCCCGCCGGGCGCGAAGCCTTCACGCGCGATCGCAAGAACGTCACGGTCGAAGCCTTCGTCGCGTGGCGGATCGCCGACGGAGTGACCGGCTCAACGCCGCTCGATCGTCCGCCTCAAGCCGACCGCACTCAACTGCTCGAACGTCCCGTCGTCCGTTTCTTCCGCAGCCTCGGCGGAGTCGAAGTGGCCGAAGCGCGACTGACCAGCCGCTTGCAGTCGATCCTCACCGAGCGAGTCGGTCGGGCCGAGCTGACCGAACTCCTCACCGCCTCCGATTCCGAAGCGGCTCCCGCCGACGAACTGGGGCCGCTCGAAAAACTCTCCGCCGACATTCAGCACGAGTTAATGCAGCGCGGCGACGAACACGATTCGCTGCGAGACCGGCTCGGCATCGAGATCGTGGACGTGCGCATTCGCCGCCTCAATCTGCCGACCGGAAACATGCAGGCGGTCTTCGAGCGGATGCGGAGTGAGCGACAGAAGATCGCCGAACGCTACCGCAGCGCGGGCCTCGCCGAGAACCGCATGATCCGCAGCCAAGCCGATCGCCAAGCGGGCGAACTCATGGCCAAAGCCAGCGCGGAAGCCGAACGGATTCGTGGTGAAGGCGATGCCGCCGCGATCCGCATCCTCAACAAAGCCTATGCCCGCGACCCCGAGTTCGCTGGAGTGCTGCAAACGCTTGAAGCCTACAAACACATCCTCAACGAACGGACGACGCTGGTTCTGTCCGCCTCAAACAGCCTGCTGAAGCTGCTTGTGGAAGGAGTCCCCGCGCCGCACGAGTCCCCGCGCGCCACGGAACCTTCTGCCCTCGAACCCGCCAACGCGGGAGCTTCACGATGAAAACAGGACGTGCGCGTTGGCTGTTGTTGTCCGTCCTTTTTGTTGCTTACTTTGCGACCGGGTTCTTCACCGTTCCCGCCAATGAAGTCGCGGTCGTGAGACGCTTCGGCCGCGCGGTCTTCCCCGCGCGAACCAGTGGCCTGCGGTTCGATCTCCCGTGGCCGTTCGTGTGCGTTGATCGCGTCAACCTCAACGCCATCCGCACGCTGACTCTCGGCGAAACGACCGTCGAACCGAACGCCTTCCTGCAACCCGCGTCCTCCGCACCGACGACGTTTCTCACCGGCGACAAGAACCTGCTGCAACTGCGAATCGTCGTGCAGTACCGCGTCTCGGAAGAGTTCCTCGCCGACTGGCTCTACGGATGCGAACGTCCCGAACAACGGTTGCAACTCATGGTTGAGACCACCGCCGCCGATCTCGTCTCACGCAGTGGCGTCGATTTCGTTCACACGCAGGGTCTGGCGGAACTGAACAACCGCTTGAGGCAGTCGGTCAGAACAGCCGCCGCGCGGCAACGGCTCGGGTGCGAGGTCGAGCAAGTCACGATCGACCGAGCCGATCCCCCGTCGCGCGTGAAGGCCGAGTTCCTGGATGTCTCCAACGCGCGAGCCGACAGCGCGCGAGCCATTCACGACGCGCGGTCCTACGCCGAACAACGCCTCGCCGAATCTCAAGCCGATGCGCGACAGCTCACGGACTCCGCAGAACAGGCTCGCCAAACGACAACCTCCGCCGCACGCGGCACTGCCGACCGCTTCCTCACGCTGGTCGAACAGTTGTCGCGCGATGCGACCTCCAGCGGTCGAGGCTATCCGGCCTCGCGCCTGCTCACGATGAATCGCCTCTACATGGAGACGTTTCGCGACGTGCTGACCCGCGCGAAATCGAAGGTCATCCTCGACGGACAACACCCCGCCGACATCGCCTTCCCCCGCGACCACTGACAAACTGCCAAAGCAAAGTAGCCATCATCGCTCCGCGTGATGAGCCGCGCGGAACCGACGCCCAATTCGCATTCGGCGCTCATCGAAGATTCGGCCTCTGATAGAAGTCGATGAACACCCAAAACAACGCCGAAGTGAAGCGGCCGGTTGAGAACGGTTGAATGTCGCTGGTACAAGGCTCATCACGCGGAGCGATGATGGCTACTTTGGCTGACCTTGTCTTGTTGTGTAGAGACCAATGGGACAAGCCCGGTGGGATGGTTTTTCTACAGGCCGGTAAGACAGGACGGGCAAGAGTGACGTGACCGACAAAAGTAGCCTTCATCGCTCCGCGTGAAGACAGCCGAGTCACCAGCGACCCAATTCCCGGAAAATACGTCGTTCGCCATTCGGCTCACTTCACGTGGAGCGATGAAGGCTACTTTTGGCAGGCGCATCAAGAGTGCCCATCTCACAAACGCGATTCGGAATCCCCTGATGCCAACCTCTGCCGAGACTTCAATTCTCGAACCCTCTCGCCGCCGCTTCCTCATCGAAGCGGGAGGCGGCTTCGGCGCGGTCGCGTTGACCGCGATGCTGGCCGACGAACGGCGAGCCATCGCTGCTCCCGCTGCTTCATCCCCAATGATGCCCCGGCCACCGCATGTCGTCCCGCGCGCGACGCGCGTCATCTATCTCTTCATGCACGGCGGGCCGAGTCAGGTCGATCTGTTCGATCCCAAGCCGGAACTGATCCGGCAGGCGGGCAAGCCGCTCCCCGAAGAGTTTGGCAAGGTGATGACGCGCCGCAAGGTGGCGACAAACCCGCTGCTCGGTCCCGTCAAACCGTTTCGCAAGCACGGTGAGTCGGGGCTGGAGATCAGCGACTTCCTCCCCGAGATCGCTCGTCACGCGGACGAACTCTGCGTGCTGCGAAGCTGTCACGGCGACAGCGTCAATCATCCGCAGTCGGTCTATCAGATGAACACCGGCAGTATCCTGATGGGCCGGCCGAGCCTCGGCAGTTGGGTGGCATACGGATTGGGGACTGAGAACCAGAACCTGCCCGCGTTCGTCGTCCTCCCCGATCCCGGCGGTGGCATCAAGGGGGGACCACCCGCGTGGGGGAGCGGCTACCTGCCCGCGAGCTTTCAGGGGACGACCGTTCGTCCGGGCAACGCGCCGATTCTCAATCTGAATCGTCCGAGCAGCCTGACCGAATCACAGCAGCGCCGCGTGTTGGACCTCGCGCAGCAACTCAATCGCAAACACTGGCACGAACACGGTGAGGCCGATGAGTTCTCGGCTCGCATCGCATCGTATGAGCTCGCCTACCGCATGCAGTCGGCCGCGCCCGAGGCGGTCGATCTGACGCAGGAGACGGCGGAGACTCAGCAGCTTTATGGCCTGAACGATGCGAAGACCGCCGAGTTCGGCACGCGCTGTCTGCTCGCGCGGCGACTGTTGGAGCGGGGCGTCCGATTCGTGCAGCTTTACTCGGGCGACACGAACGGCTGGGACGCTCACAACGATGTCCTCAGCAATCACACCGAGATGAGCCGCCGTACCGACGGCCCCGTCGCCGCGCTGCTCACCGATTTGAAGCGACGCGGTCTGTGGGACGACACGCTGGTGATCTGGGGCGGCGAGTTCGGCCGCATGCCGATGAGCGAACAGGGCAAGGGCCGCGACCATAACCCGTGGGGCTACTCAGTCTGGCTGGCGGGAGGCGCGGTAAAGGGCGGCCTGGCCCACGGCACCACCGACGACTTCGGCCTCCGCGCCGCCGAACACCCCGTCCACGTCCACGACCTCCACGCCACCATCCTGCACATCCTCGGCCTCGACCACGAACGCCTCACCTACTTCCACGAAGGCCGAGACCAAC
>JAYTQJ010000367.1:0-1834 GCA_043746775.1 Schlesneria sp.
CCAGGTGTCTTTCGATGAAGAACCCGGGGCCTTACGGCACCCGGCTCGCCAAGAAGTCCGTTATTGGTCTGCCACCGAGCGAGTCCCCCTCGCGCTGGCGGCCTTTCCCGATGCGACGCTCGCGCCGCTCGTCACTGTTCCACCCGAGGTCCGTCACGATTGGGACTCGATCGAGGCTCGCGTCACCATGCTGCGCGGGCTGCTCGAAATCTGCGGGCCGATCACCGGTGAGGCGGCAGCGGCGAGGCTCGGCTTCACCGTCAGTCAGACCGATGCCGCACTGGAGGCACTCGAAGGCGAAGGTGTCGTGCTGCGAGGCCGCTTCACGGAAGTGGTGAGTGACGAGTGGCGAGTGGCGAGTGATGAAGGGCGTTCCGCACCGTTCTGTTCTGCCCCCCCACCCTCCACCCTCGACCCTCAACCTTCCCTCGAATGGTGCCATCGCCGGCTGCTTGCTCGCATCCACCGCCTCACGCTGGAGGGGCTGCGCAAGCAGATCGAGCCGGTGTCGGTCGATGTCTTCATGAGGTTCCTCGCGCGGCATCACGGGCTGATGCCGGGGATGAAGCGCGGCGGAGCGAGTGGGTTGTTCGAGGTGATCGCTCAGTTGCAGGGGCTGGACATTCCGGCCGTGGCGTGGGAACGCGATCTGTTGCCCGCGCGGTTAGAGGGATACGAAGCGGCGTGGCTCGATGAGCTGTGTCTGACGGGCGAGGTCGGTTGGGGGCGGATGTTCCCGCCGGTGCGGGATCCAGATCGTTCGAGACCGATGGCCAGCCTGACTCGCGTCGCGCCGGTGTCGATCGTGTTGCGACAGGACATCGACTGGCTGGCGGCCCACGCGCCTCAACCCGATGCCGAGGGACTGAGCAGCCCGGCCGTCGAGGTGATCGAATTGCTGACGGCGCGCGGGGCGGTGTTCGCGTCGGACATTCTCGCGACGACGCGGATGCTGCCGTCTCACTTGGACGATGTGCTGGGTGAGCTGGTCACGCGCGGCTGGCTCACGGCCGACGGGTTCGCCGGACTGCGGACACTGATCGCGGAGAAGAAGCCTCACGGCCGAGCGGCCGCGCGCCATCGGGCCGAACGCACGCGCACAACGAAGGTCGCGCTGGGACGATGGTCACTGCGCAAAGTAGCCATCATCGCTCCGCGTGATGAGCCTGTTGCAAGTGAGCATCTGATTCCAAAAGGCTCATCACGCGGAGCGGTGATGGCTACTTTAAGACCCACTATCGAAGTTCGTGACCACACCAAACGAATCGCCGAGGACTGGGCGTGGCAGCTTCTCCGACGCTGGGGCGTGGTCTTTCGCGATCTGCTGACGCGCGAATTTGGCGCGCCTCCGTGGTTTGAAGTCCTGCAAGTCTTGAGACGCCTCGAAGCGCGGGGCGAAATCCGGGGAGGTCGCTTCATCACAGGAGTCGCCGGTGAACAGTTCGCCCTGCCCGACACGATCAAACAGTTGCGGCATCTGCGCGACGAAACGCCGCCGCATGAGGTCTTCGTCGTCTCGGCGGCCGATCCGCTGAACCTGATCGGCATCCTGACGAAGCACGATCGCATTCCAAGCACCGCGTCGAACCGAGTCGCCTACCTCGACGGCCATCCCGCCGCGAGCCTTCAGGCCGACGAAGTCCGCTGGCTCACCGCCCCGCCGGGACATCTGAAGGCCGCCATCGAGCGCGAACTGCTCGGTCGCGGCAATCCCGTCGAACACTTCGAGTCGGTGGCGACGGGATGAGGAACGGAGCGGAACGTTGCTCGCCCCGTTAGAACTGGCGTATCAACAACTGCCCGAGTTTGGTGAGCCGGGTGCCGTAAGGCCCCG
>JAYTQJ010000368.1:0-9364 GCA_043746775.1 Schlesneria sp.
AATCAGGGGGCTTACGCCGCCCAGCTCAGAATCCGCTCACTCTCTGCAGCGCGAGGCATAAACAATCGAGGCCGCTACCCAAAACTCTGATTGATCGACAGCGACACGAGATGCCAGCCATCCGCCAGCACAAACAACAACACCTTAAACGGGGTCGAGACAATCACCGGCGGCATCATCATCATGCCCATCGACATCAAGACGGTGGAGACAACGATATCGACAAGCAAAAACGGGATATAGATGCAGAACCCCATCAGAAATGCCGTCTTCAACTCGCTGATAATAAATGCGGGAATGAGAACGGTGATCGGCGTGTCACTCGGCGAATGGATCGGCCCCGCCTTCGACATGTGAGCAAAGAGCGCCAAGTCGTGCTTGCGGGTTTGCCGCAACATAAAGCTTTTGTGAATGTCGGCTCCCCGGCGAAACGCATCGAGGCCGGTGAGTTCTCCCTTCAGATAGGGCAACACGGCATGATCGTTCAGTTTGGTGAGTGTCGGTTCCATGACGAAGACCGTCAGAAACAATGCCAACCCGATCAGCACCGAGTTGGGCGGGATTTCCTGCGTCGAGAGGCCGCGTCGCACGAACGACAGCACGATCATGATGCGTGTGAAGCACGTCAGGCTCGCCAGCGCGGCGGGCAACAGGACGAGGCTTCCCAAGAACAGCGCCATCTGCAACGGCGGCGACAGGTTTTGAAGAAAGTTCGACTCGGCCAGTCGTTCGGCCACCTGTTCGATGTTGGACATGGCTCAATCCTTTGAGCAGGCAAGTGCGGTCTTGAGTCAGGTCAATCTGTCGGCCGCAGTGAGGGCGAAGTGAGTCGGTAGTTCGGCGGATGGAACCATTTCAATGTGGGGCGGCTCTCCATCGAGCGTGTCTTTGAACGAAGCGGGCAGCGCGATCAGCGACTTCAACCCCGTCGCGTCGGTCCCGGCGACGAGCTGCGTATCCCCGATCTTGACGAGGTACAGCACGGCGCGATTGCCAAGGGCCACGGTCCCTTCAATCTGCATCGTTTGCCCGGTCGTGTTCGTCAGTTGCAGCCGCATCAACCACGGCTTGCCGAACCACAGCGATCCGACACACAGGCCGAGGACGACGACCGTCCCGATGACCAATCGCAACAGCATCGCACCCGTGTCGGGCGGCGCGGGCCACTCCGGCTTGTAGGTCATTTCGGAATCGAGAGCGTTCGGTTCCGCAGTGGTCGCGGCGGAAGAGGCCACAAGCTCTGGAACAACTTCTTCCAGCCCAGCCAGTCGAATCCGTGGTTCCTCGGCGTGAGCAGTGACCGCCCAACACGCCAGCAGTGGAAGACAGGCGAACAAAAAGATTCGCAGGTTGCGAAGCATGGCGACCGCCTTCCTTGGCAGAGTGACCTACATCAGTGTGAAGCCCCGGTCACTTCCGTGATGCGAATCGCGAACTGGTCATTGACCACGACAACTTCACCGCGTGCCACACGGACGTTCTGCACGATCAGATCGACCGGCTCCGAAACGAGGCGGTTTAATTCGACGACCGAACCAACCCCGAGATCGAGCATCTCTTCGACCGACAGTGTGGCTCGCCCCAACACCGCTTCGGCGTCGAGACGAACGCCGTACAAGTGGTCCAGCGACTTCCCCGATGCGGCCTTCGTCGGTGTGAGCTGTGAAAATGCGGGAGCCTTTGCGGCCACAGTTGTCGTATGGCTCTCCTGCGGATTCAGCTCCTTTTCCACTTCTGCCATCACGGCGTCCAACGTTTCTGTCATCGCATTCTTTCCCTGAATTAACGACTCTTCGATTTTCAACAGGCTGCTAACCGGCCCGTGCCGCCTCCTGTGAACGCTGACGGCGACGGACTTCTGTATCAATCAAATAGGCTTGCCGCTCTCCAACCTGCCCCGGCCATCCGAGATATCGGGGTTCGTTTCCAATGGTCGCTTGGAGCGGATCGCTCACTCGTTGGTCGAGAACCACGAGATCGCCCACACGCAGATTGGCCAGTTGTGGAGTCGAGAGTTGGACGCTGCCCAGTCGAACGGCAACTTCGGTGTTCATGCCTCGAACGAGTGATTCCAACTGAACTCGCGTCGAGGCGTCGGGAGTCGCGTTGCGAGTTCGCTGCGTGGTGCCGAACAGTGTCTGCACGAACTCCAAAGGAAGCATCCAGCAGCATTGCGCTGTTCCGGCGGCCGTTTCCATCGAGAGGCGACAGACCGCAATCGGTTCCGAGGGCTTGAAGGTCTTGGAGCGACGCAGCAGCAGTTCGCGGTCAGCCGCTTGCAGTCGGATGACACGCGTTTCATCCGCCCACGCTTCCGTCAGCCCACCGAGAATTGTCGCAACCAGAAACTCGCCGACCGACGCTTCACCTGCGGAGAGGTCTCGCTCTGCGGGCAACTCGGTCATGTTCTCGCCAAGCAGTCCGCTGATCATCGACACCGCCAAGGGATTGGGGATCGCCAAGATCGAGGGAGCATCGCAGCCAGCCAAGGTCACTTGGTAGGCCAGCGTCCGATCGGGCCAGTCTTTCATGGAATCGACGGGCCAGTCCGTCGCGCAGCTTTCAAAGCGAATCGTGGTCGGCAACGACAATCCCGTGAACACTTCCGCCAGAAACGAACCCGCCTGTCGAAGCCACAGCGTGAGCTTCGACTGATGGTCCGGATGCAGACGCGGTGGCCGCGTGAAGTCGTGCGCGGAAAGTGTCATTGGTAGTGAAACTCTTCAAACAAGATGTCTTGCAGTCGTTCGCGACCATCGGTGAACAGCAGTGAATTGAAGTTGTCTTGAATCTCGCGCCGCAGCCGATTGACACCCACCTTGCCCCGAATGTCATCCGGCGTTTTGTCGGCGATGTGAGCGGCCAGCCAAGTCATGAGGATCGGCTTTCGCAATTCGATCGCCGCTTTGACCTCTGCTTCATTCTCGGCGTCGGTTTGAACGGTGATCTCCAGCGACAGGTATTTCGCCAGCAGCGGCTCGTTGATATTGGCGACGATCCGCCCAAACGAAACGAAGTACGGACCCTCGTGCGGAACCGCGTCGACCGCTTTGGCATCGCCGTGTCCGGCCGCGCCGTGCCCGTCATCCTTTTTCGCGTGATCGTCTGCCTTCGCAGCCGGTTTCTTGGCTTCCTTTTTGGGAGCAGCCGGTTTGTCGTGAGCGGCCGCGTCTCCGTGAGCGGCATCACCGGTCGTCGGCTCAGCCGCCACTCTGGCCGCACCACCACTCAACATCTGCGGAACCGCCATTCCTGCCGCAGCCGACGCGAGTCCGACACCACCCAACAGAGCCATCTTTTTTACGTTCATGACTGGCCACCTCATCCCACTGGAAACTCGCGGCCGACACTAACAGCCCGTTGAAAAACGCAGGATGGACGCCCTCGTCCGTCCGTTCTCAACTCGAAATCACTCGGACGAGGGCGTCCAAGTTACGTTCTTCAACAGGCTGCTAACTGAGCATCAGTTGAGCTCTCCGAACTCACGCCCCGTGAGGACGGACTCGGATCACTCAATCGGTTCATCATCGGCCACCGGATGTCAAACCTTGAGGATTTCGGCGACTTTTCCGATGCGCGATGCTGGGTGAGCGGCAAAAACTTGTCCTACTGAAGATCGAGGCCTGACTCGCAAGTTTTGAAGTTGCGATCTTTGGCATTTCGCCCCAACGGGGCAGCCGTAAGTCAGCCCAGGGCAAACGACCAACGGGAGCGCCGCCCTGGGCTCCGGTCGTCACAGAATCTCAAGCCCTGAAGGGGCGGCCCTATGTTGCTCGCCGGAATAGTGCCGCCCCTTCAGGGCTTGAGATTCAAGGAAAAACGTCAACCCAGGGCGTTGCCCTGGGCTGGCATAGCACCACCCCATTGGGGCTGAAAACTCCAAAGCGCGCAACTTCCAAACGCGCAAGCGAAGGTTCGGATGTCGAACGACCTTCGCTTGCGCGTCAGGCTTCGATAGGTAAGCTTTTTATGGCCGCTCACCTTATGCTTCGCGCGGCGTGGTTGACCGTTGATGTCCGCCGCGCGAGGCATCCTCACGACAGAGCAGTACGGGAAGGTTGAAAGCAGCCTCCCTTTGGGCGAGGGAATTCCATGCGGCCGGATCGCGATCAGTCCCGCGAAGAGATCATCGTTGCCGAGCATCTGTCGGACTTGCGCGGTCGCGTCCGGCTGCTGACGTGGCTGTCCGGGTTGTCGTGGACCGTGCTCGTGCTGTTTGGCGGACTGCTTGTGTCGGGGGTGCTCGACTGGCTGATCCACTTCGATGATCCCGGCCTGAGGCTGGTGATCGGTCTCGCGTTACTCGCCGGATCGGGGGCGATGCTGTGGCGGCAACTGATCTCGCCGTTGATGCAGCCGCTCGGGACGGCGTTCCTCGCGTCGCGCATCGAACGCCGCTTTCCCGGACTCCACAGCCGAGTCATCAGCGCGGTCGAGTTCCTGCAACACAAGCTCGACGCGAAATCGGGGTCGCCCGAACTTCAGCGGGCCGTTGTCGGGCAGGCGCTGCGCGATCTGGAGACGATCGAACCTGGCGACATCGTCGAGACAAAGGCCGTCCGGCAGGTAACGATTGCCGGTTCGATCCTGTTGGCGATCGTGGCCACCGTCGTGGCGCTCCATCCGTTGGAGGCCGCTACGTCGGTCCAGCGACTGATGTTTCCGTTCGCCGACGTGCCGTGGCCGCGTCAGTTTGAGTTGCGGCTCGTACGATCCGATCTCTCGCCGATGGTTCCATCTCCCGACCAGCCGCTGCTCATCGCGCGCGGTGACACGCTGGAACTGTACGTCATCAACATCAACCCACGAGGCCGCCTGCCCGAGCGAGTCTGGTTCGAGCACCGCCTCGGAAACGAAGCCGAACCGACGCGCGAGGCCCTCCGTCAAACCACGATTCGCGACGAGAGAGGCCGCTCGCGCGAAGCGGCCGCAATTAGCTGGGTCGCCGCGCGCGGGCCACTCGAATTCCGCGCGACCGGCGGCGACGACGACCTGATGCCATTCGTCCGCGTCGAAGTCGTCGAGCCGCCGACGCTCGAATCGTTGCAAGTCAGCATCATTCCCCCCAAATACTCGAAGCGTCCGGCCGAACACCTTCCACCGGGAGTCGGCCATGTGCAGGGTCTGCTCGGCACGGGGATTGAGATCACGGGACGAACCGACAAACCGCTCCAGTCAGCCAATCTGCGCATCGGAGACAAGCCCGCCGTTCCGCTTGGCGTCTCCTCAGTTGGCACGTCGTTTGGCGCGTCGTTCGCGATCACCGAGCCGGGCGTCACCGCGTACTGGTTCGAGTTGACCGACACGGCCGGTTTCACCGATCGCGAAGCGCCGCGCTACGAACTGCGCGGGCTGGCCGATCTAGTTCCCGAGGTCACGATCGAATCGCCCGTCGCCGACATCCAGCTCGCGCCCGATGCCGAACTGACGGTGAAGGTACTCGCCAAGGATGACCTCGGCCTGCGCGAGGTGCGTCTCGTGTATCAACTCCATGACGAAGCCGCGCCGAAGTCGATCCCGCTGGCCGTGGTCGCGGGCGGCTCGCCTGCTTCAACTTCAACTTCTGCATCACAATCTAGAACAGAAAACAGCAAGACAGTCGCAGGCGAGCCGCCCGCGACCACGCTCACGCCCGAGCATGTGTGGAAGCTCGCTGAGCTGGAACTTCAGCCCGGCGGACGCATCGTGTTTCGAGCCGAAGCAACCGACGACTACGACCTCACGCCCGAAGGGCACGTCGGTCGCAGTTCGCCGCGCACGATCCTGATTGTCTCGAAGGAGGACAAGCAGAAGGAACTCGCGGGGCGAGTCGGCGAACTGCTCGAAGACCTTCAGGAAGCGGCCTCGCTGCAACAGCGAGCCAAACAGCAGACGAACGAACTGCAAACGCAACTCGACACGGCGGGCGAACTGCGTCCGCAAGACATCGACCAGTTGCAACGAATTGAATTGGACCAGCGGCAGGCTGCGTCGAGGCTGACTCATCCGGCCGACGGCGTGCAGTCGCAGGCCCGTCAGCTTCAGGAGGAGTTCCAGGCGAACAAGCTCGACGACGTGGAGACTCAACGCCGCCTCGACCGCGTCGTGGAGGAGTTGTCTCGCTTGGGACGCGATCAGTTCCCGGAGATCGAACGGGCGCTGACCCGCGCCGCGAAAGAGGCAGACGACAAAAATGCGACAGATCGGACTGATCCGACTGATGGGGAGAAGAAAAACGGAGACCGCCGTCAGCCATCAGCCGATCAGCCGTCAGCAGAAAAACCCGCTGACCAGCCGCCAACAACCAAGTCTTCGGCTGACCAGCCGACAGCAGAACATCCTTCCGCTTCTGCTTCCTCTTCCCCCATCAAGTCACCGGCACTCGCCTCGTCGCTGAAGGACGCTCAAACGCGACAACAGCAGACGGTCGAGACGCTGCAAGAGTTGCAGGACCTGCTGGCCGAATGGCGCGACCGACGCGATGTGTCCCGCGAATTGCAGTCGGTCATCGCCGAGCAGGAACAAGTGCAGCAGGAGTCGGCGGACCTCGGGCAACAGACGCTGACTAAGTCTGCGGCGGAACTCTCTCCGCAGGAAAAGGCCGACCTCGGGAAGCTGGCGGCGAAACAGCGGAAGTTGGCCGAGCAGGTCGAACAGTTCCGCAAGCAGCTCGACCAGACCGCTGGCAGTCTCAAGCCGCGCGATCCGGATGCGGCCGAGCGGTTTGAAGAGGCGCGCGACGAACTGACGAACGACGGCACGGCGGGCAAGCTGCGCGAGGCGGCGTCCGACATCAGCGACAACAAAATGGGAGCCGCCTCGCAGGCACAGCAGCAGGCGCTGCAAGACCTGCGCGACTTGGATCGGCAACTCAAACGCGAACCGACCGACGATGTGGAACTACTCGTCAAACAGGTCGAGCAGGCGCAGCAGGAGTTCGAGACGCTCCGCAAGGAACAGACCGATCTGCTGGAGCAGACGCAGCAGGCGGCGGGCCAGCCCGATTCGCCCGAGCGTCGCGACCAGCTCGAACAACTGCGTCAGAAGCAGCAGAAACTGGGTGAGAAGCTGGCGCAGGCCGAACGCAAACTGGAACGGCTGCAACTGCGTCAACCCGCCGACGCGGCGGCCCGCGCGCAGGAGCGGCTCGACAAAATCAACGAGCAACTGCAAGACCCCGACCAGGCCGATGAAGCGGCCGATGGGATGCAGGAGGTTGTCGATGACCTCGAACAGGTCGAACGAGACCTCGCGCTGGAGAAGCGAATCGCGCAGGAGAGGCTGGCGGTCGAGCAACTCGAAAAGATCGAGGACGAATTGAAGTCGCTGCTCGCCCGGCAGCAGGCCGTCATCGCCGAGACCGAACGGTTGGAAGCCGAACGCGTGGCGAAAGGGAGTCTCAGCCGAGGCCAACTCAAATCGCTGCGCGATCTTGCCGAGACCGAACGAGCGTTGCAGGCCGAAGCCGAACGGATGGAGAAGTCGCTGACCGTCGCCGAAGTTTTTTCGCTGGTCCTTCGACGTACCTCGCGCAGCCTGAAGCTCGCCGCCGATCGACTCGGCGAAAAGCAGACCGATGCGCCGACGTTGGCGCTCGAGCGGGATGCCGCCAAGAAAATCGAAAGCCTACTTGCGGTCCTCAAGCAGGATGACAAGCCCGACGGTGCGAAGGCCGAACAACCGCCGATGCCGCCCGAGCAACAGCCTGACCACGAGCAGCCCAAGCCCGAACAAGCCGGTCCACCGGGCGACTCGCTCCCGCAGATCGCCCAACTGAAAATGCTCAAGCTGCTCCAAGAGGAGTATCTCGAACGCACGCAGTTGCTCCACGGGTTGCGAGACAAGGAAGGCAACCTTTCCCCGGCAGCGGCCACTGAACTGGAGCAACTCGCCGTCGAACAAGATGAACTGGCCGAGTTGACTCGCAACTTGATCGTAAAGATTCTGCAAAGCCGTCCCGAGCAGGAGGACGATCCCAAACCGCAGGCTGAGGGGGCGAAGGACGAGGCGAAGCCGGGCGACAAGAAATCGGGTGACTCACCGGACAAGTCATTGGACCTCGACAAGCTTCTGGATGACGAAAAGGCACGAAAGGGGAAGGGCGAATGAACACAAATTGCTTCCGTAGGATGGGCACTCCTGCCCGTCCGTTTTGGTTTTTTCCACGCGCGGGCCAGCGTCAGACATTTCCGAGCGGGGTGGCGTCAGCCCAATGGCACTCACTTTGTGATTCGGTGAGCGGCAAGGCGCTAGCCGCCGGTTCTTTTCCAGCTCAGAAACCGGAGGCTAACGCCTTGCCGCTCAGGATGTTTTGCCAAAGTGAGTGCCATTGGGCGTCAGCCCCCCGGTTCTTGGGCGTCAGCCCGTTTGCTAGGAACCGGGAGTCTGACGCCGTCCCGCTCGGAGGTTTCATCAACCACCGCGCGCGGTGGAGCGTTTCGTCAAGAGCGGACGGGCAAGAGTGCCCATCCTACAGGTCGTGTTTGATGGTGTTCGTCGCGATGCTGTTCAGCGTGATCGTGATCTCGCAGCCAATGGCCTCGCACGCGGAAGATGAGGTTAAGAAGGATGTCACCGAGCAAAAGGCCGATCCGGCGAAGGAGCCTTCGCTGCTCGACAAGCTCTCGAAGGAACTGCTCAAGGAGGTTGACGAAAACCCAACCAAGCCCAAGCCGGAACAAGAAGAGGACAAGCTTGATCGTGTCGCAACTGGCATGAGATCGGCCAGCAGAAAACTCGATGGGAAAGAGACCGGCGACGAGACGACCAAGCTTCAGGAGCAGGTCATCCGTGACCTCGACGAGCTCATCAAGCAACTTCAGAATCCGCCGCCCAGTGGTGGGGGCGGAGGAGGAGGGGGCAGTTCCGGAGGCGGCTCATCGAAGTCGGGTAAGACTGGTGGAGGCGGTCAGCAACCGCGAGCCGGTAGTCGCGGCGCAAGTGGACGTGGCACCAATAGCCAGCCACAGGGAGGGACTCCCAAACAGCAAGCACAAGGTGGCAGCAGTGAACAGGGAGATCGGGATCGCAAAGACGCAGAAGGCTCGGACAAACGAACTGACTCTGAACGAAAGGCGGCAGCCGAAGCCGCCCGCAAGAAAAAGTTGGAGATCGATGTCTGGGGGCACCTCCCCGCTCATCTGCGAGATCAACTGCTGAACACCTACGGCGAACGGATGCTCCCGAAGTACGAACACCTCGTGAAGCAATTTTATGAGTCGCTGTCGGAACAGAACGCAGCCAAGTCGCGGCGATAAGGATCGGCCAAGAATTACGCCGTGTTTTGAACCACACCAACCCGAAGCGTGAGCGAGGACGCATGGCGCTCGACTCACGCTCACGCTTCGGGTTGGTGTGGTTCTTGAACAAGTTCTTAGAACCCGTC
>JAYTQJ010000369.1:0-22237 GCA_043746775.1 Schlesneria sp.
TGGCACTCACTTTGGGGTGTAGCTGAAGTCGTCAGACTTCAGACGACCATCAAAGCCGGCTGAATTCTCACGAATTCAGCTACGTCGCACTGAACGTCCATTTGAAAATCGCTCAAGGTGAGTGCCATTGGGCTGACGCCGCCCGGCTCACCAACTGAGATGAACGTCATCTCACTCCGTCGGGCCGTGTTGCTTTAACGCTTTAACTCCCGCGCGCAGGGCCGCCTGATAAATCCACAGGTCGCCGCTGTACGCGATCATGCGGAAGCCTTGGTCGAGCAGCTTCTGTCCACTCGCGACATCGCCGACCATGAAGGCGGGAACCTTGCCGTGACGACGGCACGCCGCCAAGACGCGCTCGACGGCGTCGATGAACTTCGGGTGATCGAACTGCACCGGGATGCCCAGCGAGTTGGCCAGATCGAAGTGACCGATCCACAGCACATCGACGCCCTCGACGGCCGCGATCTCTTCCACGTTTTCCAAACCGGCGGCCGTCTCAATCTGGGCGATCAAGAGCGTCTCGCGGTTGGCGCTGTGGATTTTGTCCATGATGTCGCCTCCCGTGTAGTCATCGTGCGCGACGCCAAACGCCGCTCCGCGTCGGCCAACCGGTGGATACTTGGCGGACGACACGAGCTTCGCCGCCTGCTCGGCACTCTCGACCATCGGAACCATGATTCCCATCGCCCCCATGTCGAGCACCCGCGCGATGAAGTGGTACTCGGTGGCGGGGATGCGGACGAGCGGGATCATCTCGGTGCAGCGCGTCGTCGCGATCAACATGCGGATCGTCTCGATGCTCCAGCCGGTGTGTTCCATATCGAACAGCCCGAACTCGGCCCCCGCGTTGGCCGCGATGCGACCGATGCCGGTCGTGTTGAACTCGAACAGAAACGTGCCGATCGACACGCCGCCCGATTGAATCTTTTGTTTGACGTGGTTGGTTCGCATGGTGGTCTTTCTGAGGGGGGTATGTGGTGGCTTGTTTTCGTTTCACCGCGTGGGCAACGCCCCGCGCGTCGAGTGGCATAACAACGTCGAACTTCATTCAACGCGTGGGGCGTTGCCCACGCGGTGAAACGACGCGGCGATTGTCCGCAATCCAAGTCAGGGCGTAGGTGCCGCCCACGCGACGATTCGGCTCAATGGGTTCATTCTTCTGCCCCCATTCTCCTGCCAACGTTTTTTGACCGATGGGACACCTCTGCATCGAGACGGAAATGGCAAGAGAATGAGGGCAGAGGAATTCAAATGCACCGCCTGACCCCGATCGCGCGGCCGTTCAAATCCGCGCAAGCGAACAAGAATCTGAGACCTAGTAGTACGACGCGGTTGATGTTTTGAATGACTCGCGGAGTTCACACCAGCCCCGCCAACTTCTGGATGAGGCCCGGTTGCGACAGGACATCGCGGTTGACGACGTTCTGCGGCAGTCGTCCCGCTGCGACATCGAGGATCCCGCGACACGCCTCTTGGCCGATCCCTCGAAACAATTCGTCGGTCCAACAGATCGCGTGCGGCGACAGGATCACGTTGTCGAGACCGAGGAGCGGGTCGTTCGTGGCGATCGGCTCCTGCTCAAAAACATCCAGCGCCGCCCCGGCAATGCGCCGTTCGCGCAGCACCGCAGTCAGAGCCTGTTGATCGACGATCGGGCCGCGCGCGACGTTGATGAGAAACGCGGATGCCTTCATGCGGCCGAGCCGTTCGGCATTCACAAGGTGGTGTGTTTCGGGAGTCAACGCACAGCAGATGCAGACAAAATCGGACTGTTCGAGCAGACCGTCGAGACTCAGCAATTCAACGCCACTCGTCTGCGCATCGGCCTGTGAAACGAACGGGTCATACGCGACGTGCCGCATCTCCAGCGGAGCCACGACGCGCAGAATCTCGCGCCCGATGTTGCCCAGCCCGATCAGTCCCAGCGTGCGGTCGGTCAGACCGACACCCATTTCGTTCAGCTTCTCGCCCCAGCGTCCCTCGCGCGTCAGGCGGTCTTTGGCGAGCAGCTTGTGCGACAGCGCGAGCATCATCGTCAGCGCGGAGACCGCCACCGGACGACGCACGCCCGTGGGCGTAATCGTCAGCAGCACGTTGTTGCGAGTACACGCGGGAACATCGACGTTGTCGTAACCCACTCCAAACCGCGCCACGAGCGACAACCGATCGCAACCCTCCAGCGTCGCAGCCGTCACGCGCGGAGCCAGCACGAGCAGCGCGTCGAACTGATTCGCGACTTCCGCCGTCAACTCCGCACCACAGTCCGGAAGAAACTCCCGCTCGATCCGCGTGTTCTGCGCGAGCACATCCAGCCCGATGTCTCCAAAACCAACCGAGCCATCCGGCTTCAAAAAATCGCAAGTCAGCCCCACGCGAAACGGTCTCGGCATCTCTCTCTCCCGCTACCAACGATTCTCGTACTTCCAGCGCGGCGGGATCGTACTGCCCGATCTGAGAGGCGACAAATCACAACGGGAAAGTCAGGGTGGGCACCCCAATACGCAACGTCGTTAAGGATTTCGGAGCTACAAAACGAGGCCAATCGAACGTAGCAGAAGTCGTAAGACTTCTGGCGAGTCGTCAGAAGTCTCACGACTTCTGCTACAACAAATCGTTAACGGAGTTCCCCAACGCGGTCTAAAACTCGCGGCCTCGCTCTCGCTTCGGGTGGGAATCCTTACTTTCCAAAACTCTTCGGCAACTCCAGCGACCAGACCTCGTTGCTGAGGGGTTGAGCGTGTCCGCCGGCCACCCAGATTTTGTCTTGGAACACGTAGGTCGAGTGTTCGTGGCGTTCCTTCCAGACGACGTTCGACTTGAGCTGCCGCCAGTCCTTGCCATCGCGCGAGTGCCAGACATCGCCCCAGTTTTTCGACGGTCCGTTCGACCAACCTCCCAAAACCCACATCTGGTCGCGATACACGACGGACGAGAACCACAATCGCGGCGACCAGCCCGCATGTTCGGTAACGCGCTCCCACGTCTTGCCATCGCTCGACGACCAGACATCGTTGACCGCGTGGTACTCGGGGACATAGTTGCCACCACCGAAAACGTACAGCTTGTCGTTCAAGACCGCCGCCTGATGGTACGCGCGGGGCGACCAGCCGCCGTCGGCCGTGACCAGTTCCCACGTCTTGCCATCGGCCGTGGACCAGACATCGTTCTTCAAACTCGACTTGTCACCGAAGTAGTAGTTCTCGGTCCCGCCGAGCATCCACATGCGGCCTTTGAATTCGACGGCCGCCGCCGCGATCCGCGGACTCCAGCCCGCCTTCGATTCCAGCGCCCATTGTTTGCCATCGGTCGAAGACCAGACTTCGTTCGTCGCGCCGTGACCCGCCAAGCGCCCATTCGTCCAGCCCCCCATGAACCACATCTTGTCCTGAAACGTCAGCGTCATCGGCAGATCGCTGTACTTCCAAGGAGCCTCTTGTTCGACGAGCGCCCACGCTTTGCCGTCGGCCGAATTCCACACGTCGCGCGGTGGAGACTGGAACGAATCGAACCAGCCTCCGAACAACCACAGCTTGTCTTGAAAGACCAGTTCGCCGCTGGAATCTCGCGCCCGCCAACCGGCATCGGCCGTGACCTTGTTCCAGTCCTGCCCGATCTCCTGCGCGTAGAGCGATGTCCAACCGAACAGCGACAAACTCAAAGCAATCGTCAGGCAAGATGGAAACTTCATGGCGAGTCTCACTCAAGAGGACAAAGGCGACACGACTGACGAGCGGTCACTCTCTCAAGGTCCGACAGCCGTCGCAACCGACATCGCCGGAATCATCGACGCACACATCAGGACCGTTCGGATCGTTGGTGTGATCGCACGAGTTGGCGGTGTTTGCTCGACGAGAAACAGTGGATCGAGACCATTCCCATTTACGAGCTACATTCCGATTGAAACTTGGTGCTTCGGAATCAGGTCCGCCCGAGCCGGGTGTCACCGATGTTTCGCTCCGAAGTTGGGATCTCGCCGCTCCCAGAAAACCCGCCGGTCGGTCCGCCCGTTCTCTGAAAGCCGTTCATGAGTTCCGCCTTCCTCGCCTCCGGAAACATCTCGTCATTGCTGGACGAGATTCAGAGCCGTTTTCGGCCCGAGGAACCGCTCCTCGGCCTGTCTCGGACATCACCGCGACCACGGTTTACCACTGCGTCGCGGCCCGTCGCGCTGCCGTCGGTTGGAATATCAAAGCCGTTGGCTCCAAGCACAGCCCCGGTTTCGACCGCGAAGATTCTGATCGTCGATGATGAACCGATTAACGTGCGGGTCTGCCAAAAATACCTGCGAGATTTGGGGTACGCGAAGACGCGCGGCGTGACCGATCCGATCCTCGCGATGGACGCGATTCTCGAAGATCGTCCCGACCTGATCGTGCTCGACGTGATGATGCCTGTCGTCAGTGGCCTGGACCTACTGGAGTGGATTCGCAGCCACAGCGAATTGGCCCAGACGCCCGTGCTGATCCTGTCAGCAGCGAGTGATCGAGAAACGCGGTTGGCCGTCCTCGAAGCGGGCGCATCCGATTTCCTGACGAAGCCCCTCGATCCGTTTGAACTGGCTCCACGCATCCGGAACGCGCTGACGATCAAGCGGTATCAGGACCAGATGCGCAACTATGCGAAAACGCTTGAGGAAGCGGTCTACGCCCGGACGGCCGATCTCGAAGCCTCGCGATTGGATGTCGTGCATTGCCTGGCGCGGGCCGTCGAGTACCGGGACGATCACACGGGACGGCATGTCGAGCGGGTCGGTCGGTACGCGGGAATCATCGCCCGTGGTATGGGTCTGGATGCCAGCTTCTGTCGCGATCTGGCGCAAGCGGCGCAGTTGCACGACATCGGCAAGATTGGCGTCCCGGATGAAGTCCTGATGAAGCCGAGTCGGCTGACTCCCGACGAGTACGAACGTGTGCAGAAACATGCCGCCGACGGCCGGAAAATCCTCGAACCGAGGTCCGATCTCGAAGCGGATCGCGTGCAGCAACACGTTCAAATTGGCTCACGCATTCTGGACGTGCCCAAGTCGCCGTTGCTGTCGATGGCCTCACGCATCGCGTTGACGCACCACGAAAAATGGGATGGCTCCGGTTACCCCACAGGCTTGGCAGGCGAAGACATCCCGCTGGAAGGCCGGATCACCGCCGTGGCCGATGTCTTCGACGCCCTCAGCAGCCGACGCCCCTACAAACCGGCAATCGCGCTGGACGTGTGCTTCCAGATCATGGAACACGAACGCGGTTCGCATTTCGACCCGAAAGCCATCGACGGATTCTTCGCCCAGCGCGAGGCCATCATCGCGGTCAAGAACGAACTCGCGGACCCGGAATGAGACCGATCCGCAAACCTCACCCCTCGCCCCGGCTCTGCGGGGAGAGGGGCCGGGGGTGAGAGGTTCTTCGATCGGCTGATCAGACCGTTTCAGCGATCCGACACGCAGCTTCACCCCGCCAATGCTTGCTCGAAGTCGGCGACTAGATCATCCGGATGTTCGATGCCGACCGAGACGCGCAGCGTACTGTCGGTGATCCCCGCCTCGCGCCGCGCCGCTTCGTTCATCGAGGCGTGACTCATCGTGTCCGGGTACTCGATCAGGGACTCGACTCCACCGAGTGACTCGGCCAGTTGGAACATCTTCAACTTGGACAGCACTTGCTCGACGAACGGCCGCCCTCCCTTCACGTCAAAGCTGAGCATCGCGCCGAATCCCGACTGCTGCCGCTTCGCAAGTTCATGCTGCGGATGATCGGTCAGTCCGGGGTAGTAGACGTGGGCGACGCGCGAATGCGCTTGCAGGTATTTCGCCACGATCATCGCTCCGCGTTGATGAGCCTCCATGCGCGGGCCGAGCGTCTTCACGCCCCGCAGCACCAGCCACGCATCGAATGGCGAGCAAGCCAGACCGAGAGCGTTGACGATGTAACTGATCTTCTCGGCATGGTCCTTCTGGCGCGTGATGACGCAGCCGCCGACCACGTCCGAGTGGCCGTTGAGATACTTCGTGGTCGAGTGAACCACGATGTCGCAACCGTGCTCAAACGGTCGCTGGAGATACGGCGACAAGAACGTGTTGTCGGCGATCGAGATCGCGTTCCCTTGGCGAGCCACGTCACAAATCGCGGCAATGTCCACGATGTTCAAGAGCGGATTACTCGGCGTCTCGATCCAGACGCACTTCGTCTGCGCGGTCATCGCCCGCCGCACGTTCTCGGGATCGCCCATGCGTACGAACGAGAACTCGATCCCCATCTTGCGAAAGACCGAATCGAACAGCCGGTACGTGCCGCCATAAATATCGTGACCGGCAATGATGTGATCGCCCGGCTGGAAGAGGTGCATCGTCGCGGCAATGGCCGACATCCCGGTGCTGGTCGCCCGGCAGTCGATCCCGCCTTCGAGAGCCGCCAGATTTTCTTCGAGCGCCTTGCGCGTCGGGTTGCCGCTGCGCGTGTAGTCGAACCCGCGATTGGTCTTCAAATCGTCCCAACGAAAAGTCGAGGTCGTGTAGATCGGCGTGGTCGCGCTGAGAAAAGTCGAATCCTTATCGACACCAACGTGAACGCAGCGAGTCTCAAATTGCATGGCAACTGTTCCTAAGTCTAAGCCGTCTGTTTGAAAGCGGTCTGCCCGCGAGGGGCGGCATGTTAGCCGGGATGAGGGATGGCATCGAGTCCGCTCACGGGCGAGGCAGCTTTGGGCATTTCAGCATGGTTCAAACGTGTGACTTGGGGTCTCAGTTGTCTTCTCCAGTCCCCTCGCCCCGGCTTTGCGGGGAGAGGGTTAGGGTGAGGGGTCTTCTGCTTGGCTGTGACCTCGACTTGAACCAGTCCGGCATTTCTCGCCTCGACTGGTCACTCGTGACGACCTCGTGTTCGTCCGACAACATGCGTGGCCAAGCGGTCGTGATCACGGAGTTCCTGTCACTCTTCACAACCCTGCGAAACGGGGCTTTTCACAATTTGGGACGGCTGCTAGAAGTCCGCCCTTCAGGGGACAGACTCCGCGCGGCGAGTCGCATCAGTGCGGCCCATGACCTGCGGCAGCGCGAGTTTCGTCCACTCCCAACTCATCACGTTTCGGCTCGAATTCAAAGAGGTTCAGCGCATGACGACGACTCACGGACTGGCAGAGAAGATTGCGAACCAGCAGGCTCGGATTGGCGTGATCGGCTTGGGTTACGTGGGCCTGCCGCTGATCCGGGCCTTCGTGCGAGCCGGTTTCAAAACGATGGGCTTCGACGTGGACCAGTCGAAGGTCGATAAGCTCAAGGCCGGACAGAGCTACATCAAGCACATCGACAGCGCCGCGATCGCCAAGCTGATTCAAGACGGCGTCTTCGAGCCGACCTCTGACATGAGCCGCCTCGGTGAAGCCGACTGCATCATCATCTGCGTTCCGACGCCGTTGAACGAGAGCCGCGATCCCGACTTGAGCTACATCGAAGGGACGGCCCACTCGATCGCGAAGACGCTGCGCAAGGGGCAGCTCGTGGTCCTCGAAAGCACGACGCATCCGACCACGACGCGCGAGAATGTCTTGCCGGTCCTCAACGCGACCGGACTGACGGCGGGCCAAGATTACTACCTCGCGTTCAGCCCCGAACGCGAAGACCCCGGCAATCCGACGTTTGAAGCGGCCACGATTCCAAAGCTCGTCGGCGGCTACGACGAAGTCAGCGGCGACCTGTCGATGGCGATGTACGGGCAGGCCGTCGTCAAGGCGATCCGCGTGTCGAGCATGGAGATCGCCGAAGCAGCCAAGATTTTGGAGAACACGTACCGCGCGGTGAACATCGCGATGGTCAACGAACTGAAGATGCTCTACGACAAGATGGGGATCGATGTCTGGGAAGTGATCGACGCGGCGAAGACGAAGCCGTTCGGTTTCCAAGCGTTCTATCCGGGACCTGGCCTCGGTGGGCACTGCATCCCGATCGCTCCGTTCTATCTGACGTGGCTGGCTCGCAAGCACGGTGAGCAAACGCGGTTCATCGAATTGGCCGGTGAGATCAACACGCACATGCCGCACTACGTCATCGCGCGGCTGGCGGAATACCTCAACGACGCCAGCAAGCCGATCAAGGGGAGCAAGATTCTGATCCTCGGCGCGGCCTACAAGAAGGACGTGGACGATCCGCGTGAAAGCCCGACGTTCGAGTTGATGAAGCTGCTGCTGAAACGCGGAGCCGTGCTGAGCTACAACGATCCGCACGTCCCAACGCTGCCGAAGATGCGGCACTATCTGGACCTCCCCGCGATGGACAGCCAAGCGTTGACGCCCGAATTGTTGGCGGCTCAAGACTGCGTGCTGATCTCGACCGATCACTCGGCCTACGATCACAACTTCGTGGTGAAGCACAGCAAGCTCGTCCTGGACACGCGCAACGCGACGAAGAACGTCACCGAAGGCCGCGAGAAAATCCGCAAGGCGTGACTTGGGCCGATGACATGTGTCGTAGCACAAGCGGCTCGCCTGTGCTGCCGATGAATTTCGGAGCGGGGTGGCGTCAGCCCCCTGGTTCTTCAGGCGTGAGCCCTTCTTCAATAGCATCGAACTCTAAGAACCAGGGGGCTGACGCCACCCCGCTCCGAAACGGACAAGAGGGCTAACGCCCAAGAATCACACGTGAGTGGCAGCTTCACGAAGTGAAGCCGCACTGTGTCATCTGTGATTCTCCCGCTTTGATTCTGCAGCGTTGTCATGCGAGTACGGAGCCATTAGCAGTCGAGTCCATAAAGTTCGGGCGGCTGGTAAATTCTTCGCGCACGGGTTCCGCCAGCACCCACGTATCTTTGCTGCCGCCCCCTTGGGACGAGTTCACAATCAGTGAGCCTTTGCGAAGCGCGACGCGCGTCAGTCCACCCGGTAGGACGAAGATGTCTTTCCCGTACAGGACGTAAGGCCGCAGATCGACGTGTCGTCCTTCGAGGTGATCGTCCACAATCGTCGGCACGCGCGAGAGAGACAGGACCGGCTGCGCGATGTAGTTGCGGGGATTCGCGCGAATCTGGTCGGCACACTTTTGAAGTTCGTCCTTCGAGGCACGCGGTCCGATCAGGATGCCGTATCCACCCGACTCATTCGTCGGCTTGATGACCAGTTCGCTCATGTGTTCGAGAACGTATTGCAGGTCGTCCGGTTCGGAACAGATGCGCGTCGGGACGTTGTTCAGGATCGGCTCTTCATCCAGATAGAACTTGATGATCTTCGGGACGTAAGCGTAGACCGCCTTGTCGTCGGCGACGCCCGTGCCCGGCGCATTGGCCAGCGTGACGCGGCCCTTGCGATAGACATCCATCAAACCGGGAACACCCAACGTCGAGTCGGCTCGAAACGCGAGTGGGTCGAGGAACGTGTCGTCGATGCGGCGGTAGATCACATCCACACGCTGCAAGCCCTGCGTCGTTCTCATGCAGACGTAGCCGTCCGAGACCACCAAGTCCGAGCCTTCAACCAGCTCCACGCCCATCTGCTGTGCGAGGAAGCTGTGTTCAAAGTAGGCCGAGTTATAGATGCCCGGCGTCAGCACCACCGCCTTCGGAGCGTGACCATTCATCGGCGCGACGTGCTGCAACGTTTCGAGCAATCGCTCGGGATAATCTTCGACCGGTTGAATTCTCAGGCCACCGAAGATTTGCGGAAACGTCCGCTTCATCACCTCACGGTTCTCGATGACATACGAGACTCCCGACGGACAGCGGAGGTTGTCTTCGAGGACATAGAACTCGCCATCGGCATCGCGGACGAGATCGGTCCCGACGATGTGGCACCAGACTCCACCCGGCGGCTTCAGCCCGACGCACTGCGGCAGATAACAGGGTGCCGACAGCAAGAGGTCTCGCGGAACAACGCCCTCGTTGAGAATCCGCTGCTCGCCATAGACATCGGCCACAAACATGTTGAGCGCCCGGATGCGCTGCTTCAGCCCACGATCAATCTTGTTCCATTCGGTGGCATCGACGATGCGCGGCACGATGTCGAACGGCCAGACTTTCTCAGTCCCTGCCTCGTGACCATACACGGCAAACGTGATCCCCATGTTGAGCAACGTCAGGTCGGCCGCCTTCTGCCTCCGGACCAGTTCGCCATCCGACAGCAACGCCAACCGCTTCGCCAAGGCATCCGCCCCGCCGCGTGGTTGCCCGCCCACGTCGAACATCTCGTCATAGAAACCGTCGGTGGAATAGTTGTCCAAACGCATGAGTTGACCGCGCCAAGAGTGAGGGAAACTCGATCCCGACCAAGCGATGTGTAAGGCAACCGACCTTCGAGAAACCACAGCCAAGCAACCGGCATACCGAAGCGAACGGCACTTCATTGAGCGTGGAAGACAACCTGCGGATTCGTGGGCGGCCACTCACGAACACATCAAAACAGGAGTGTCCGCGGCTCGTGATCGTGTCGTACAGTGTCCGGTCTCGGTTCTACAGTCTCGCAAATTGCCTTCAAAACGGGCACCGGGGTTGTGAGGATGAGGCAACCCCGTCATCCCTACGCCAGTGGACTTTCCGATGGGCAGCTTGCCACCCCTCTGGTCAACGCCGTTAAGGGATTTTTTGTAGCAGAAGTCGTAAGACTTCTGACGGCTCTCCAGAAATCTTACGACTTCAGGAGAGCCGTTGAGTCGTCAGAATTCTCACGAATTCTGCTACAGAGACAAACGCTGGACCAAGCCGCTGTTGCAGGCCCGACAGAGTCACACCCCGCGACTCAATCACAAAGTCTGCGTCTTGAGTGCTGCGTGAGATGCCATAGAAATTGCTGGAGAACGAACCGGCCAGCATGTACGGAACGCCCATCGTTTCAAACGCTTTGATGAGGATCACGGTAGACTCTTCACCGGTCATGGCGCTGGTTCCTGATATGGGCGGTAGAGATTGCCATCCTGCATTTCACGCACAAGGTCGAGCCGTTGCTGCACGATGGCTTCGACCTGCTGTGGGCTGGCATCCGGAAACTGATGCCGAACTCCATCGCGCATCAGTCCGCGCGAACGATCGAACAAGCGGAAACCATCCACCAACTTCTGGTCAGGCGGCGTCGCCTGCGCACGAAGCACCCGCTCCATGTAGATCGCTTCCGCTTCACCGCGAATTGTTTCGGCGTTCATCCGCAGCCTCCGGAGTTTGATTGAGATTCTGGTCGCTTTTGTGCCATGAGCTTCATCACGTAGTTGACACCGTACGGCGTCAGTTTCCAATACGTTCCCTTGTCGTGGACCCCACGTTTGCGGTCGCTCAGGGTGATCAATCCCAAAGCAACGAACTGGACTTTCAATAATTGGAACGACGCTGTTGGTAGGCAGACGGTGTACGAATCCGCCGGTGCTTGCCTGAACGTGATGTGTTCCCCAATTGCGCTCATCATCCTAATTTCGTCGGCTTCCTCAAACATCAACGGCCCAATGAGGCCGAACACTTCATCCCAATTCGTCAGAAGAGTTCGATTCAAAATATCATCGTCATAAACTTGGTGATGTTCCCGGTACTCGATTGTGACGACATCGGCACCTTGGGACAGAGTTTCGGTTCCTTCAGGGGCGACGGTCGTTAACGAATTGAGTCGGGCCGTCAGTTCGTCGATTTGGGAACGAAGCCTGAGCGTTTCCTCAGGGCTGCTTGCGTACCGAGCCTTCACCCAACCCTCAGCCGGATGGGTCTTCTTCAGTTGCACGAGACTTCGCGAGACCTTGCCACTGAGATCCTCGGCGTTCTTCCAAAGCTTGGCGACTTTCCTCTTAGCCTTTTCAGTGAAGGCCGCCAACTTGTCTCGGAGCAAAGGCTCTTTCTCGCTCTTGTCCAACGGAATGCTTTCCGGTGACTCGTGGAAGAAGGCGATGATCGGTTTGCCAATTTGAACGGCGTAATCGTATTCCTTCTCCGTGTAGCCGATCCCGTCGGGACCGTTGGAACCGTATCGCCCGGCGATGATGACGATGTAGTAGTCGCAGTCGTCGATAACTCGCTTGATGAGAGTCCACTGATCGTCGTCGGAGGCGGGGAACAACTCCATTCCTGCCGGGATGCAGTCGAGTTCGAGCAATGCCTGAATGACGGACTGTCGTTCCAACTCCAAATTTCGGTAGGTTGAACTCACGAAGACCTGATGACGCTTTTCCATTGTCGATCCATCTCCGAATGATTGCCTTCAACGTTTACGAATAAACCAACGCCGCACATTCGCTGTAACTAAACTGGCTTCTCCGCCGCGATCTTGGCTCGCGCCTTCCAGAGCGATTGCAGCACGGCGTCGATGTACTGCTCTTCGGCGAAGGGGCTGAGGATGTAGCTTTTGAGGGCGGACATGGGTTCGCCGTAGTCGCTCTCGCGGTAGCAGTCGGTCAGCGAGATCACGACCCCTTCGCCCTTGAGTGCGTCTTCTTGGACGAGGTGGAAGATGCGGCGGTTGTAGTCGTTGTGGGCACGGAGTTGGTCGCGGTACGAGGCGTCTTTCTGTTCGCGTTCCAACACGCCGAACGTGTCCACGCCGTCGGGGTAGACGCGGAACAACGTCACCGGGCCGAAGTTGCCTCGATTGCAGACGGTCGTCGCCGCGTGACCTTCCAAGTGTTCACGCAGGACTTCGGCCATCGAGACGACGTGGCCGAGCAGTGACCTCAACCCGTCCTTGCCGAACAGCCGCAAATTGGCCAGCGCGGCGAGTGGTCCGCTGCCGGAACGCGATGTCTCCAGCGTGTAGCGGCCGGGGTGGTAGTGCCCGTCGTGGAAGAGGTACGGAGTGTCCGACTGCTTGCGCGAGATCAGCTCCAAGTCATGAGCATTCTTCACGAGGAACAGCGTCGAGACGTACGGGCAGAAGCCGGTCTTGTGGAAGTCGATCCCAATCGAATCGGCGAGCGAGAGCTTTTCGATGCGACGCTTCGTCCCGGCGAGTGCCCTCACGGTGCGATGCCGAAAGCCGAGCGGGTTCTTGTCGAAGTCGTAGTCGTTGAAGACGGACCAAGCCCAACCGATAACGGCGTCCGCGTGGATGTGCGGGCGATAGTCGAGACGGAACTCGTCGATCAGCCGCTCGCGCACGTCGTGCAGCGCGGCGAGATCGTCCAGCCCGAAGTGATCGGTTGTCCCCATCGTCGCCACGATCGCCGCGATCTTGCCGCCGCTCTTCAAGATGTCGCGAGCCATCGACTCCAGCAGGCAGGGACGAATCTCGTTGCGGTCGTCGCACGGAACTTGGATCACGTTCTCCTGTCCGATGCCGAGCCAATTGGCCGCACTCAGACAGGCGTAGTGCGCCCGCTCGGAACAGAGAATCACCGCCCGCTCACGCAGCCCTGCCCTGCCCGATCCGGGGCACGCCTTTTCGAGACCCAGCTTCACGCCGTAAAGCAACGTCGCGGTTCCGCCAAACGTGAAGAGGCCCGCCGAAGTTTGAGCGTCATACCCGACGAGGCTCGCCGTCATCGACGAGACTTCCACTTCCGCGACCGCCACCTGTCGAGACGATTCCTCACTGCACAGGTTTGGGTTGTAGATCGACGGCAGCAGCCCACCGATCACACTGGCAATCGTCGGCGGCGGGATGACGTTGATCTGCGCACGCGGATGCCCCCAGATGAACATCCCCGACAGATGCTCAACGAGCGTCTGCGTTACCTGCTCAAGCGGTCTCGGCCCGTCATCAACCGTGGACCGCTTGGCCGCGTCATAATCGAGGACCGCCGGTTCCCCCAACAACGGCGACGCCGACTTCATTTCATCAAGCTGATCGAGCGCCCGCAGAAACGAGAACACGAAGTAAGCGTCATGCACTCGATCCGACACCGGCTGAGGAAACGCTTGCCGCAACGAGGCAACAAGTTCGAGATAGGGCGAGGTCATGAGAGCAAGCACTCCGTTGAAGGCCAGTCAGGCGGACGCGAGGTGAAGGGAGAAGACAACCACGAATCTCACGAATGAAGAGGAAAGGGATGGTGAGTGAGATCGGGAGTCTGGTGGTTCCATTTGCAGTCAGCCGATGTACGTGATCGCGTCACGCCATTCGTGCGGATCACTCAATTGGTCTGCCAAGACAAGAAACTCGATGACCGCAGAAAGTTGGCCATGCGGGCGAATCATGAAGACTCCCGGTGAATGGTGTTCCGTGTTGAGATGCTGGTCGAGATGGGTTTGCATCGTGGCTTGGTCGCGTGTCACGAGGATTCGGTCTTCGTGTTCGGCCCAAAACAGAATCTCGGAGTCGTCTGTCCCCAAGGCACGCAATCGGCATCTCCGACGCGTACCACATCGAGTGGCGGCTCTTTCGTCGCGTTGTGACGACAGGCCGCTGACCAAGCCGGTCCGCGCAAGTGTTCATCGAAAATGAAGGTGAGCGACATGTATTCAGCCAACCCCGGCGATCTGCTTTAGGGCCAGTCGGCGTCGCAACTCGGTGAGATTGGGAGTGGTTGCCGGTTCGGCAGCCTGTTGCTTGACCGCTGCGTGGCACTGTGCGACGTGAGCGTTGCTGTCGGCGAGATGCTCCAGATGAAAGGCGATCACTTTGTAGATCGTCGCCAGCGGAAGCGTTGGGAATTCTTCCCACAACATCTCTGCCGAACAGCCTTCGTTGAACCGGGCCACGACGTGGTGGTATCCGATCCGGTGTCCCGTGAACCGAATGAATCCGTCCGCATTCGTCGTCAGGTAATCAGGCAATCCCACTGAAAAGGCCATCGCGATCCCCCGTCCTCTTTTCTCGTCAGTCAGACATGAGCCAATCTCGCCCGGAGGTTATCCTGCACCGCCGGTTGATTCCACAAGCAGTCGGGTCACACATCCCGGCAGACGCATTCATTCAGGAGGAAGCAGCATGTTGAGGTCAGTGATATTGGCGATCAGTATGTTGGTTTTAGCGGCTTCGGCGGACGGAGCCGTGCAGACGAAGAAGGTCACGTACAAGCATGGCGACTTGGAGTGTCATGGCTTTCTGGCGTGGGATGATTCCGTGGCTGGTGCGCGGCCCGGTGTGTTGGTTGTTCATGAATGGTGGGGACTGGACGGGTATGCCAAGCGGCGGGCGGAGATGTTGGCGAAGCTGGGCTACATCGCGTTTGCGGCTGACATGTATGGCGAGGGGAAGACCGTCGAGCATCCTCAGGACGCGGGAGCGATGGCGGGGAAGGTGCGCATGAACGTCGAAGACTGGCGCAAGCGAGGGCTGGCCGCGCTCGAGGTCCTCAAGTCTCAGCCCGAATGTGACAAGCACAACCTCGCGGCAATCGGCTACTGCTTCGGCGGATCGACTGTTCAACAGTTGGCCTTCGCCGGAACGGACCTCAAGTGCGTCGCGAGCTTTCACGGTGCGCTGGTCACGCCGACTCCCGAGCAACTCAAAACGACGAAGGCTTCGATCCTGATCTGCCACGGCGCGGACGACAGCTTCATCCCGGCTGAGGCAGTCAAATCGTTCCGCGATGCCCTCGACAAAGGAGCCGCGAAGTATGAGTTCCATTCCTATCCCGGAGCGCGGCACAGCTTCACTGTCGTCGAAGCGGATGCCGTGTCGAAGAAGTTCAACCTCCCCGGCCTGCAATACAACAAAGCCGCCGATGAACAGAGTTGGGCTGATATGCAGAAGCTGTTCAAGGAGAAGCTTGGCAAGTAGGCAGACGGCATGAGTTGCCGTACCGCAGATCAAAGCCTGACGCGCAAGCGAAGGCTCGGCTACCAGCAGCTTCGCTTGCGCGTCAGGCTTCGATGGGCCGCGATTTCTTGCCGCTCGCTTACGGTCTCACCGGCTGCGTCCAAGCCTGTTCGGGTTCGCCGAGGGTGGAGGGGTTTGGATGTTTGCGGGACGAGGTGATTCGGGCACGGACGTAGAGTTCGCCTCCGCTGAAGTCGTACTGAGCCGTGGCTCCGGAGACGGTCTTCAGCACGGCTCCGATGGTGTCCGAGTACTTTCGCGTGACGGGAAGTTCCTTGCCGTCTTTGTCTCGCACCGGTTCACTCTTCGGATCGAAGTTCTTCCGTGTGCCGATGAAGTCGATGGTGTACGTGGCGTTCGCGTCGGGACGGACGGTGATGGTGATGGACTTCGCGGTCGCTTCGATCTTCTCCAACATGACGCCGGACGACGAGTAGAACCGGCCCGCTTCGAGGCTCTCAATCAGAGAGGCGGGAGATAACTCGGAGGCCAGCACCATCACCCAGCCTCGGCCCGGTTCGGCCGAGCGCGACGGAATATTGTGATAGCTGTGGCCATCGTCGGTGGCGAGGCCGTAGAGCAGCGGCAGGTCGAGTTCCGTCAGTCGCTTCGTATTGATGATGTCCCACATCCGTTCGCACGAGGCATGATTGGGATCGCCGTTGTTGGCGACGCCCGGATGTCCGTTGTAGACCTCGAAGAAGTTCTCACCGCGCACCGGAGCGATGTCTTCCGCCGTCACGCCATAGCCGTAGTTGGGGTGATTGAGGTGGACGAACATCGGCTGCTTGGTCCGCTCGCGCTGAGCGATCACCGCGTTGACATTGTTCTGCATCACTTCGGTCACGCTCTCACCCCCGAGTGGCGGCACTGCGTCGCGCAGGTTGTGAGCGTTCATGTGGATCGGCAACTTGCCGAACTTGTCGGTGATCTCTTCCCCTTGCACGAGCAGGAACTTACCCGACTCGGCGATCTTCGCGACGACTTCGTCGAACCGCTTCAGCCTCACGGCCAGCTTCGGTTCTTTTGTCTTCTCGTCGGGCTGCATCCGTTCTTCGACCCAGCCCTCGGGGAACTTGGCCTTCAGTTTGTCGAATGCCTTGCGGCCACCCTTGTTCTTCTCGACCTCAACCCAGCGATCCTTGTTCGCCAGCGTGTTGTGATCGGTGTAGACGAGGAAGTTGTAGTCGTGCTCGCGATACCACAGCCCGATCATTTCGAGATAGTCGTCGCCATCGCTCCACAATGAGTGCGTGTGCATGTTGCCGCGATACCACTGGAGTGGCCCCGCCGCCTGAAGCGTCTCGGCCGCATTGGTTGCCGGTTCGACAGACCGCGACAACCCGACAACCACCACAATCAGCGACGCGACAACAATTCCCAAACCGAGCGAACGAAGACGAGTTTGCATGGAGAGTCCAATGAAAATGAGCAACACGAATGTGCAACGAATGGAAATCAACTCGAACCAACCGCCACAGCCTATCCGTCCAGAGTGCCTTGGCCAGTGAAGACGACAACTTTATGGAGCATGTGATCCGGAATGGCCATTCGCCGGTTGAGGCTCCTCGTCAACCCGTCTAAGCGTGCGTATAGTTCGCCCGCACTCGGGAACGGTCCCACCAGTCCTCGCACACAGGAACTCAGCCATGAGAAGCGGCAACCCGGCACTGAACGATTCCACTTTTAACTCATTCCGCGACGGCTCCTACGAGTCATCGAACGCGATGACGATCACGGGAGCCGCAACGAAGACGATGATTCTGCTTGGGCTGTGTTTTGGCGCGGCGTCGATGACATGGGGGATGGTGGCTGGCCAGAACATGCAAGGTGCGATGCCGTGGATGATTGGCGGCGTGGTCGCCGGTCTAATCTTCGGACTCGCCACCGGCTTCAAACCAACGTGGTCACCGATCACCGCGCCGTTGTACGCACTGGCTGAAGGACTGTTCCTCGGCGGGCTGTCTGCCATGTACGAAATCCAGTTCCACGGGATCGTCTTCCAAGCGTTGCTGGCCACATTCGGAACGACTTTCTCGCTGCTGATCGCCTACCAGTTCGGCATTATCAAAGCGACCGAGAACTTCAAACTGGGAGTCTTCGCTGCGACCGGCGGCATTGCGATGATGTATTTCGCCATGATGCTGATGAGGATGTTCGGCATGAACGTGTCGATCATGTCCATGGGTTGGCTGGGGATTGGAATCAGCGTGGTCGTTGTGATCGTGGCGGCCATGAATCTGGTCCTCGACTTCGACTACATCGAGCAGGCCGCGCAGAACGGCGCACCGAAATACTGCGAGTGGTACGCCGCCTACGGTCTGATGGTGACGCTCGTTTGGCTCTACGTTGAAATCCTGCGGTTGATCGCCATGCTGGCCGGACGACCGCGGAATGACTGATCGGAATCGGCGTCAGCAACCGCGAGAACAACATGTGACCCGAACGCGCGCTGTGTTCGGGTCGCCTCGTTTCACTGCGTGGGCTAACTGCCTGTTGAATAACGTCGGGTAAGCGTCTCGCTTGCCCGTAAATGCAGTTGAAAAAGGGGCAAGCCAGAGGCTTACCCGACGTTTTTCAACGGGCTGTTAAACCCGGCCCCGGCACACGGAATGTTCCCGTTGGAGAGAGGCGGCGAATCGTGAGTACTCGATCAACTCGACCCCAATGGTCGTGGCGACTGACTGCCGGTGCCGTCCTTGCCGCGATCACATTCGCCGCGCGAGGCGACTCGGACGAGACGCCCGCACTACCCAAGGCCGCGAAAGTGGCGGGCGAACAACCCGCGGTCGCCGACTCGCCCAAGGAACCGGCTCCCGCCAAGAAGCTGTTCAAAGGGAAAGTGGTCAGGACGCACGAGGCGCTTCAGCGGCGCGGGGTGAAGGCGTACCCCGAGGAACTCAAAAACCAAGTCGCCTTGGAGACGAAGAACGAACTGATTCCGATCCTCCCCGACTGGCGGGGCCGCGCGTTTTATCAAGATGAACGGCTACGCGACCGCGATGTCGAACTGATTGGGTTCCGCCGCGCGGGCTTGCCGTATCTGAATGTCCTCGCGGTCTACACGTTCGACGACAATGGACGCCGCCACTACACCGACTACTGGTGCGACATCTGCTCGATCCCCATGTACGAGCTGAAACCGTGTGATTGTTGCCAAGAAGAGATTCGTCTACGCTCCGAGCCACAAGAACTCCCCAAGGATCTCGCCCCATTCGCCCCGTAGTCTGGCCCCCGTAGTCTGGCCCCCTTGGTCTGGCCCCCTTGGTCCGGACAATTCCGCCTAGAACGTATGCGTCTGCTCAAGTGAGCAACTCGTCCGGACTAAGGGGTCCAGACTACATTTGTGTGGTTCGGGACTGTTACCGTCCCGTTCCCAAGGATATCGTCCCGAAATGAATCTCGAACTGAATGCCATCGCGTCGGAATTGGTTGAGGATGTTGTCGGAGACGCAGAGGGACTGCGGATCATCGAACACGACCAACCGGGCGATGGCACGTTGATCGACTTCGGTGTCGATGCTGAAGGGGGGCTGGAGGCGGGTTGTGCCCTTGCGTCGATCTGCATGTCGGGACTGGCCGACATCACGGTCGAACCGGGACTGCTGGGCGACATCGGTTGGAACTACGTCCACGTCATCACCGACACTCCCGTCGCCGCGTGTCTGTTCAGTCAATACGCGGGCTGGCAGGTCAGCGTCGGCAAGTTCTTCGCGATGGGGTCCGGCCCGATGCGCGCCGTCTACGCCAAGGAGCAACTCTTCGACAAGCTCTGGTATCGCGAAGAGGCCGAGCAAGTCGTCGGTGTCCTCGAAACGCCAAAGCTCCCCGGCGCGGAAGTCTTCGAGTACATCGCCAAGCACACGAACGTCGAGGCGTCCGATGTCGTCCTCTGCGTCGCCCCGACATCGAGCATGGCGGGCAACCTGCAAGTCGTGGCGCGATCCATCGAAACCGCGCTGCACAAGCTGCACGAAGTCGGTTTCGACGTGAACCGCATCCGTAGCGCAACCGGCTCCGCACCGCTCCCTCCCGTGGCGAAGAACGATCTCGAAGGGATCGGCCGCACCAACGATGCGATCCTTTACGGAGGCCGCGTCACACTGTGGGTCAACGGCGACGACGAGTCGATTGCCGCCATCGCCCAGAAGGTGCCGTCCTGCTCCTCGGCGATGTACGGCCAACCGTTCCTCAGCGTGTTCGAAGCGGCGGGCCGAGACTTCTACAAGATCGACCCCCTGCTCTTCAGCCCCGCCGAAATCGTCTTCCAAAACGTCGATACCGGCCGAGTCCACGTCGCGGGCCGCGTGAACGTGGATGTGCTGAAGCGGTCGTTTGGGATTTGAGATCCCTCATCTGACGTAGGGTAAGCGTCTCGCTTGCCCGTCTGCTCCATCGAAGCCGGTCTGCCCGCAACTTGAATGACGGGCAAGCGAGACGCTTACCCTACGTCAGACAACCGGCTTATTGTGAACCCTGACCTCGCGTGAGATGAATCTCTGTGAACATCGGCATCTTGGCCAGCGAAGGGAGCTGGTACTACCGCGACTTGGAACGGGCGGCCCGCGCGCGGGGAGACGCTTGCGAGCGGCTGGACTTCGAGCGGCTGGTGGCCAGCGTCAGCCCTTTACGCTTTCTGAGCGGGGGACGTGAGTCCCTCGGTTCTTCACGCATGGAAGAGCCAGGGGACTCACGTCCCCCGCTCAGAGATGTTCTTTTCGACCTCCTCCTCGTCCGCACCATGCCCCCCGGTTCGCTCGAACAGGTCGTCTATCGCATGGACGTGCTGGGACGACTGCAAGCGGCGGGAACGATGGTCATCAACTCGCCCAAGTCGTTGGAGTGTGCGGTGGACAAGTACCTCACCACGGCGAAGCTGTATGAGGCTGGCTTGCCCGTCCCCGAGACCATCGTTTGCGAACATGAGGACGACGCGTTGGCGGCCTTTCACCAACTCGGCGGCGATGTCGTGGTGAAGCCGTTGTTCGGCGCGGAAGGCCGAGGGATCGTGAGGGTCAGCGATCCCGATCTCGCGCATCGAACGTTCCGCACGTTGATGAGGTTGGACTCGGTCCTCTACCTCCAACGCTTCATCGACCACGAAGGCTTCGACGTGAGAGTCCTCGTCCTCAATGGACAGCCGCTCGGCGCGATCCGCCGCCGCTCGCCGAACGACTTCCGCACGAACGTCTCCCGCAACGCCATCGCCGAACCGCATGAGGCCACGTCGCGCGAAATCGACTTCGCCCTCCGCGCCGCCGCCGTCACCGGAGCCTTCATCGCAGGAATCGACCTGCTATACGACCGCCAAGGCAACTGCTATGTCATCGAAGTCAACGCCGTCCCCGGCTGGCAGGCGTTTACAAAAGTGACGGGGATTGATGTGGCGGAGAAACTGTTCGCGGCAGTGACTCCATGACCAATCAAAGTCAGGGGTCAGGCACTCCAAACTTCAAACGACGGCGGACGGACGCGGGCTTTGTGAATCACTTTGTCAACCGCCGTCGTTTGAAGGTTGGAGTGCCTGACCCCGGTTCGATTTGAAAGCCTCTCCGCCATGCACGACTACATCATCACCGCGTTGTCCGTCCATCTGCCGAGTGTCCTGCGTTGGGCGGGAGCGATCGCGCGCGAGTTGCGTCATCACAACATCGCAGTCGCGGGTAAGAACAGCGGTTCGGCGACGACCGATGCGCTGACGCTCGCCGACCTGACGATACAAGGTTTGATCGTCTCGGCTCTGCGCGACTGTGATCCGATCTTCCGCTATTGCCGCATCGACGCCGAAGAGACGACCGGCGACTTGGCTCGCTTCCCGCAAGAGGCCGACTACACGATCGGCATCGACCCGATCGACGGCACGAAAAAGTATCGCGATCACACCAGCAACGGTTACGCCGTGATGCTCCATCTGCGATCACAAGCCGCCGTGCTCTACTCGCTCGTCTACATCCCCGAGCAGGGAGAACACGGCTGGTGGGTGGAAGCGACCGGCGAGGAGATCCGCAGCGGCCCCGATGATCCGTCGCGCGCAGCCGGTGATGTGCTGAGGTCTCTCGCACCGATCGACCCCGCCGCGCGACCCGACTCGAACACGATCTATCTCATCGGCTTCCAGCACCGCGATGCCGAGGCGGCACGACGCGCCCAAGCTCTCGGTTTCAAAACGGTCTCACTCGATCAGTTGGGTGGCTGCGCGTATGAACTGATCGCACGCGGCGAACTCGACGGATGCCTGATTCATTCGCCGAACGTCTACGACTTCCCGGTCACCTCGCACCTCTGCCGCATCCTCGGCGGAGACGCGGTCTGGACTCGCAACGGCGAAGCGATCAACTTCCGCGACACGTGGCTCGACGCGAAGTCGAACATGATCCGCCTGTCGGGGATCGTCGCCTGTACGACTCGTCACGAGACGCTTCAACAACTGGTCGGCCTCGCGAAAGACTGGCATCCGCTCCGCTACCACGATGGCGACGAGCTGTGAGTGAAGCGAGCGAAGACGATGGCTCTCGAAATGAGAAACCCGTCTGCATCGTAGGGTAAGCGTCTCGCTTGCCCATCTTCCAACTGCAATCACAGGCAAGCGAGA
>JAYTQJ010000370.1:0-4087 GCA_043746775.1 Schlesneria sp.
GGGCAAGCGAGACGCTTACCCTACGTTTTCAACGGGCGTCTAGCGTCCGCGCAGTTCGCTCAAACGAACCTTTTGCGATTCGATCGCCTTCCCTTGGACATCGCGCAGCTCCAGCGTGACGACGGGATCGGGGAGCGACCAGTCGATCGAGATGACTCCAAAGTTGACCTCGCCATGGAGGCCGCCGACTCGATCGCGGTTCGGTTCTTCCTTGGGTTGGGCGGGCGCGTTGAGGCTACTCGATGTGACCTCGAACAGCGGGTAGCCGACCAATCGCTCGTTGCGGCTGATCTCAGCAGAGTGCCGATCACCGCTGAGCAGGATCACGCCGTTGGCCTTGGTGTCGCGGATGGCCTGCATGAAGCGGACGCGATCCGCCGGGAAAAGACCCCACTTTTCCCAGTAATGCTGGTTCGGCAGGACTTGGATGCTGGAGGCGACGATCCGCACTTGAGCGGGTCTGCGCAATTGCTCTTCAAACCAGGTCCACTGATCTTCACCGAGGACCGTTGCGCCGGGATCGCCATTCTTGGTGTAAGGCCCGAGGAATCCGGGGTCGCCCTTCTTGCGGCCGCTCTTCTTGAGCGGGCTGCGGTGAAAGCGCGTGTCGAGCAGGATGACTTGCACGCGACGTTCCACCGGCCCGTATTCGTAACTCGCGTGAATCCCCTCTTGTTTGCGACGGGCCGAATCGGCCGGCTCATCGAAGAAGTCGAGGAACAGTTGTTGAGACTCGCGCTTCATCGGGAAGTCGGCTCCCGCGTCGTCGGCGCCGTAATCGTGATCGTCCCAAGTGGCCAACACGGGGCAGGTCTGCTTCAACTTTTGATAGCCCGGCTGTGCGCCGAGCAAATCCCACTTGGCCTTCAGCAACGCCATGTCCTGCGTATCGCCGTAGATGTTGTCGCCGATCATGAGGAACAACTCGGGCTGCTCGGCCACGATGGCCTCCCAGATCGGAGTCGGTTTGTCCTGCTTGCAGCACGAACCGAAGACGATCCGTGATGGAGCGGCTCGCGGTTCGTCGGCACCCAACAGTGTGAACGGGCCAGCGAGCAGAGCCAGCAGGGCGGTGAGTCGTGTCATGGAGTGAGTCCTGTAGGAGAACAGTGTCAGCGGTAGTTTCAGAGTTGCGTTGTTTCACCGCGCGGCCAGTGCTGAGACATCCGAGCAGGGCGGCGTCAGCCCAATGGCACTGACTTTAGGGTGTAGCTGAAGTCGTAAGAGTTCAGACGATCATCAAAGCCGGCTGAATTCTCACGAATTCAGCTACGTCGCACTAAACGTCAAGGCTCATCCGGAGTTCCGGGGAGGTTTCGGTTTTGAGAACGGGAAGCGTTCTGAACGGGCTGTTTTTAGCCCGGAGGGCGGCAGATCGTAGCCCACGGCGTGAGCCGTGGGAAACAGAACACACACACCGACTAGCCCCGGAGGGGCGACACCGTCTTCGTTCGACGCATCCTGCGATACACGCACTTTTGCAACGAAAGTGTCGCCCTTTCAGGGCTAACGACGTGGATGTCAGACTGACCCACGGCTCACGCCGTGGGCTACGATCTGCCGCCCGCCGGGCTAAAAACAGATTCGCTCAGAACCCCTTCATTAGAGGAGGCTGATCTCAACAGGGAGGGCAGATTTTGAGACCTCCCCGAAACAGCGGATGAGCCAACGTCAATTTGAAAATCGCTCAAAGTGAGCGCCATTGGGCTGACGCCGCCCCGCTCGGAAATGCCCCACTTCTTCCCGCGCGCGGTGAAACGAATCGTCATGGCGTGGAACTCGTCGATTTCGGTTCGGCACTTCGCAGCCAGCCTTTGCGCCAGAAGAAGTAGCCGAAGCCGATGGCGATGACCGCCATCAGTCCGAGTGTCATGAAGTAGCCATAGACCCACTTGGTCTCGGGCATGTGTTCAAAGTTCATGCCGTAAACGCCAGCGATGAAGCTCAGCAGCATGAACGGAGTCGTGATGACCGTGAGCGTGCGCATGATCTCGTTCGTGCGGTTGCTCAGTTTGGAATAGTGGAAGTCGCGCAGGTCCGCGCAGGTCTCGCGGTAGATTTCGAGGATGTCGATCAGGTGCGCGGCGTGATCGTAGGTGTCGCGGAGGTAGACCTGAGTATCGTGCGAGATCGAAGAGTGTCCGCCGCGCAGCAGGCTCAGCGCCGCATCGCGCAGCGGCCAGACGATGCGCCGCAGGAAGAGCAGATCGCGGCGGAGGGCGTGCAAATCAGCGAGCGTTTGCCCGATGTTCACTGTCTCCGCCGCTTCGTCCAGTTCTTCGAGTCGTTCGCCGTAGCGTTCGAGAACCGGGAAGTAGCCATCTATCACGGCATCGAGCAATTCGTACAGCAGGTAGTCCGGCCCCGCAGTTCGTACGCGACCACGCTTTTGGCGGATGCGGTCGCGGACAGCGTTCAGCGAGTCTCCCTCAAGGTCCTCCTGAAACGTCAGCAGGAAATTGCGACCGACGAAGAAACTGATCTGCTCGGTGACGAGCGGCGGTCCCTGCACCATGCGCAGGGCGACGTAGAGTGTGTCGCCGTAGTCATCGACCTTGGCGCGTTGGTGCGTGTTGACGGTGTCTTCCAACGCGAGCGGATGCAGATCGAACTGCTTGCCAAGTTGTTGCAACACGTCGGCGTTGCCGAGTCCGTCCACGTTGACCCACGTCACGGGAAATTTGCCGAGGAGCGCGGGCAACTCGCGCACGTCACTCAATCGTTGCTCGTGCATGGCGTCGGGACCAAACGCGATGACGGTCATCACCGAAGACGGGGACTGCGGATCGACGGTGACAGTCCCCGGAGCCACACCCGTCTCAACAGGTCGGCCGAGCGAGTGTTCGTGACGACGACGTTTGGGATGAGACACAAATGAGTCCAACAGGAGGAACGCGAGACAGGGAGCAGATCGGGCGAGGCGTGAGAAGAATTGACGATGCGGAAGGGGTTCGCAACCCAAGCACGCTTCATCGAATTGGAACGCCCAATACCAAGCTCGCCCATTCGTGCCCGATACGGCGTCACTTCGAGCCAGCATCGGCGACGCGGACGATCAGCACGCGCTGCCTTTGGATGCCGTTGTCATCGCGGCAGAAGAAGAGGTGGCCCATCGATTCGGGCTGGTCGGGGGCGGCGGTGATGATCGCCATTTCGCCGACGTTCATGGTCAGGCTGAACTGATGGGCGTGCTTCGCGTCCACGTTCTGGCGGCTGCGATACGCCCAACCCTCGTCGGTGGGAGTGTGGCGGACACGATGCTCACCGTGATGAATCTCGGGCTGAAAATCGACTCGCACCCAGCCGTCCTGCAACCGTTCGGACTTCATGCGGAACAGGCTTCGTGCGTTCTGGTATTCGTACCGCTTGGACTGGTCGCCCTGCACAATCGACAGTTGGCAAGCCTCGAATTCTTCACCGGTCTGGACTTCGGTATCGATTCCCGGAGGCAGAATTTTGCGATTGCCGACCAACGGCATTGTCCCGTTTGGCCCAAGACTGGAGGTGGAGGTGGTTGTCGCTCCCACCAAGCCCAGCAGCGTCTGAACGGTCGGCGGGAGGTTCGAGCCAACATGCCCGACGCGAAAGCCGTTCTGCTGCAAGAGATCGCGCGTCTCGGCGGGGATGGCGGCGATTTGATCGACCTCGCGCCAGAGCATCGCCCCCAATAGCGGATCGTCCGCTGGCCGTTCGATGAAGAGCACTTCGAGTTGAATGGCTTCGCGCGAAGCTTGGATCGGTGGCAGTGACGGTCGTCGTGATTCGGCTCGGCCAACAGCATCACTCGCGGGAAAGACGGAGCAGCCCACCAATGGCGCGACCGCGAGCGCGACTGCCATCCAAGGCAACCTGCGATACCAAGCGGCGAGATCGACGTGCAATGACACGCGCGGGTCCGAACGGACGAGGATTGAAACAAAAGAGAGGCGAAGGGAGGGCGGAATCTAGGCGCGTCTCTAAATCATGTCAATTTGAGAAGTTTCAGCGAGAGATGAGGCGAGGGAGACCAGTCACTTTTCCTCGAGCGACCACTGATGTTGCCTTTGACTCGTACCGCACGCTCAGGGCCATCGCCTTGTGATGGGGT
>JAYTQJ010000371.1:0-22212 GCA_043746775.1 Schlesneria sp.
CGGCTGGAGTTGGGGGCCAAGAATCAGGACACGGAATGCACGCTGGATGGCAAGCCGTCGGTGGGCCTCGCGATTTTTCAGACACCGGGATCGAACGCCCTCGGCACGGCCGACGGCATCCGGGCGAAGGTCAAGGAGTTGGAAGGGCGTTTCCCGGCGGGGATGCACGCGGCCATCGTCTACGACACGACGCCATTCATTAACGAATCGGTTCATGAAGTCTTCAAGTCACTGCGCGACGCGATCATTCTCGTGGCCATCGTCGTGCTGTTGTTCCTGCAAGACTGGAAGTCGATGATCCTGCCGATGATCGACGTGCCGGTCTCGCTGATCGGTACGCTGGCCGTGATGGCGATGCTGGGCTTCACGATCAACAACCTGACACTGTTCGGCTTGGTGCTCGCCATCGGAATCGTGGTCGATGACGCGATCGTCGTGCTGGAAAACATTGAGGTCTGGCTGGAGAAGGGGCACGACGCCCGGACGGCCACCATCAACGCGATGAACGAAATCACGGGACCGATCATCGCGATCACGCTCGTTCTCAGTTCGGTCTTCCTGCCGAGTGCCTTTCTCGGCGGGATCAGCGGCCAGTTCTATCGGCAGTTCGCGTTGACCATTTCGGCGTCGATGATCATCTCGGCCATGAACGCGATGACGATGACGCCGTCTCGCGCCGTGCAAATTTTCAAGGACCGGAAGCACGGCCACGACGACCGCGAAGCGCTGCCGTGGTGGGGCTATGTCGCGTTGCTCGGCTGGCTGTGTGCCTCGTACTTGGAACCGCTCATCGCCCCGCTGGTCGGAGTGACAGCCGATGCCGCCGCCATGGCTTGGGTTGTGTTCGCGATCGCCAGTCTGCCAGGAGCGGTCATCGGGTGGTTGATCGCCCGCCGCGCGAATCAGTTCTTGTCGCGCTGCTTCAAGATTTTCAACAAGGGTTTTGATGTCGTGACGAATGTTTACGGTCGCATTGTGACGGGGATGTTGCGTGTCAGTGCGGTCGTGGTGCTGGTCTACGGCGGCTTGTTGGCGATGACCTATGTCGGAGTGACCCGCACGCCCATCGGGTTCATTCCGGTGCAGGACAAAGGGTATTTGCTGGTCAACATCCAACTTCCCGACGCGGCGTCGCTGGAGCGAACCGTGGATGTCGTCGCACGCATCGGCAAGATCGCCAGCGAAGAACACGGCGTCGCGCACACCATCGGCATTCCCGGCCAGTCGATCGTGATGAACGCGGTCGGCTCGAATCTCGGCTCGATGTTCATCATCCTCGAAGACTTTCATCATCGCCGCAACCCGAGTCTTAACGCCGATGCAATCGCCGCCAAACTGAGAAAACACTTTTTCACAGAAATCATCGAGGCGCAGGTCGCCGTGTTTGGTGCGCCGCCGGTCGATGGCCTTGGTTCGGCGGGAGGCTTCAAGCTGATGGTCGAGGATCGTGGCGACGTGGGACTCGCCACGTTGCAAGAGCGAGCCGATCAACTCGCGGCGGCAGGCAACAGCCAACCGGGAATCGTGGGGATGTTCAACAGTTTGCGGTCGAATACGCCGCAGTTGTTCATTGATGTCGATCGGACCAAATGCAAGGCGTTGGGAGTCCCGTTGAATGACGTGTTCCAAGCGTTGCAGGTCTTCCTCGGCGGAGCCTACGTCAACGACTTCAACCAATTTGGCCGGACGTGGCAGGTCAATGTTCAGGCGGATTCGGCGTTCCGAGTGACAGCCGACAATGTTCGTTCGCTCAAGGTCCGCAACTCATCCGGCGAGATGGTTCCGTTGGGAACACTCGCAAAGATTGAGGACTCGGGAGGTCCGTTCGTCATCACACGCTACAACATGTATCCGGCCGCTCCGATCAACGGCGGGACACTGCCGGGAGTCAGCTCGGGACAGGCGATCTCGGCGATCAAGGATGTGGCCGCGACCGAATTGGGTGACGGGCTGGCCTTTGAGTGGACCGAGCTGACGTACCTGCAACTGTTGGAAGGGAGTGCGGCCATCTTCGCGTTCATCGGAGCGGTGCTGCTCGTGTATCAAGTGCTGGCGGCGCAGTACGAAAGCTGGACGATGCCGATGGCGGTGTTGATGGTCGTGCCGATGTGTCTGCTCAGCGCTCTAGCCGGGTTGTGGATGTGGCGGATGGATATCAACATCTTCGTGCAGGTCGGCTTCATCGTGCTGGTGGGGCTGGCCGCAAAGAACGCGATCCTGATCGTCGAGACCGCGCGGGCGCGGCGGGCCGAGGGAATGACGGCTTTCGACGCGGCGGTCTTTGCCTCGAAAAACCGTCTGCGTCCGATCATCATGACCTCGTTCGCGTTCATTCTCGGAGTGGCTCCGCTGGTGATCTCACATGGAGCGGGAGCCGAGATGCGTCGAACGCTCGGGGTGGCGGTCTTCTTCGGAATGCTCGGCGTCACGTTCTTCGGCATCTTTCTAACGCCCGTTTTCTATCTCGTCATCGAAAAGTTCGGTGGCCGCAAAGCTACCGAAGAACAACACTCTGCGCCGACAACTCCCGCATCGAACTCTTGAATTAAGGATCCGGTGCGAAACAACTTCCCGTTTTCCTCCTTCCCCGCCGAGGGGAGGGAACAAGGCGCACGCGGGGAAGTCATTGCGCACCAGTTCCTAAGACCCACAGAGCTGACGCCGCCCAGGCTCACCAAGAATGTCTCAACAACGTCCGCGCGAGGTCTATCTGGGCCAACTCTGTGGCATTGCCACTTTGGCCCGACGGCGAGTCGCATGACGTTCGACCTCGCTGACGCTGCGGGTTAGTGTCTGGGAGCGGTTGGTCGGAGTAACCGTTCGGCAGTGGTGGTGGTTCCCGTTTTTCAAACGATTGGATTGGCTTCCATGAAGTTGTTTCATTTGGCCGCGATGGCGTTGGTGGTTGGAGTTGGTGCCGCGTCGGTTGCGATTGCTGCCGAACCGAAGGCCGATCACTTTGCGGGGTTGGCGGACGAGTATGTGGCGAAGACTCGGCCTTTGATGAAGTCGTTTTGTTTGGAATGTCATTCGACGGCGAAGCAAGAAGGGGAGTTGGACCTCGAACGGTTTGCGAAGCTCGACGATGTGCGGCGGGGGACGAAGGCGTGGTTGAAGGTGGTCGAGATGCTCGACAACGGCGAGATGCCGCCGAAGGACTCGAAGCAGCCGTCGGTAGAACAGCGGAAGCAACTGCGTAGCTGGGTCGAGCGGACTCTCAACGCCGAGGCTCTGGCCAGCGCGGGTGATCCGGGGCCGGTCGTGTTGCGGCGGCTGAGCAATGCGGAGTTCACTTACACGGTGCGCGATCTGACGGGAGTGCAGTCGCTCAGTCCAGCCAAAGAATTTCCGGTCGATGGGGCGGCGGGTGAGGGGTTCACGAACACCGGTGGTGCCCTCGTGATGTCACCGTCGATGGTGACGAAGTACTTCGATGCGGCGAAGGAGATCGCCGGTCATGCGGTCTTGTTGCCGGATGGGTTTCGGTTCTCGAAGGACGCGACGCCGAGCGATTGGACGAACCAGACGCTGGCCGACATTCGCGAGTTCTACCGGCAGTTCACCGACCTGCGCGGCGGTGACAAAGTGAACTTGCAGGGGATCGTGTTCGATACCAATCAGGGAGGGCGGCTGCCGGTTGAGAAGTATTTGCTCGCGACGTTGTTGGAGCGTGAGGCGCTGACGAAGGGAAGTAAGACAATTGAGGCCGTTGCGAACGAGCAGGGGTTGAATGCGAAGTATCTGGGTGGATTGTGGAAGGTGTTGTCGGTTGACGTGCCAAGAACCAGGGGACTTACGTCCCCCGCTCAGAAAGACGAGCAACAGCCGTCGCTGTTGATGGACGGGTTACGGGCGCGGTGGCGCGCGGCCAAGCCGGGGGATGCGGCGGCATTGGCAAGTGAGATCGCACAGTGGCAGTCGGCGTTGTGGCGGTTCACGAGTGTCGGGCACATCGGCAAGCTCAATGGGCCGAAGGCGTGGGTCGAACCGGTCAGTCCACTCACCGCGCGGCAGGAGATCAAACTGAAGATGCCCGCGTCGGCAGATGGGAAAGAGGTCGTCCTTTATCTCACCGCAGGCGATGCGGGGGATGGTCGCGAGCAGGATTTTGTCGTGTGGGAGCGACCTCGATTGGTCGCGGCTGGTCGGCCCGACTTGTTGCTGCGCGACGTGCGTGCGGTGACTCAGGAATTGGCCGTTCGACGCGAACGGATTTTTGCGAGCACCGCGAAGTGTCTCGGTGCGGCGGCGGAAGCGAGTGCGATGACGGGAGTCGTCGATGCGACGGCACTCGCACAGAAGCATGGTGTGGATGCGGAGTCGCTCGCGGCGTGGCTCGATTATCTGGGGATCGGTGTTGCGGGAGGACCGGTCAAGTTGGGGACGCCGATCGCTCGCAAGCAAGAGAGCGGCGCGGGGTACGACTTCATCAAAGGTTGGGTCGGTGATGATGCTCTCAGCGTGGTGGCCAATTCGTCGGATGGCCACGTTCGCATTCCCGGCAACATGAAGCCGCATGGCATCGCAGTTCATCCGGCTCCGACGCTGTCAGTCGCAGTCGGTTGGCGAAGTCCGGCAGCGGCGACGCTCACGATCAGCGGCAGCGTGCAACATGCTCATCCCGAATGTGGCAACGGCGTGGCGTGGTCGGTCGAACTCCGTCGAGGCAACACTCGGCAGCGACTCGCGGCGGGGATCGCGCACGGCGCGGCGGTGGTCAAGATTGGGCCACTAGAGAAGATCGCGGTACAGGCGGGAGACGCGGTGTCGCTCATCATCAATCCGCGCGACGGCAATCACTCGTGCGATCTGACAGCGATTGATCTGAAGCTGAACGATGGGACGCGCGAATGGGATATGGCTCGCGATCTGTCGCCCGACATCCTCGCGGGAAATCCGCACAAAGATTCGCACGGCAACGCGGATGTGTGGCACTTCTATTCCGAACCGGCGAGCGGCTCGACGGGGCACGTCATCCCGGCAGGAACGTTGCTCGCGCGGTGGCAGGCGGCAGCGACTGCGGATGAGAAGGCGAAGCTGGCCGATGACGTGCAGAAGCTGCTCGTCGGGGGAGTCGCCTCGCTGCCGAAGGACGCGCCGGATGCGCTGCTGCATCAGCAACTGACCTCACTCGGCGGGCCGTTGTTTTCGGTCGGGAGCTTGGCGGTGAAGCCTGAGTCAGCAGGTAGCCGAACTCGTGAGAGTTCTGAGCCTGCGAACAAAGAAAGCAGAAGTCTCACGACTTCGGCTACGAACGAAAGCCGTGTGATCGGGCTTGACCCCGCGTTGTTCGGGAAGCATCCCGACGGCAGCGGTGTGGAAGCGGCGAGCTTGTGCGTGCAGGCTCCGTCGGTGATTGAAGTTCGTTTTCCGGCGGACCTCGTCGCGGGGACCGAGTTCGTAGCGAGTGGCATCCTTCACGCTGAGACTGGCCAAGAGGGAAGCGTGCAATTGCAGGTGCTGACGACGAAGCCCGAGTCGGCATCGGGCCTGCGACCGACGGCGACGGTTGAGACAAATGCGAACGGGCCGTGGACCTCGAACAATCGAGGAGTCTCACACGCGACGCCGATTGTCGTGCGAGACGGCAGCGCGGCGCGGAAGCGGATTGAGGCGTCGTTCGAGGAGTTCCGCCACTGGTTCCCGGCGGCGTTGTGCTACACGAAGATCGTGCCGGTCGATGAAGTCGTCACGCTGACGTTGTTCTATCGCGAGGATGATCACCTCCAACGACTGATGCTGGACGATGTGCAGAAGGCGACGCTGGATCGGTTGTGGAGCGAACTCCACTTCATCAGCCACGATGCTCTGACGTTGGTCGATGGCTTCATCCAGTTGATGGAGTTCGCGACGCAGGATGCCGACCCCAAGGTCTTTGAGCCGATGCGCAAGCCGATCAACGACCGAGCGGCCGCGTTTCGGAAGACGCTGCTCGATGCAGAGCCGAAACATCTTGACGCTCTGATCGCATTCGCGGGGCAAGCCTATCGACGCCCGCTGACTGCCGATGAAGCGAGTGAACTGCGCGGCCTGTATCGCCAGCTGCGCGAACAAGAGTTGCCTCACGACGAAGCGTTCCGGTTCACGCTCGCCCGCGTCTTCATCGCCCCCGCGTTCTTGTATCGTCTCGAACGCGCACCGGCCGGAACAGCGGCGGCGGCGGTTTCCGATTCAGAACTGGCGAGCCGACTCAGTTACTTCCTTTGGTCGTCTCAACCCGACGGCGAACTGCGAGCGTTGGCAGAGTCCGGTCGATTGCATGAGCCGGACGTTCTCAAAGCTCAGTCGAAGCGGATGCTGAGCGACGCTCGCACGCGGCGATTGGCGACCGAGTTCGCGTGCCAGTGGCTCCACATCTACGACTTCGACTCGCACGACGAGAAGAGCGAAACACACTTCCCCGAGTTCGCTGATTTGCGCGGCGACATGTACGAGGAGTCGATTCAATTCTTCAACGATCTGTTCCAACACGACGGTTCGGTACTCAGTGTTCTCGACGCCGATCACACGTTTCTGAATGAGAAGCTTGCGAAGCATTACGGCATTGCTGGCGTGACGGGACCGGAATGGCGGCGCGTGGATGGCGTGAGGCAAGCATCGCGCGGCGGCATCTTGTCGTTGGGAACGACCCTCTCGAAGCAATCGGGCGCGTCGCGCACGAGTCCCATTCTGCGTGGCAATTGGCTCAGCGAAGTGGTCCTCGGTGAGAAGTTGCCGAAGCCCCCGAAGAACGTGCCGCAGCTTCCAGAGACTGTTCCCACTGGTCTGACCGAAAGGCAACTCATCGAACGACACAGCAGCGATGAGGCGTGCATCAAGTGCCACGCGCGAATCGACCCGTTCGGCTTCGCCCTCGAAAACTTCGACGCGATCGGCCGCTTCCGTCAGAAGGACGCGGCGGGCCTGGCGATCAACACTCGGACAAAGCTGCCCGATGGAACGAAGATCGACGGATTCGCCAACCTGCGTGACTACCTCGTGATCACGCGCCGCGACGCCTTCCTCCGTCAGTTCTGCCGCAAGCTCCTCGGCTATTCGCTCGGTCGCGGAGTGCAACTCTCCGACGAACCGCTGCTCAGCGAGATGCAGCAACAACTCGCCAAGCACGACTTCCGCTTCTCGGTCGCCGTGGAGACAATCCTCTCCAGCCGTCAGTTCCGCGAGATTCGCGGGAAGGATGTGCGGATGGAGTGATTTCTGCGATGCCGGTACTTTTAGCCAACAGAGTCTGCGAGGGAAAAATGATTGCGACTAAGTTCTATCCGGAGAGTTGGGCCTCCATGTATGCCGAACGTCACCAGCAAACAGATCCCGGAATCTGCGGCGTCTATTACTTGCCAGAGGGAGCTTCTGAACGAGAAGTCCGACTCGTTGAGGTAAACGAAGTTGCGGCCATCAGAGATGAAGGGCCGCTTGAGCCGATTGAGTTTGGTGTGGATCAACAAGGCGACGACGCCCACACCGTCAAGATTCTTGACGTTAGTCCAGACCAATGGGAAAAGATTAAACAACTCAAGCTCACGTTGCCGCGCGGTTGGTTGTTGGACAACATGAAGCCGTTCGACCGGAGGTAGCATGAATTCGTACCAACAGCTTTGGTTTGAGCAAACGAAGTCAGACCATTCGGTCTTGATCCGTCTACGGAAGCAAGAGGCCGCACTTTGCCACCAACTTCACTACCTTCAAATGGTGACTGAGAAGCTCGGTAAGGCGTACTTTTGGAGAACAGGTAGCCCGCCCCCGAAGAGCCATGTTTCTTTTGTGCGGTTCCTGCAAACGATTGATGACCGTCCACGCACCGAAGTGGATCGAATTGCAAAGTTACTTGGTTTTTCCAAAGCGATTCTCCTTCAAGCGTGGATCAAGCAAGTCTCTCCGTTGGCACATGCCCTTGAACGCTTGGCTCCCGCCCTGGCTGGTGACCATGGTCCGAATCCTGAATACCCGTGGCCGCGACAAGCCCCCGACGTCGGCACCTGCTGCTTTTAATTTCCCGATTTGGAGTGATCTTACGCGTACAACGCGTGGCCGGGTGCTACTTCTCGTAATCGACACCGCCGTCGCTGAGTTCCCCAATTACTGCTGAGTCACGTTCAATGCCGTCTTCGATTTCACTTAGGAGCGAATCATGAGAAATCAATCCGCCACCCAATTCTCCCGTCGAACTTTTCTGCATGGCGTGGGCGTCACGATGGCGCTGCCGTGGATGGAGTCGCTCAATGTGTGGGGCGATGAGGTGGTGAAGTCATCGCAACCGGGGAGTCAGGCTCCGGTGCGGTTGGCGGTATTGTTTTCGGGGAACGGCTTTCACAGCAAGGAGTGGTGGGCGAAGGGAGAAGGGAAGGGGATGGAGTTGGGGCAGGTGCTTGCGCCGCTGACTGACTTCCGCGAGAAGATGCTGTTCATTCGCGGGCTGCATAACGCTGAGGCCCTGAAGGGAAACATTCACAGTTCTCAGACCGGTAACTTGTTGTCGGGGGCACCGCTGTCGTCGGGGGGCGAGATCAAGTCGGGGACGAGCATCGACCAGTTGGTGGCTCAGCGGCACGGGCGTTCGACGAAGGTGCCGAGTCTCGTGCTGGGCTGCGAGAAGTCGAACCCGTCGGTTCACAAGAACTACTCGATGATCTACAGCTCGCACATTTCGTGGTCATCGCCGACCACACCGACGCCGCTGGAGCTGTATCCGTCGCTGGCGTTCGACCGGCTCTTCAAGGACGAGGTGCAGCGCGGTGACAAGAGCGTCCTCGACGCCGTCATCGCCGACGCCAAGAGCTTCCGTCTGAACATCAGCACTTCGGATCAACGCAAGCTCGACGAGTATCTCGATTCGGTGCGCGAGATCGAGCAGCGGATTGAAAACGCGGGGAAGCAGGGTGAGTTGCAAGGCTGGCGACCGACGCTCGACAAGCCGAACGTGCCGCGTCCGCCCGAGGGGATTCCGCAGAACATCGCCGACCACATGCGGCTGATGTGCGACATCATGGTTCTCGGTTTTCAAACCGATGCGACGCGCGTCTGCACGCTGAAGCTGAACAACGATCACAGTTCGTTGCGGTTCCCGCATCTCAGCGTCGATTACATGATCCACCATTTGCTGTCGCACTCGGACACAGCCGACTGGCTGAAGGTGAACCAATTCTTCATCGAGCAGCTCGGCTACATCGCACGGAAGCTCGACGCGATCCAAGAGGGCGAGCGGACGGCACTCGACAACTCGATGCTGCTGTATTGTTCGAGCATGTTGACCGGTGGACACGACGCGACCAACTTGCCGGTCGTGTTGCTTGGCGGCGCAGGTGGGCAGATTAAGGGAGGTCGAGTCCTCGACTACCTCGGCAAACCGAACCGCAAAATGTGCAGTCTCTACCTGTCGATGCTCGACAAGTGCGGCATTTCAATAAAGGAGTTCGGGGACTCGAACGAACGTCTGATGGAGGTGTAAAGGTGAACGGCAGGAGAAATCGCACCACAAAGGAGACGAGTCACTCCTTGGCTCGAAGATCTCGGCCTCGAAGTGACCGGTCTGCTCTCTGTTGTCGCTCGTGTTACTTGCCGAAACTCGTTCTTCCGCGTTCTGGGCGACAGCTCAACGTTTCTGGCTTCCCTCATTCCAGTGGAAGCGAACTTGTGGCCAATACTTCCGTCGTTTGGTGTTGTCAGTGCGAGTGAGTTTTCATTGATCGCTCGTTTCAGCCAGCGCGATCAGTACGATGCTGGTGGTCTCAGTTCGTCACCGTTGAGGAGTTGCAGTGAATGTAGAGCCGCATGAGGTTCTACGGCACGACAGGAACATGTCCATCTCTTCAAACTGCTTGACAGCATGGGTGACGACCAGTATCGTCCGTTCGATTTTGTAAGCACCTGCCGGGCAAGAATTGATATCAGATGCCAAGACTGTTGAAACCAAGACAGTGATCGTGATTCTCGGCTTCTCGTACAGGGGCTTTGGCGATGTGAATTGAGCTTGTTGGTTCCATTCCGATTTTTCGGAGCCGCCGTTGGCGATGCCAATTGCGGTGAGTGTTGTCCGTCCTTCCCGGTTCGGGATCGTCGGGAAATCAAGTGGGACTCGTGCCCACTTTTTTTGTTGACTGAGGCGAGTTCACGGGAACGCGGCCGTGCCTTGTTGTATTTAGTTCGCCGTCGATTCCGGAATCGTGTGTCGATTGTTTGCCTCGTCGGCTTCCACTGCCGCTCATCGAACTTCAGACACCCAGAAAGAGTGAAATGAACGGTCCCGAGTTGCTTCGCATCGTTGACGCGATTCATCGCGACAAGAGCATCGACAAGGAAATTGTGTTTGAAGGGATCGAGCAGGCAATCCTGTCGGCCGCCCGGAAGCACTTTGGTGAAGATCATGAGATCGAAGTTCACGTTGATCGCGGTCATGGAAATCCGACCGTCAAGATGGATGGGAATGAGATCGAGCCTGACGCACTGGGGGACTTGCTGGGGCGTATTTCGGCTCAGACCGCCAAACAGGTGATGATTCAAAAGATTCGCGAAGCCGAGCGCGATTCGCTGTTTGATGAATACACCGAGATTCGGAATCAGATTGTTTCTGGAACCGTGACGAAGATTGAAGGTGGGGCGGCGATCATCAGTCTTGGCAAGTCCGAAGGCTTGCTTCCTCGCGGAGAGCAGATTCCAGGCGAGAGTTATCGAATCGGTGACCGGGTTCGTGCGACTGTGCTGGAGGTTCGTAAGTCCGGTAGCCGCGTGAAGATTATTTTGTCGCGCACGCATGTTGAGTTTGTGCGGCGGTTGTTTGAGCTGGAGATTCCAGAGGTCTCCGAACGCGTTATCGAAGTGAGATCGTTGGCGCGTGAGGCGGGTTATCGCTCCAAAGTTGCGGTCTCTTGTATCGATAACAACATCGACGCGGTTGGTGCTTGTGTTGGCGTGCGCGGTGCGAGAATCAAAAATATTACCGGCGAGTTGGGCGACGAAAAAATCGACATCGTTCGCTGGAACGATTCGTTGCAGGTGCTCGTTCCTAATGCCCTGCAGCCAGCTGAAGTTGAGGATGTCATCCTGTGCCCCATGCTGGGGCGAGTGATCGTTTTGGTGAGGGACGATCAATTGTCTTTGGCGATTGGAAAGCGTGGCCAGAATGTTCGGCTCGCTTCAAAGCTGGTTGGGTGGGACATCGAAGTGATGACCCAAGAAGAACTGGATGAGCAACTCTCGCGGGCTGTGCAGGCGTTTTCCGAAGTGCCGAGCTGTAATGCCGAACTCGCCGAAAACCTTGTCGCCCAAGGCTTTCTCAGTTTCGATGATCTGTCGATCATTGAGCCGGATCAGTTGGCTGAAATGGGGGGGCTGACTGAAGAGCAGTGCGACTCTATCGTCGGCTTTGCAGAACGAGAAAGCGTGCGGCTTGAGGCTGAGCAACGACAGCGTCGTGTGACGGAAAGAACGCAGTCGATGGTGGGGGGGGCGTCGAGAGCGGCTTCACCAGTTCCAACACCAACGCCAGCTCCCGTAGCGGAGGCTGTGGCTGAAGTGGTTGAGTCAGTTGTAAGTGATGTTGCCACAGTTGGAGATCTGGCTTCGGGGGCGGTTGAGGCTACCGAGGTTTCGGCGAGTAATTGAATTGAATGGTCGAGTTTGGAGATGGGTTCCAGCGCTGCTCGGTGTGTGAGTGGATTTAAGAAAGTTCTTCCGAGGACTTTTTGTGACTTGGAAGCGGGGATCGCTTCGCTTTGGTTCAGTGTTCTCTTAGGGGATAATGCTCTCGACGGGTTAGCTACCCGACGTGTGATTTGGCGGCTGGGCGTGTGAGTCGTCTGGTCTCACCCATGAGCGATCGTCGCTCAACGATTCTAGGCACTGGCATATCGAGCCGGTCAGGGCATTAACTCCGAACGAGGAACCGCGTTTGAAAATTCGAATTTTCGCTCTGGCCAAAGAGCTCGACATCGACAGCAAGCTATTGATCGACCATTGCGCGAAGGCCGGTATTACGATCAAAAATTCGGCGCTGGCGAGTATTTCGCCCGAAGAGCGCGATCGGGTGATGGATATCATTCGGGCGAGTCATCAATCGAAGCCCGCCGCCGTTGCTGTGAGTGCCACGTCTGCTCCGGTCTCTCGCGATATTTCTGCGGATATTTCCGGTAAGACTCGAACCATCCGTAACATGATGATGGCTCGATCTCAGCCTGGGCGACCACAGCCTCAAGAGGCGCTTCCTCCCGTGGAAGAGGTGCTTGTGGAGTCCGCTGACGAGGCTCAGGCCGATTCCGTGGCTGTCATTGGTCGAGTTGCCACTGACTTGGGGGATGTGAGCCACGCCGCGACAGGCGATGCCAAGCCGCCAGAGATTGTTGATGAGATCGCAGTTGCCGACGTTCCGCAGGTTGAGGCGATTGGAAGTCCAGACTTGCCATTGCCCGAGGCTTTGGCGGATGTGCCTCCCGTCTCCACGCGGCCGGAAGCGACTTCCGGTGCTGGGTTGATGCCGCGAGCGATGCGTTCCATGTCCATGACCGCTCGGTCTTCGTCTGATTTCGCCGGTGGTAAGCCGGGAGCCGCGAAGAAACCGCGTACTTCATCGCCGAACCTCGCCGCGATTCCGGACTTTAAGCGACCAGTCGTGAAAGTGTCCAAGCCGGAAGAGGCTGCCGCGCAGAAGCCGGTGATTCGACTGAATCCGGACGGACAGCAAAAGAGTGCAAGTCCGCTGAGCAAGCACCTTCCGAAGAAGGCGACCGATAACAAGAAGCGTGTGATTGGCGATCCGGAAGAAGGCGCGCTGCCTAAGTCTCGGCAGGCGGATCTTGGTCGAAACTTGGAAGAAAGCCGCATGCAGCGGCGAACCAAGCGGCCACTCTCCCGGAGTGAAGAAGAAGAGGAAGGTCGCCGACGGTTCGGTCATGTTCGTCCGAAGCAGCGCAAGCATGTGCGTTCGGAATTGAAGAATGAGTGCGAAGTCGAGTTGCCGCTGACGGTGAGGTCACTGTCCGAGGGGATCGGTCGCCCGGCGAAGTCCATCATTCAGATTCTGTTTGCGCGCGGCGAAATGGCCACGATCAATTCGTCGCTCAGCGAAGAGCTGGCGATTGAAGTCTGCTTGGAGTTGGGCGTCGATCTGACCATTCGCCGTGACAAAGACATTGAAGAGCGTGTCGCCGAAGAGGCCACGAGTGAAGACCGACCAGAGGAGATGTTGCCGCGTCCGCCAATCATCACGATTCTGGGGCATGTCGATCATGGTAAGACGACGCTCGTTGATAAGCTGCGGGCGGCAAATGTCGCGGCGTCGGAGTTTGGTGGAATCACCCAGCACATCGCCGCCTATCAGATCGAACACAACGGCCACAAGCTGACGTTTGTGGATACGCCCGGTCACGCCGCTTTCGGCGAGATGCGTGCCCGTGGTGCTAATGTCACGGACATCATCGTGCTGGTGGTTGCCGCCAACGATGGAGTGATGCCACAGACTGTCGAGTGCATTGCGCATGCGAAGGCGGCGGGAGTGCCGATCGTGGTCGCGATGAACAAGATCGATCTGCCCGATCGCAATGAGCAGCGTGTTTTCACCGACCTTTCGACTCACGATGTGTTGGTATCCGAGTGGGGTGGCGATATCGAGCTTGTGCGGACCTCAGGCCTGACCGGGCAGGGGTTGCCTGATTTGCTCGACACGCTGTTGCTGACGGCTGACCTGCACGAGTTCAAAGCGAACCCGAATCGTGCCGCGTCTGGTAATTGCCTCGAGGCGTTCCGCGACGAAGGCCGCGGTCCCGTCGCATGGTTGATCGTCAGAACGGGTACGTTGCGAGTCGGTGATGCCATCCTGTGCGGCGGCGCATTTGGTCGCATTCGCGCCATGTACAACGAGCGGGATGAAGAGGTTCTGGAGGCGGGGCCATCCACGCCGATTAAGGTGGCGGGTTTGGACGTTGTGCCCAGTGCGGGCGATCAATTCCAAGTGCTGGCCGATCTCGACGCGGCACGCGAGGCCGCCGAACAGCGTCGCGAGAAGGGTCGTGCGGCCATACTCGCCAACATGGGCGGGCGGCGCACGCTGGAAGATATTCTCAATGCCGCGCGTGAGGGCGAGGTTCAGGAATTGAACTTGATCCTGAAGGCGGACACGCCCGGTTCATTGGAGGCACTACGGGGAGAACTCAACAAGTTCGAGCACCCGGAAGTGCGCATTCGGTTGCTGCACGACGGTGTCGGTGGCGTGAATGAAAGCGATGTCTATCTCGCGGCAGCATCGAGTGCGGTGATCGTCGCGTTCCATGTGATCGCCGAAGATCGAGCTCAGTTGCTGGCTCAACAAGAAGGCGTCGAGATTCGTCGTTACAACATCATCTATGAGGTGCTGGACGAGGTGAAGCGGATTCTCGAAGGGATGCTCAGGCCCGAAAAGCGGGAGGTCGTCACGGGACGCGCTATCGTGCTGCGAACGTTCAGTATCACTCGATTTGGAACGATCGCGGGTTGTCGCGTGTTGAATGGTTCGATCGAACGCTCGCATCGCATGAATCTCATTCGAGACCAAAAGATATTGAACGCCTATGGAATCGCGTCGCTCAAGCGTGAGAAGGATGACGCCAAGGAAGTTCGAGAAGGTATGGAATGCGGTATCCGACTCGAGAACTACAACGACATCAAAGAAGGAGATCTGTTGGAGGCCTTCAAGATTGAAGAAGTCCGGCGGACACTTGAGTGATGGTGGTTTGGTTCGCCGGTATTGCCGATCTTGTGGTCGGCACGGCGATCCTGACCGGGTGTTTGGAGTGGGCTGAGCAACCACGTTCAGTCTGTTCGGCCAGTCCTGCATGGCTGTGTTGGGCCGAGTTCGTTTCGGTCGAGGTCAAGATTTTCAATGAGTTCACGCCGGATGGAACGGGCCTCGGAGGCCATTCGTGAAATTGTCAGCACGACCGTGTTGTTCGGTTTGCGAGACCCTCGGGTCAAAAATGTCACCGTGCTTGGGGCCGAGGTTGCCCAAGACCTGCGGGCAGCAAAGATTTTCGTCACGATCATGGGTGACGCCAAAGCGCAGTCGTTGGCCATGCACGGATTGAACTCGGCTCGCGGTTTTATTCAGTCCAAGGTGGCCGACCGGTTGCAGACGAAGCACACCCCCGTGATCAGTTTTGTATTGGATCCTTCGGTAAAGAAGAGCATCGAGATTTCGCGGGCGCTGCACGGACTCCTCGGAGAATCCGCCTCGGATGCTGTAGGCTCGGGCGACCAAGCCGGGGAACAGGGGCTTCGCGAGTTGGATGAAGATGAAGATGAGTTCGAGCAGAGTGACGACGCGGAACAGGCGACAGCCTCCGATGAATCAGGCTCGGTTTCGCTAACTGGCTCCGACGAGAAATCGACTCCGGTTGCGGAGTAGATAGAAAGGCAAACATGGTTGCTGCATCGCGTGCCAAAACATCGGATCGCGCGGCGATCCTCAAAAAGCTGCTCCCTGCGATCAAGAAGCAGTACAAGGTCGCCGTTCCCAAGCACGACCGTCCGGTGCTAGAGACGATTCTGTTTGCAATTTGTCTCGAGGACGCGACCGTCATCGATGCCGAGCATTCTTACGCACGGCTCTTTGCCGAATTCCCCGATCTGAACGAGATTCGTGTCAGTTCGGTGAAGGAGATCGAACGTGCGTTCGCTGGGCAGACGGATCCGGAATGGCGGGCATTCCGAGTTCGTAGCGTGCTGCAATACGTCTTTGAAAAGTCGTTCGCTTTCGAGTTTGAGAGTCTTCGTAAGAAAACGCTCGAACTGGCGACAAAGCAATTGGCCAAGATCAAGCACCTCTCGACGTTTGTTCGCAATTACACGCTACAAGCCGTCATCGGGGCGCACTTGATTCCGATCGATCCGGCGATGGGACGTTCGCTCGTCTGGCTGGGATTGGTTCCGCCCAATCAAGACATCGAACAAATGGGTGAGACTCTCAAGGCCGTGGTACGCAAGACGGAGGTTCCACTGTTTTGTTTCTCGATCCGATGCCTTGCCACAGACAAGGCCGTACTCGATGAGTTTGATCCCGTAAAGTTTCCCGCTCCGGAAGAGGGGCACGATGGATCGTTGGTGACGGATCGGTTGGTCGCCCTCTATAAGTCAGGCGCTTCGCGTGCACGGGCCAAGAATGCGGCGGATCGGCTCGAACTGGCGAAGAAGGAGGAGGCTCGGGTTGCCAAGGAAGAGGCCAAGGCTGCGAAGGCGACTGCTGTAGTGAAGGCGGCAAAAAAGAGTGTTGCTGAGACCAAAGCCACGCCAGTCAAAGTTGCTCAGCCCAAGGCCGCTAAACCCAAAGACGCTCCAGCCAAGCCCGCCGCGAAGAAGACCGTTAAGAAGTCCAAGTGAGTCGAATGGAGTGAAACTTTCAACGGCGGGAGTTGGAGTCAATCGAGTCCCTGTGCAACGGCTTGATGCCTGAGTGGTCCTGATTGAACGGTGGTTCCGAAGGGAGATCGGATCGTGAACAACGTTGTTCTGCAAGGAAATCAGAGTCTCGCTGTTTGGCTGTTGTTAGTTGGCTCTGTCGTGTGTCCTGCGGTGTTCGCTGCCGCGTCGAGTGAGCAGTCGGAGACGAAAGCCGCTGCAACATCCGCGCTGGAGCGAGGGTATTCGCTTCAAGAGAATGACGATCCTGCGCTCCCATTGAAGCCCGCGCAGCCGCTTTCGGCGGCGAAGCAGACTCGCAATGACGCACTCTCGTGGTTCATGGCGGGGCGGTTGCTGGAGACTCGCAACGAACCGGCGAAGGCCTTGATCGCTTATCGCAAGGCGGTGGCGATTGATCCGACCGTGATTGAGATATATCGACATCTCGTCCCGTTGGAGTTCCGGCTCGATGAAGTGGGCGCGGCCGTTCGCTCAGCGACAAAGGCCGTGGAACTCGATCCCAACGAGTACGAACTGCTGCAGATGCTCGCCGCACAAGCCGCGATTACGGGCAAGTTGCCAGACGCGATCAAGTATCTCGAACAGGCGATCAAGTCGCCGAGGATTGTTCGCGAGTCGGTCGAGTTCGTGATGCTCAGCAAGAGCCTCGGCATTCTTTACTCGGCGACGGGAAATGCGGACAAAGCTGCCGACTATTACGAGGTCATCTTCGACGCACTCGCCAAGCCTGAGAAGTACAAGCTCGACTTGCGGGCCAAAGCGAAATTGTTGGCTGACCAGCAGACGAGCTACGAGAAAATCGGGCAGGTCTTCCTCGACGCCAAGCGGATTGAGTTGGCTTCGGCGGCGTTCGAGTTGGCCGCGAAGTCGGGGCGGGCGGGAGCGGGCAATCTCAGTTACAACCGCGCCCGGGTACTTCTGCTGTCGGAAAAGCCCGACGAGGCGCTGGCCGAACTTCAAAAGTACTTCGACAAGGAACGAACCTCGAAGGGACGCGATGCCTATCAACTTTTGGCCGACATTCTGACTAAGCTGAATCGTAGTGACGAGTTGATCGCGAAGCTGGAAGGACTCGCCGCGAAAGACGCGCACAACATCCCCTTGCAGTATTTCTTGGCAGAGCGGCTTGTCGCGGCCAACGAACTCGACAAAGCGAAGAGCATCTACGAGACGGCCCTTCAAAACGGTGGCGATGCGAGTGGCTACATCGGACTGGCGCAGATTTACCGCAAGCTCCAAAAGTCGGACGAATTGCTCGATCTCTTGGGACGTTCGCTGCAGCGGCTTGGTCCCGAAGGGCTGGTTCAGCTTGAGGAGAAAGTTCTCAAGACTCTCAATGAGGATCCGAAGCTCGTCGATTCGCTGATGGCAGCGGGGCGGACACAGGCCAAGTTGGAACCGTCTCAGCTTTCGTTCGAGAAGAGTTACCTGCTGGCTGGAATCGCGAAGGTCTGTGAACGGACTGACGACGCGGTGGAGTTTTATCGTCACGCGATCAAGCTCGTGAAAGACCGTGGCAGTGACCGCCTCCTCGCGCTGTACCGCGAGTTCGGTAACACCCTCATCCAAGGGAAGCGGTACGCGGATGCCGTGGCTTTGTATCGGGAGGCGCTTGCCGATCGCAAATTGGCCGACAGCAAGGCAGACATCTACTCGATGCTCTCCCGCACGCAAGTTCTCGACGGCGATCCCGCCGGTGCCATCGAGTCCGTACGCGAAGCGCTCAAGCTGGAGCCGGGTGATCTCGGGCATCTGTTCGATGAGGCGTGGATTTACAGTCACTCGCGTCAGTGGGATCAGGCCATCCCGCGCTTTGAGAAGCTGCTCGCCGACAACGCGGACAACAAGCGTGCTCAGCGGTTGTTCCAGTTCAGTCTCTCGAACATCTACGTCCAGAAGGGTGAGATTCGGAAGGGCGAGGAAATTTTGGAGAAGGTCTTCGAGTCCGACCCGGACGACACGCAACTCAACAATGACTTGGGATACCTGTGGGCCGATCAGGGGAAGAACCTCGACAAGGCTGAGCAGATGATTCGTAAGGCACTCGCGGCGGAACCGGATAACGGCGCGTACCTCGACAGCCTTGGTTGGGTGCTGTTCAAACTCGGTAAGTACGAGGACGCGATCGGCCCGCTGGAGCAGGCGGTCAAGAAAAACACCGGCGGCGATGTCACGCTGTGGGATCATCTCGCAGACGTTCAACTCAAGCGGATGCAGTTGGATAAGGCGGTCGAAGCTTGGCAGAAGGCGCTGCTGTCGGCCGAGGCTGACAAGTATCCGGACCCACAGTTGATCGAGCGGTTGAAGGACAAGCTCAAGCAGCACGCTCCTCAATCCAAGTCGCTCAAACCCGCGCCGCCGGGATCGCCCTGAGGCGTTGAGAGCTGTCCTTTCCACTCGTGCCGTTCGCGTGGTTTTCCCCCGTCTCCCATTTCGCGTTTGAGGTTTTGAGTTCTCGCCATGGCAGGTCACTCACACTGGGCCAACATCTCCTTCAAAAAGGGGATCGTCGATAAGAAGCGGGGCAAGCTGTTCGGCAAGCTGGCCCGCTACATCATTGTGGCCGCGCGGCATGGTGGAGGCGATCCGGCCGCGAACCTCGCGCTGCGTTACGCGATCGACCGCGCGAAGAAGGCGTCGATGCCAAGCGACACTATCGAGCGGGCCGTCAAAAAAGGAACGGGCGAACTCGAAACAGAAACCTACGACGAGGTCATGTACGAAGGCTACGGCTCGAATGGCGTGGCGATTCTGTGCGAGATTCTCACCGAGAATCGAAACCGCACGGCGGGCGAGATTCGCAAGATGTTCGAGGTCAACGGCGGGAATCTCGGCAGCACCGGATGCGTCGCGTGGATGTTTGAACGCAAGGGCATCTTCGTGATCTCGTCGAAGCACGTCTCCGAAGACCGCCTGTTTGAGATCGCGCTTGAAGCCGGAGCAGGGGATGTCAAACAAGTCGGTGACAACTTTGAAGTTGTCTGCGATGTCGATGCTTTTCAGTCGGTGATCGCCGCGCTGGAGTCGGCGAAGATTCCGACCGAGTCGTCCGAGCTGAGTCGCATCGCCGCGAACACGGTCGATTTGGACGCGGATGCCGCTCGCTCGGTGCTGAAGTTGATGGACCTGCTTCAAGATCACGACGACATCCAAAACTGCTACGCCAACTTCAACATCCCTGATGATGTCATGGCTGTGATCGCGGCCGAGCAGTAATGGCGAGTGGCCACAAGTCTCTGACCCAAAGTAGACGAGTCACTCCGTGACTCGAAGATTCCGGTCACGGAGTGACCGGTCTACCATCTCTTGCCGCTCACCGAATGATCTGAAAACAGTCTCGATACCGGGCTGATCCGAGCTTGTGGCTTCCGTGAGTCGCATTGCGTGCCGTGGAGTTTGCGTTTCAAGTTTGGATGTCTCCCATGGCGCGTCAGAAAGTGATTGAAGGAGCGGCGGCGGGTGGTAGCAAGCAGCCGCCGTCCGAACGACCTCTGGGGCATTTCAATCCTGATGACGAACGTTTCGATGACGAATTGCGGCCGCAAAAACTGAGTGAGGTCGTCGGGCAGAAGAAGGTTGTGGATCGACTGAAGATCGTGCTTGACGCGACGCTCAAACGGAAGGAGCCGCTGTCGCACATCCTGTTCGACGGGCCACCTGGTCTGGGAAAGACCACGCTGGCGATGACGCTCGCCAAGGAAATGGGGACTGAGTGTCAGATCACGTCCGGCCCCGCGCTCCAAGCTCCCAAAGACCTGCTCTCGTACCTGACGAATGCCAGTTACGGGTCGGTCTTGTTCATCGACGAGATCCACCGGCTACCTCCCGCCGTCGAGGAATTCATCTATCCGGTGATGGAGGACTTTCGCGTCGATATCGTGCTCGGCGAGGGGATGAACGCCCGCACGATCAACATGAAACTGAAACCCTTCACGGTGATTGGAGCGACGACGCGCAGTGGCATGTTGACCGCTCCTCTCCGCGACCGCTTCGTGCATCGCGAACATCTCGACTTCTACGATGAGTCCGAGCTGACCGAGATCGTGCGCCGCAACGCGCGCAAGCTGCGAACCGAGATCGACGAGGATGCCGCGCTGCTGATCGCCAACCGCAGCCGGGGGACTCCTCGCAAGGCAAACAACCTGCTGCGCTGGACTCGCGACTTCGCGACCGTCCGCGAACCGAGCGGCATCATCACGAAGCCGATCACCGAGCGGGCGCTCGAGATGCTCGAAGTGGATGCCGTCGGGCTGGAGTCTCAGGATCGCCGGTACCTCACCACGCTGGTCACGGTCTTCAGCGGTGGACCGGCGGGATTGTCCGCCATCGGTCACACGATGAACGTCCCGCCCGACACGCTGGAAGACGAAGTCGAACCGTTCTTGTTGCGACTCGGTTTCATCCAACGCACACCGCGAGGCCGCACGATCACGGCTGCGGGACTCGGCCATCTCGGCCTGAAGCCGCCGCCCCCGACAACCGAGCAGGGCGAGTTGTTCTGATCGTGCGAGCTGGTCCCGTTCGCGGCTCCGGCTTCAATTCACCGGGGCGACCGTCGGTTTGTGATCGTTTGACTTCGCGCCGCTGAACGAAGGGGACAACCGCAACGCATCGTGTTTCTTGGCGATCGCGGCGTTCACCTTTTTCAAAACCTTGGCCTCCCGATCCTTCAACAAGTCGGCCAGAAATCGGCGTGAACCGTTGCCAAGCTCCTCCGCGACATCGCCGCCGATGACACCGATGCGGTGCGTTTGAATGTCGGTCAGTCGTAGCTTGAGGCTCACCAACGATGGTTCGAGTACCACGTCGGGAAGCAGACTGTTGGGACGAAACTCAGTCCGAATCGCCAGCCGGCACGTCGCGTACATGTGGACCGTCGCGTCGGAGACCACTTTGAGATTCAGACCCTTCACGCCGAGAACCCATTGTTCAAACCACGCCGTGCAGCGCGGCTTGACCACCACATGGACCGCGCACGAGAACGCGCCCGGCCCTGCGGTGTGGATCTCGCCGAAAGTCAGTTGGAGACGCTGATCGGGATTCGGCAGCTCGATGCGGTACTTGTGCCAAGCTCCGTCGTTCACGAGCTTGCGGCGTTCCGTCACTTGCAGATGAACACCGCGCTGCTGAACGCGCACGCCATCGAACACCTCGCGCCGCCTGTCCCAGTGTTTGCAATCTTCGTACTTGTCGGGGATCGCGGTGAGCAACACCGAGCGGACAATCTCGCTCCACGAAGTCGCCTCGTTCACTTCCGGCCCATTGAGAGTGTCGGAACTGGCTGGTGTCGTTGTCCTCGTCGTTCCGGTTTGATCGACTGGGATTGCCTTGGAGACCGCCGCCACAGGTTTGATGGATCGATCTCTTCGCGAGGCCGGTTTGTTGTTTTTGGTATCGCTCGCCACCACGCGCTGTTGCGATGGCGGTGCCGCCAACAGGGATCGTTCCATCAGCTCCGGCGAAGACCGCAAGACGAGAATAACAGTGAGGAATTTCGCCGTTGCACCTCGAAGAGCGAGCGCCTCCACCATGACAAACCTTCTCGAACGAAAGGACTGCGGCACCGTCGATCACCACGCCGCTGGTACGTTGCGGGCCGGGATCATTCGCGTCGCGATGGATTCGGTCAAGCTGAGCTTCGTGGGTTGTTTCAATGCGGATGGGGCAATGAGGCGAGCGGCAAGAGTTCGCGTACGCGCAACGTAGGATGGACGCCTCGTCCGTCCGGTTCTTCCGGGAAAGCTCGAACGGACGAGGCGTCCATCCTACGGGTAAACTATTTCGACTCTCCGCCATTTGTGTTGGATGTGCGACTGAGCGGCACGGCGCTAG
>JAYTQJ010000372.1:0-4084 GCA_043746775.1 Schlesneria sp.
CGTCTTTCGCTCCGCGAAAGGCCGTTCTTGCGCGGAGCGAAAGACGACAATCGCGACGGTTATTTCGGTGCGAATCCTTAGTGAGTCGCCGTGGAGTGACCAGGCCTGCTTTCATTGCGGAGCCACCCGGTCGTCGTCATCTCAAATCGTCATCCAGTCTTGTTCGGCGAGCCGCTTTGGGTGGCAGCCAGTCATCGTCGGGTAGCTCGGGCTGTTGAGCCGTTCTTGTGCGGGGCGTTCCAGAGCGAGGGACCGCGATCGGGCGATTCACGTCACGTTGCTCTTCGTCCCAGCGGGAAGCACCACGTGGCGAGTCGTCAAACTGAGCTGCGTCGCGTCGGACTTCCTCGGGCAATTGTTGAGCTGGCAGATGCGCGTCGTAGGGGACTCGCCGCGAAGTGGGTCGCACGGCAGTGGGAGTGCGCGAGACCACTGGTGCACGAACCGGTGTTCGCTTGGCGAACGGTAACGGCGTAGCTTGAGTCCCTTTGTCGTTCGTGGCGAAGAGCGTGAGCAGCCCGAGCAGGCAATACGTCGTGAGCGTCGCGCCGGGATCATCGCCGAACAGCTTGAGTGCCGTGCCGAACGATTTCTTGACGCGCGGGACTCCCGCACCGAAATCCAAGCTCCAGATTTCGTCCAGCATCAGATGCGTCATGTAGCCCAACGTGACCGCAAATGCCTTGTAGTACCGAACGAGACTCACGCCCTCGTCGCAGATCAAGTAGCCGATCAGCCCGGCGATGATGGCCGCCGGAATGCTGTGAAACATCCCGCGATGAACCGATACAGACTTCAGGATCGATCCCAGCCCGAAGCGGATGACCAGATAGATCGGAGCGCCCGCGAGGGCCATGTGTTCGACGCTCATCCCGTGCGCTTGGAATCGCTGGAAGAGGAGCATCGGCACGAGCGCGGCGGCGAGTGAGATCGTCTCTCGCGCGGGGATCCCGCTGTCGCTATCGAGATCGGGCATGATCCCCGCGACGGAGCAGAGGCCACCCGCCAGCAGGCACGTCGAAAGCGGCAAGTCGTACTGCGCACCGCCCCACATGGCATAGCCCACGCCTACGGCAGTACTGACGGCGATGTGCGTGTGAAAACCGGCCACGGCGACGAGTCCGCGATCGTGAAAGAGGGCGAGCAGATGAGAGCGATGCGAGTGCGGATAGAGACGGCGCGAGAACGTCAGCAATTCGTTTCGTCTGCGCGAACAAGAGACATCGGCCCACTGCTCTTCGTCCCCGCAGCCTCAACAGCGGCGGGACGGTATCCGTGGACCGAAAACGGGTCAAGATGAAGCGTGCGACCGAAGTCCGGCTTGGCGTTTCCGACAGAAGTGGTGAGCCGGGCGGCGTCAGCCCAATGGCACTCACATTGGGGTGTCGCTGAAGTCGTAAGGCTTCAGACGACCGTCAGAGACGGCTGAATTCTCACGAATTCAGCTACGTCGCATAGATCGTCAATTCGAGACTCGCTCAAAGTGAGTGCCATTGAGCTGACGCCACCCCGCTCAGATATCTCATCAATGAACCTACGTTATTCAACAGACACTCAGCCGCTCACAGCCCGTAGGTTAGCACCCACAGCACGAGGAAGGCGGCTCCCATGAAGCCGATGATTTGGAGGAACAGTCGGATCGCGCGACTGAGAATGCGCTCGGGCAATTCGTAGCGGCTCGCACTGTAGGTCAGGCTGATCGCCAGCGCGAGCGGCAGCAGGTACCACGTCGTATTGGCTTGGGCGAGCAGCAGTGGGAGGAACATCGGGCGGAACCTTGAAGGGAGAGATCGGAGGTCAGACTTCTCGTGGAATGTGAGCTTCAGTGAAACGCCTACGTTTTCGGTGCGGGCGCTGCCGAATCCTCGCCTGAATCCGTATCGAGATGCTCATCGCCGAAACCGTAAGCGGGGCCGAAGATGCAGTCCCAGATGACGAGGACGTTGAGCAGCCCGGCGATCCAAGTGAAGACGAGGGCCAGTTCATACAGCTTTCCCAATCGCCGGCCCAAGTCTTGAAGCTGGTCTGGATCGGGCGGCGATCCGTAGGCATCGAGGAACGAACGCGGGATCGTTCCGTCCATGACTCGCCCCGCCGCACCGGCGTCCGGATCGGCATCGAGAACGCCACACACCAGTTTCCGGCGAAAGCCCGCTTTGATCGGCTTGTCCAACTCGTAACGACCGCCCAGTTTGAAATCGACCGGCTGGCCATCGAGCTTCCCGACAAACGTGCCGCGCATCTCGGGGCCATAGTCGCCGCCGACGGAACTGAGATTCACGGTCCCCTCTAAGAAACCCGTGTCGGGATGTTCTGAGGGAGCGAGCCGACCGGAGAACTCCGCGACCAGAGTCCCTTCCAATCGCGTCTGCCTGTGATTCGACTTCTCTTCGGCTCGCCGGTTTTGAATGAACGGTGGCAGGGCACAGGCCCCCGCGCCGAGTTGAGCCGCATAACTGAGGGCGACATGCCGGAAGGCACCGCCTTTGTCGGGCAGGTTGTAGACGACCATCCCTTCGCCCATTTTCTGTCCCCAGAGGAACAGTCCGAGAATGCTGACCGAGTAGATCACACCCTTGAGCATTCGCCCTTGGTAGAAGTGGCCCGCTCCGGGGATCAGAAAGGCGAGTACTCCCGAAATGAAGGCGTTCTTTTCTTCCCAAGGTTTCGGGTGCGGAGGTCGTGGATTGGACGGAGGGGACGACATGCAGAGTGCTCTCGAAAATCGCTCGGGAATGAGGTCGATCGGCTCGTTCGCCAGTCAAACCGCCCCGGCAAAGGGGGGCGGAGTCTAGCACAGGGGTCAACAATGCGACCATCCCGAGCGCGAGGGAAAAAAGCCGGCTCGACGGGGCGTTTCGCTGAACAGAGCCTGTTGCTGCGATCCGATGAGGGAACGACGGTTTCTGTGTGAGGTGAACGGCCCTCGTCCTCGTCACTTTTTTTGCCGCGCATTTCGGAGCGCTCTCGCCATGAGGCAACTCCCGCTGATAAATCGACCCGTAGGATGGACGCCTCGTCCGTCCGCGCCTGCAATTTTGGACGGACGAGGCGTCCATCCTACGGGTCTCTCAATGTTCTGGGTGTCACCATGACTCAGTTTGTCCATCACGTTCGGCGGGCGATGGCCACTCAGGCCGAAGTCCGTCTGTTTGGCGACGACGTGGCTCAACTCGATGCCGTCGCCGAGATGGCGTTTGACGAGATCGCGCGGGTCGAGCAACTGCTCTCACGGTTCGATGCGACGAGTGAACTGAGCCGAATCAACCGGGAGGCGGCTGGCGGGGCGTGCCTTGTGGATTTTGAGTTGCTGCAGATTTTGAGCGACTGCCGTGCGTGGTGGCTTCGCACGAAGGGGGCGTTTGACATAGCAAGTGGCTCGCGCGACGAGTCGGGTGCGCCGCTAGCGTTGGACGCAGTGGATTTGGATGTCGAACGGCGGTGGGTCTCGTTTCGAGCATCCGGCGTGCGGCTGGACCTCGGCGCGTATGGCAAAGGTTACGCCTTAGATTGCGTGACGAAGTTGATGCGGGAACAGGGAGTCACATCTGCGTTGTTGGATCTCGGGACCAGTTCTCTCGTGGCGATCAGTTCTCCGCCGGATGCGCCCGCTTGGACCATTGAATTGCGGGATCGAGGCGAGATTCCGAGTCTGCTCGAAACGCTCACGTTGCGTGACGCGGCGATCTCAACTTCCGCCGTGTGGCAATGGTCGCGCGATCACGCGATCGCCTCCGATCTGCTCGATCCGAACACGGGCCAACCATTGAAGTCCTCGGCAACCTGCACGGTGATCGCACCAACAGCCGCTGCTGCGGAAGCCCTTTCCACGGCGTTCGTGGTCATGGGCCGCGACCGCGCCAACGCGATTCTTGCCAAGTGGCAGAACTCCTCGTGGCGCGCGATCTGGCGTGAGGAGGCTTGTCCTGCTGTTGAATAGCAGACTGTTGAAAAGCCGTAGCACAGGCGGCTCGCCTGTGATTTCACTAGGTCGTGTGGACATTGCCTCAATCGAAGCAAAACTTTGGTAAGACAAGTAGGCATGGCTGAGTGGCGAACGAGTTTGGCTGACATGTCACTCGCA
>JAYTQJ010000373.1:0-22169 GCA_043746775.1 Schlesneria sp.
GATGAAGGATCATGAGTACCGTGTCAGCGTGACGCCCGATGGAGTGCGAGCATTGCGACAGGCCGGCCATGAGGTTTGGATCGAACGATCGGCTGGAGTCGGCAGCGGATACTCAGATGAGGACTACCTGAGTGCCGGCGCTACCATGGCAGAATCAAAAGAGCAGCTGTTTCACCAGGCGACGCTCATTGTGAAGGTCAAGGAACCGCTGCTTTCCGAGTGCCAGTTCTTCCGTCCGGGCCAAACCCTGTTTACCTATCTGCATTTGGCTTCCTGGCCGGATCTCACGAAGGCCCTCCTAAATACCTCGATCACGGCGATTGCTTACGAGACGATCGAGGCGAAAGACGGCACAAGGCCGATGCTCAAGCCGATGAGCGAAATCGCGGGGCGGATGTCGGTGCAGATTGGCGCGCGCTATCTGGAAAAGACTCAAGGAGGGCGCGGGCTTCTCTTGGCCGGTGTGCACCGGCGGCTAGCGCCGTGCCGCTCAAAATACCGGTGGCTAGCGCCATTCCGCTCACGGCACCGGTGATTAGCGCCACTTCACTGCGGGTGCTGGTCGTGGATGACAACGTGGATTCGGCGGAGACATTGGGGATGCTGTTGTGCGCGACAGGGCATGATGTGCGGACGGCTCACGACGGCTTGGCCGCACTGGAAGCGGCCCTCGATTACCGGCCGAACGTGGCGGTGTTGGACATCGGCTTGCCGGGCCTCAACGGCTATGAGGTCGCGAAACGGATTCGGCAAGATCCCATTCTCAAGCACATCGTGCTGGTCGCCTTGACCGGTTACGGCCAGGAGTTAGACCGCGAGACCTCATTAGAAGCAGGCTTCGATCACCACTTGGTCAAGCCCGCTCGTTTCGCGCAGTTGCAGCAAATCCTGGCGACCGTTCCTGTGAGCGGAATGGCGCTAGCCACCGGTGTCATGGCCTCGAAACAAACGCAAAAACCGGCGGCTAGCGCCGTGCCGCTCATTCGACCGACGACATTGGAGGTTGTCCCATGAGGAAGAAGTAGCCACGCTCGCCAAGAGCGTGGGTTTTCCGCGAATTCCCCCCGCTCTGGGCGAGCGTGGCTACCAGAGAACAACTTGGCGACGGCCGTTCAAATTTCCTGACGAGAACGAATTCCAGTTGCAATGTTCTCCGCCCCGAAGGGGCAGCCCCATGTCAGCCCAGGCCATCGGCCTGGGGAGGCAATACCCGTGATGATCATCTAGCCCTGAAGGGGCGACACTAGATTGCGCCGCGTCGAAACAACCGAATCAACGATCACGAACACCGATGAGTACCGCCCCGTTGGGGCTTTGTTGGGTTTGCACGACCGTAACCCAGGCCGTTGGCCTGGGCTGACATAGCGATGCCCCTTCGGGGCGGAAATCGAAATACCTGCTATCCGAACGAGTCAGCAAAATTTTACGACTACCCCAGACCTCGGAGGTCTACCTATGAAGAAAAAGAAGTCCGTGAAAGCTGAACCACAGGTCGAATCGCCGGCACCAAAGGTCGATGCCGCGCGCGACGAACGAAGCAACGTGGCGTCGTTTCCGATCGTTGGTGTCGGTGCCTCGGCCGGTGGGTTGGAGGCGTTCACGCAGTTGCTCAAGGCTCTGCCGTTGGATACGGGCATGGGGTTCGTGCTGGTGCAGCATCTTGATCCGGAGCACGAGAGCGCGCTAACGCAGATTCTTTCGCGAGCCACTTCGCTGCCGGTGTGCGATGTCACGAACAACCAGGCGGTGCGGCCCAACTGCGTCTACATCATTCCGCCCGATACGAACCTGAGCATCGCCGAGGGCATGTTGAAGCTTCAGCCGCGACCGAAGACGCGCACGCCGCATCGGCCGATTGATTCCTTCTTTGAGTCGCTGGCGCTGGACCATCGCGAGCGAGCCATCGGCGTCGTGCTGTCGGGCACGGCCAGCGATGGCACGTTGGGATTGGAAGCGATCAAGGCCGAGGGGGGAATCACCTTCGCGCAAGATGATTCGGCCAAATACGACTCGATGCCGCGCAGCGCTGTGGCGGCGGGATGCGTGGACCTCGTGCTGTCGCCGAAAAACATCGCGCAAGAACTCGCGCGGATTGCGAAGCATCCGTATGTGGCCGGGCAACCGCTCGCACTCTCGATTCGCGCGGCGGATGATCACGCGGACGCGATCGAGCTTGAGGACCATGACTCGCCGTTGCCTGCGAGGAAGAAGGGGGCCGAGCCCAAAGGCGGGAATGGCGAGGACGAGGGCTACATCAAAACTCTGTCGTTGCTGCGGAATCATTCCGGTGTGGATTTCTCGCTCTACAAGTCCAGCACGATTCAGCGTCGGATCACACGGCGGCTGGTGATCAATAAGCAGAACACGCTGGAGGACTACGCCACTTTTCTGAAAGGGAATGCCAAGGAACTCGATGCGCTTTGCACAGACGTGCTCATCAGCGTGACGAGCTTCTTCCGCAACCCCGAAGCGTTTGAAGCACTTCAGCGCGACGTACTGCCGGAACTCTTGAAGCAGCCGGGCGACGATCCCATCCGCGTCTGGGTGCCGGGTTGCTCCACCGGGCAGGAGGCGTATTCCATCGCCATCGCCTTCATGGAGTCGGCGGAGAAGTCGCCGCGCGGACGCAACCTGCAAGTGTTCGCTACCGACCTCAACGAGAAGCTGTTGGATAAGGCTCGGTTCGGGCTGTACCCCAAGACTCTCTCGGACGACATCAGCCCGGAGCGTCTGCGGCGGTTCTTCGTCGAGGAGCAGGGGGGCTACCGCGTCAGCAAGTCGCTGCGCGAGATGGTCGTCTTTGCGAGGCAGAATCTTTTCGCCGATCCGCCGTTCTCGCGGATGGACCTCATCAGTTGTCGAAACCTGTTGATCTATCTCGGACCGACCTTACAGAAGAAGGCGATCCCCACGTTTCATTACGCGCTCAAGCCGGGTGGGTTCCTGCTGCTGGGTGCGTCGGAATCGGTCGGTGGTTTCACCGAACTGTTTGAGCCGGTGGACCGGAAATACAAGATCTATTCCAAGAAGGCGGCCCCGACCCCGGCGTTTCATATCCCGACCAATCGTGAGCGCGGAGAGCCGGTGGCCACCGCGCGGCGAGTCTCTGTTCTTCCCGTGGGCCAGCCGCAGCCGACGGACGGTTTTGGGACCGAGCTGAGTGCTCAGCGCGAGGCCGATCGCATCACCGTCAACCAGTTCGCGCCACCGGGAGTGCTCGTCAACGCCGACTTGCAGGTTCTGCAATTTCGCGGTTCGACCGGCGCGTTCCTCGAACCGCCGGTGGGCAAGGCGAGCTTCAACGTGCTGAAGATGGCGCGCGAGGGCCTGATGCTGCCGCTCCGCGCCGCGATCAACGATGCGAAAAAAGGAAACAAGACCACGCGCCGAGACAACGTCCGCGTCAAGCAAAATGGCGAGACCCGCGCGGTCAATCTGGAGATCATCCCGCTCAAGAACCTGCCCGAACCCTGCTTCTTGATTTTGTTTGAAGAAGCGTCAACGGCGAACGGGGGGCGTCAGCCCAATGGCACTCGCTTTCTGAGCGGCACGGCGCTAGCCGCCGGTAATTCGCCGGACAACGTCGATCCCGAATCACCGGTGGCTAGCGCCATTCCGCTCAAAGCGAGTGCCCCCCCCCGCTCGCCGGAACGCCAGGAATCCAGCCGCATCACTGAGCTGGAAACCGAACTCGTCGAAACGCGCGATTACCTGCAGACATTGCAGGAACAGCACGAGGCAGCCAGCGAGGAACTCCAGGCCGCCAGCGAGGAAGTCCAGTCCGCCAACGAAGAGCTGCAAAGCATCAACGAGGAACTGGAGACCTCCAAGGAAGAACTCGAATCGGCCAACGAAGAACTGACCACCGTCAACGACGAGATGTCCCATCGGAACTCCGAACTCAACATCCTCAACAACGACCTGGTCAACTTCCAGAACTCGACGAGGCAGGTCGTCCTGCTGCTCGGACGCGACCTGACCATCCGGCGATTCAGCCCGCAGGCGGAGAAGCAGTTCGATCTGCTGGCCACCGATGTGGGGCGGCCGATCAGCCACATCCGGCACAACCTCGTTCACGCGGACGACGTGAAAACTCCGCTCGACCTGGAAGGGTTGTGTACCGAAGTCATCACCACCGTGAGCGAGCAGGAGCGCGAGGTTCTGGACAAAACCGGGCGCTGGCACTCGCTGCGCGTGCGACCCTACACGACGCTCGACCACAAGATCGACGGCGCGGTGCTGCTGCTGTTGGAAATCGACGAGCTGAAGCAAAGCGAGCAAGCCGTCGCCGCGGCGCGCGACTACGCTGAGAACATCGTCGAGACCGTGCGTGATCCGCTGCTCGTGCTCGATAAAGACTTGCGCGTTGAAAGCGCGAATCGTTCCTTCTACCGCGCGTTTCGCGTCGAGCCTGCTGAGACGATCGGCACGTTCATCTACGACTTGGGCAATCACCAGTGGGACATCCCACGTCTGCGTGAGCTGCTCGAAGAAATTCTGCCGCAGAGTAAAACCGTCGAAGACTTCGAGGTCGAGCAAGACTTCAAGCAACTGGGCCGCCGCATCATGCTGCTCAACGCCCGGCGCGTCGTCGACCCACGCCAAAGGACCGAACGGATTCTGCTGGCCATCGAGGACATCACCGAGCGCAAGCAAGCGGAAGCGGCTCTGCAATTGAGCCTCGCCCGATTCGAGGCGCTCTTTCATTCCTCGCCGGTCGGCATGTACCTGGTGGATGCGGAATTTCGCATTCGACTGGTCAGCCCCGTCGCACGCCCGGTCTTCGGCGACATCAAGGAATTGATCGGCCGAGACTTTGACGAGGTCATTCACATTCTGTGGCACGCGGAGTACGCGGCTGAAATCGTCCGACTCTTCCGCCATACGCTGGAAACCGGTGAACCGTTCCAGACCCCCGAACGCATCGAGCAGCGTCTGGATCGTGGAGTGACCGAGTATTACGAGTGGCAAATCCATCGCCTGGCTCTGCCCGATGGCCAGTTCGGCGTGGTCTGCTATTTCACGGACATCTCCGCGCGCGTCCTCGCCGAACAGACTCTGCGTGAGAACGAACAGCGGTTGCGATTCGTCATGGACTCGATGCCGCAGAAAATCTTCACCGCGAAACCCAACGGCGACCTCGACTATTTCAACCCGCAGTGGACCGAATTCACCGGCATGTCCTTCGAGCAAATGCGCGATTCGGGCTGGACGCGGTTCGTCCATCCCGATGACGTGGACGAGAAAATGCGGCTCTGGAAGCACGCCTTCGCCACCGGCGAACCGTTCCAATCCGAGCACCGCTTCCGGCGTGAAGACGGCGAGTACCGCTGGCACTTCAGCCGAGCGATCCCGATGCGGGACGAGACGGGCCGGATCCTCATGTGGGTCGGCTCGAACACGGACATTCATGACATCAAGCAGTCAGAGTCGGCGTTGCAGGATTCTGAGATGCGCTATCGGCGGCTGTTTGAGGCGTCCAAAGACGGCATCCTGATCCTCGACGCCGCCAGCCAGAAGATCACTCACGTCAACCCGTTCCTGACGAAGCTGCTCGACTACCCGTGCGAGTACTTCGTGGGCAAGAAGCTCTGGGAAATCGGCTTTCTGCGCGACAAGGAGGCCAGTCATTCCGCCATGCAGCAATTGGAAGAGCAGGGTTCGATCCGGTACGAGAGCCTGCCACTTGAGGATAGCCACGGCCTCATGCACCCGGTGGAGATGATCGCCAACATCTACAAGGAAGGGGAACATCGGGTCGTCCAGTGCAACATTCGAGACATCTCCGAACGCAGCCTGCTGGAAAAACTGCTGCGCGGACAGGCGTCCGAGTTGTCGGACCTGCACCGCCGCAAGGACGAGTTCCTGGCGATGCTCAGTCATGAGCTGCGCAGCCCGCTCGCGCCCATCGCCAACGCCGTGGAACTGCTCGGCCTCCAGCGGGGCAGCGAGACCCAGATCCAGCAGCAAGCCCGCAGCATCATTCAACGTCAAATGGGACACCTGCAACATCTCGTCGATGACCTGCTCGAAGTCTCCCGCATCACCACCGGCCGAGTTCAACTTCGCCGAGTCCCCGTCGTCGTGAGCACCATCGTGGAAGGCGCGGTGGAGACCGTTCGCCCGCTGATCGAACAACGCCGGCACGAACTCACGGTGTCGCTGCCACCAGAACCGATCTGGCTACAAGCCGACGCCGCACGCCTGGAACAAGTGCTGGTCAACCTGCTCACCAACGCCGCCAAATACACGGCCGAAGGCGGTCACGTCTGGCTGACCGTTGAGCTGAATGTAGCAGGCACATTCCATGTGCCGTCGCCTCCTGCGGACGGCACACGGAGTGTGCCTGCTACGGAAGTCATCATCCGCGTGCGCGACACCGGCGTCGGCATCTCCCCGGAACTCCTGCCGCACGTCTTCGACCTATTCACTCAAGCGGAACGATCCTTAGACCGCTCACAAGGCGGACTGGGCATCGGGCTGGCTTTGGTGCAACGGCTCACCGAACTGCACGGAGGCACGGTCGAGGCCCACAGCACACTGGGCCAAGGCAGCGAGTTCGTCGTACATCTGCCACTGCTGAGTGACGAGGAGCATGTGAGCGGCAAGGCGCTAGCCGCCGGTTCTTCACTCACCTCTCGCACCTCACCCCTAGCCCCTCCCTTAAAAGTCCTAGTCGTCGATGACAACGTCGACACAGTGCTGAGCTTCTCGATGCTGCTGAAGGCATCAGGACATGAGGTGCGAACCGCTCACGACGGCCCGACCGCCGTGCAAGTGGCCCTCGATTACCAACCCGACGTGGTGCTGTTGGACATCGGCCTGCCGGGCCTCAATGGCTATCAAGTCGCGAAACGAATCCGGCAAGAACCCAATCTCAAAAACGTCGTGCTCGTCGCCTTAACCGGCTATGGGCAAGAGGCAGACCGACAGACCGCACTCGAAGCCGGCTTCAATCACCACCTGGTCAAGCCCGCGCGTTTGGAACAGCTACAGAAAATCCTGGCAACCGTCTCCGTGAGCGGAATGGCGCTAGCCACCGGTGTCGTATCGGCAATCTCAAATGCAACAAGCGGGGCAAACGCAATTACCGGCGGCTAGCGCCGTGCCGCTCAATAGCCAATTAGCCGGAACGCGCTAGCGTCCGGTTTTCGCGAATCCGAGGAAACCGGACGCTAGTGCGTTCCGGCTGATAGGTAACAACGACCGCGCAAAAGGAAATAACTCATGCCAACCACCAACACCCCTCTCCGAGTTCTCATCGTCGACGACAACCGCGACGGCGCAGACGCCTTGGGCTTGCTCGTCGAAGCACTCGGCAACCAAGTGCATGTGACCTACGGCGGAACGCAAGCACTCGGAGTCGCAACCGCATTTCGCCCCGACCTGATGTTCGTCGATCTGGTCATGCCCGGCATGGATGGCTGCGATCTCGTGAAGCGCTTCCGCCAGATGCCCGGCTTCGCAAAGACGACCGTCGTGGCCATCACCGGCCTGAAAGATGACGAATACAAAGACTTAGCCAAGCAGGCCGGGTGCGATGCCGTCCTCGTCAAACCCGCGGCTTTGGCAGACATCAAAACCATGTTAAGCAGTGTCGTGGCCTCCCCCGCGGACCATCCGCCCAAACGGACCAAAGAGCGTGCCAGTCGTGGAACCGAGCAACGCCTGCCGATGGACGAAGCGCGCCGCATCAGAAGCGAACGCAAATCCAAAAACCTGACTCAAGCCGAAAGCGAAGCCGCCATCTGCGATGGCATCATCCGCTTTCAAGAGGAGTACCAAGGCTGGCGCTCGGAACGGATTCACGTCCACTTCATCAACGACCTGTTGGTGGTCCGCATTCTCGGCGTCTTAACTCTCGCCGAACGGCAACTCAGCCAATCCTCGTCGCCGGAATCCGGCCGAGACCTCATCAAGCAAGTCCGCAAGCGACTGCTGGAGCTGGCACGCCCCATGTTGGAATCGCTGGTCCACGAAGCCGCCGGCGTGAAGGTCTCCAGCATGCACCACGACATCAGCACCCTCACCGGCGAAGAGATGGTGGTCTTCTCCCTGGCCGCAGCGCCGCGCTTCGAGTGACCGCAGCGTTGCACCGCACGCCGGGTCGGATGGGTTGTTTAACCCCTACGCCATCGGCGTGGGCGAGAAGGTCAAACGACTCCCGCGCACGCCGATGGCGTTGCGGTTAAACGACGCGGAGCGTCGCACCACAAATAGAAATTCAATCCCTTGAAATTAAGCAGCAACAAAATCCGCCAGGGCCTGGAACGACTCAAGGCGCGCATCGGCGTCGATGGTCTGTTCCGCGAATTCGGTGACGACCTGCCGTTGCGCTCCGAGATGTTCAGCATCGCGCAATTAGAGCACCACGCGGAAGCGCTTGCGGAATGGCATCAGGTCGATCCAAGACGCGGCCCGGACAAGTTACTGGCTCGCCTGGCGGCCAACGAAAAGATCCTGCTGGAAGCCTACAAGCTGGTGACGGAAGCGGACGAGAATCATCGCCGCGTGTCCCCCGCCAGCGAATGGCTGCTCGACAATTTCTATTTGATCGAAGAGCAGATTCGCACGGCGCGCCGGCACTTGCCCAAGCAATACAGCCGGGGCCTGCCGCGCTTGTTGAACGGGCCGTCGGCCGGCTACCCCTGCGTCTACGATCTGGCGTTGGAACTGATCTCGCACGTCGATGGCCGGATCGACGCCGATAGCCTGCGGAGCTTCGTCGCGGCCTATCAAAAACGGAGGCATCTGAAACTGGGTGAGCTGTGGGCTATCCCGATCATGATGCGGCAAGCGTTGATCGAAAACCTGCGGCGCGTGGCAGCACGCATTGCCACGGGAACGCTCGATCGAAACTCGGCCAGCCAGTGGGCGGACCTCTTCATCGAATGCGCCGAAAAGACTCCCAAGAATCTGATCCTCGTCGTGGCCGATATGGCTCGGCCGAACCCGACGCTCAGTATGTCGTTCGTGGCCGAGATGGCTCGTCGTCTGCAAGGACAAAGCCAAGCGTTGGCCTTTCCGCTCACCTGGATGGAACAACGACTCTCGGAACACGGTCAGACCATCGAGCAGATGGTCCAGTCCGCAGGCCAGCAACAAGCGGTCAATCAAGTCTCGATCGGCAACAGCATCAACAGCCTGCGAGAACTGGACGCGATCGATTGGCAGAAGTTCGTCGAGACGCTGAGCATCGTCGAACAGACGCTGCTCGGCGATCCAGCCGGTGTGTACGGTGGCATGGACTTCAACACTCGCGACCAATACCGCCACGTCATCGAAGCCATCGCGAAACGAAGCCCTCTCACCGAGCACGAAGTCGCCAGCCAAGCCGTGCAACTCGCGCAACGCAACGCGGACTCTGTTGTGGCCGGTCTCCCGACCGAGCCACCGGCCTCGACCGTAGGTCTCCCCGATGACACGGTTGTTGACCGAAACGGAACGCCGGGCCGCTCGAATGGGAGGCCTTCGGTCGCCGGACTGTGGCTCGGTCAGGAGACCGGCCACAACAGTCAGGAGACCGGCCACAACAAGGATCGAACCGCGCACGTCGGCTTCTTCCTGATCGACAAGGGATTGCCTGAGCTGGAGCGTGCAGCACGGATGCGCCGCCGCCTGTCATCGCGAGTCAGGCGGATCGTCCGAAAAGCGCCGCTCACGGCGTACGTCGGTGCGATCTTCGTGATCGCCACTGCGGTCACGGTCGGTGTGGTAGCCACGCTCGCCCAGAGCGTGGGAAACGAGGATCAAGCCATACTCCCCACGCTCTGGGCGAGCGTGGCTACAGCATGGACCGCGACCCTGTTGCTGTTCGTCGGCGCAAGCCATCTCGGCGTGGGCTTGGTCAATTGGCTGGCGACGTTGTTGGTCAAGCCGCACCGGCTGCCGCGCATGGATTTCTCCGAGGGCATCCCGCCTGAGTTCAGCACGTTGGTGGTCGTTCCGACGATGCTCATCAGCCCGCACAACGTCGGTCGCCTCATGGAAGCGCTGGAGGTGCGCTACCTCGCCAACAAGGGTGACAATCTGCGGTTCTGTCTGCTCACCGACTTTCGCGATGCACCGCAGCAAGCAATGCCGGAAGACGAGTCGCTGCTGCAACTGGCTCAAGCAAGTATCGAAGCCCTCAACGAAAAGTACCGGGACGACGAATACGAAGCCGACAACTTCTTTCTGCTGCACCGCCCACGCCGCTGGAATCCTCAAGAGCAAACCTGGATGGGGCACGAACGCAAACGCGGCAAGCTCGGCGACCTCAACGCTCTGTTACGCGGCGGCGCGACCGAAGCGTTCTCCTTGATCGTCGGCGACACGCCGCTGCTGATCGGCACGAAGTACGTCATCACGCTCGACACCGACACGCTGCTCCCGCGCGATGCCGCCTGGCAGCTTGTGGGAACGCTCGCGCACATTCTCAATCGTGCTCAAGTTGACGAGCAGCGAAAGGTCGTCACCGAGGGCTATGGCATTCTGCAACCGGGCGTCGCGATCAGCTTGGAGAAAGAGAGTCCGTCGTGGTTCGTGAGGCTCTGCGCCGGTGAGCCGGGCGTTGACCCGTACACGCGTGCGATCTCCGACGTCTATCAGGACGTGTTCCACGAAGGCTCCTTCATCGGCAAAGGGATCTACGACGTCGATGCCTTCTCCGCCACGATGGAGCAGCGCTTTCCCGAGAACCAAATCCTCAGCCACGACCTGCTCGAAGGCTGCTACGCGCGATCCGGCTTGGTCAGCGACGTCCATGTCTACGAGAGTTACCCGTCGCGCTACAACACGGATGTCAGCCGGCGTCACCGTTGGATTCGAGGCGACTGGCAGATCGCTGGCTGGCTGCTGCCGTTCATCTCTGGACCGGATCGTCGCTCCGCACGCAATCCAATCAGCCTGCTCGGCCGCTGGAAGATCTTCGACAACCTGCGGCGCAGCATCGTCCCATTTGCACTGACAATGTTGCTGCTGTTGGGTTGGATGGCTCTGCCGCCCGCCTGGATCTGGACGGCGGCCGTCGTGGGAATTGTGCTGATTCCGTCCGTGTGCATGTCGCTCGTGGCGTTATTCCGCAAGACGGTCGAGTTGCCGCTCGTCCCGCATCTGCGGCACATCGCCAAGTCTGTTTGTGTGAGCGTGGCGCAAGCGACATTGACGATCGTCTTTCTGCCGTATGAAGCCTGCTTCAGCCTGGATGCCATCGTGCGCACCGGCGTAAGAATGCTCTTCACTCGAAAACGAATGCTGGAATGGAAGACCGCCAGCGACGCCGAGCGTGAAGGGAGCGGCGACCTCTTCGGCTGTTACCGCACGATGTGGATCGCGCCGGCATTGGCCACGATCACTGCCGTGATGCTGACGATGTGGCGACCGGATGCGTTGTGGGCCGCTGCTCCCTTGCTGGGGCTGTGGCTGCTGTCGCCGTTGATCGCGTGGAAGATCAGTCAGACCGTCTTGCGAAAAGAATCCAAGCTGACGCCAGAGCAAACGCTGTTTCTGCATCACGTCGCCCGCCAGACGTGGCGCTTCTTCGAGAAGTTTGTCGGCCCCGAAGATCATTGGCTGCCACCGGACAACTTTCAGGAGTACCCCGCGACCGCGATCGCACATCGGACATCGCCGACAAACATGGGCGTGTCGCTCTTATCGAATCTCGCCGCCTATGACTTCGGCTACATCGCAGCCGGCCAGTTGATTGAGCGGACGACGAACACGTTGCGAACGATGGACCAGCTCGAACGGTTTCATGGTCATTTTCTGAACTGGTACGACACACAAACTCTGCAACCACTCTTCCCCAAGTATGTCTCGTCGGTGGACAGCGGAAACCTCGCCGGCCACTTGCTGACGTTACGTCGCGGGCTGCTGGAACTGAGCGACCATCCGCTCGTTTCCTCTCGGCTGTGGAACTCGTTGGCAACGACGCACGAAGCGTTAGTGAGCGGCAAGGCGCTAGCCGCCGGTGGTTCGCCTGCGACGGCGACTCCACGCCACTCCACGCTACCGGTGGCTAGCGCCATTCCGCTCAAGGGAAGTGCCAAAGTACTGGACCTGTTGCGTCGGCCTATGCCGTCCAGGCTCTCAACGGCACAAGTCTTCTTGCAGGAACTGCTGACGGCAGCGGCTGATGTCGCTCAAGTCTCTCCGGCCACTGACTCACCAGAGCTGATGGGATTGATGTACGATCTCGAACACCAATGCCACGACCACTTGGCCGAACTGCTGTTCGTCGCCCCGTGGCTCGCGCATCCGGCAGCCCCACACGAACTGTGGCAGCGCGGGACACCAGAGCAGTTGGAGCGGCTGAGTCAGCTCCAAGAAATGCTGCACCGACTGAACGAGATCCCCACGTTGCGCGCCGTCGCGAGTCTGGAGTCAGACTTGCTGCCGCTAATCGATGCCGTGAGTGAGATGTTTAACCCCAACGCCAACGGCGTGGGCGGCTCGGATTCCGAACAGCAATCGCGCCCAAGCGCCCATGCCGATGGCATTGGGGTTAAACATCCGGACGACTCTGCGGAACAAATCGACCGAGCATGGCTGCTTCAACTGCGAGTCTTACTCCAAGAGGCCAGCCAGCGTGCGAACGAGCGGCTGCTCGCCATTGAACAACGTGCGTTGCATTGCAGCGAACTGGCCGACATCGAGTACGACTTTCTGTACTGCAAATCGCGGCGTCTGCTGGCCATTGGCTACAACGTCAGCGAGCACCGGCGTGACGCGAGCTTCTACGATCTGCTGGCGTCCGAAGCGCGGCTCGCCAGCTTCGTGGCCATCGCGCAGGGGCAATTGGGACAAGAGCACTGGTTCGCTCTGGGCCGATTGTTGACGACCTCGAACGGGCAACAAACGCTGCTCTCGTGGAGCGGCTCGATGTTCGAGTACCTGATGCCGCTGCTCGTCATGCCGACCTATGAGAACACGCTGCTCGATCAGACCTACAAGGCGGTCATCGACCGGCAGATCGAATATGGCCGGCAACGAGGCATCCCCTGGGGCGTTTCGGAATCGGGCTACAACACGACCGACGCGCATTTGAATTATCAGTATCGAGCGTTCGGCGTTCCCGGCTTGGGCTTCAAACGCGGACTGGCGGATGACCTCGTGATTGCTCCGTATGCGACGGCGATGGCCTTGATGGTCGCTCCCGAAAAGGCGTGCGCGAACTTGCAGCTCATGGCGACCAAAGGCTTCGAGGGGCAGTATGGCTTCTACGAAGCGGTTGATTACACCCACTCCCGTTTAGCGCGCGGCCAGACGAGTGCCATCGTCCGTTCTTACATGGCGCACCATCAGGGCATGAGCTTTCTTTCGCTGGCTTACCTGCTGCTGAATCGCCCGATGCAAAAGCGGTTCGAGTCCGACCCACAGTTCCAGGCCACAGAACTGCTGCTGCAAGAACGGATTCCTAAAGTTGCGCCGTTCTATCCCCACGCGACCGAAGTCTCCGGCGTTCACAAGAACGACGGCGAACGAGAGGCGCTCCTCCGAGTCTTCACGACACCGCACACGCCGATGCCTGAAGTGCATCTCCTTTCCAACGGTCGCTATCACGTCATGGTGACCAACGCGGGAGGCGGATACAGCCTGTGGAAAGACATCGCCGTCACTCGCTGGCGAGAAGACACCACGCGCGACAATGCGGGGATGTTCTGTTACCTCCGCGACGTGACGAGCGGAGAAGTCTGGTCCACTGCACATCAGCCGACACTCAAACCCACGAAGAAGTACGAGGCGATCTTCTCGCAGGCACGCGCCGAATTTCGGCGGCGGGACAGCGACATCCTGATTCACACCGAGATCGCCGTCTCGCCGGAAGACGACATTGAGATCCGCCGCAGCACCATCACCAATCGCTCGAAGGTGTCGCGCACGATCGAGATCACCAGTTACGCGGAAGTGGTGCTCGCGGCACCGGCCGCCGATGCCACGCACCCGGCGTTCTCCAACTTGTTCGTGCAAACGGAGATTATCGAACCGCGACAGGCCATCGTCTGCACGCGCCGGCCGCGATCGCACAAAGAACATCCGCCGTGGATGCTGCACCTGATGGCGGTGCGAGGAACCTCGGAGGGCGATGCATCCTACGAAACCGACCGGCTGAAGTTCATCGGCCGTGGTCGCACGGTCGCGGCTCCGGAAGCGATGAGCCGCGCGGCGAAGCTGTCGAACAGCGCCGGCTCGGTCCTTGATCCGATCGTCGCCATCCGGCGTCGGCTGACGCTCGCGCCGGATGAAACGGTGATCGTGGATCTCGTCACCGGCATGGCGGAAACTCGCGATTCTGCGGTGGTTTTGATCGACAAGTACCACGACCGCCACTTGGCTGACCGAGTCTTCGACATGGCCTGGACTCACGGGCAAGTCGTGCTGCGGCAGTTGAACGCCAGCGAAACCGACGCCCAACTTTATGGCCGGCTCGCCAGTTCGGTCGTGTATGCGAACCCCTCGCGCCGAGCTAATCCGGCGATCCTCGCGCAGAACCGTCGCGGGCAATCGGGCCTCTGGGGTCACGGCATTTCTGGTGACTTGCCGATCGTGATTCTGCGCATCGGCGATGCCGAGAAAATCGACCTCGTGCGGCAACTCGTCCAAGCGCATGCGTTCTGGCGGCTCAAGGGCCTGGCGGTCGATCTGGTCATTTGGAACGACGGGCACTCCGGGTATCGGCAAGTGCTGCAAGACATGGTCATCGGGCTGATCTCCGCTGGGACCGAGGCCCACACGCTCGATCGACCGGGCGGCATCTTCGTCCGCCGCGCCGAGCAAATGTCGGACGAAGACCGCATCCTGCTGCAAACGGTGGCCCGTGCGATTATCGTCGATACCGAGGGGACTCTGGCCGAACAGATTGATCGGCGCATCCGCTCGGATGTGAAAGTTCCGGAGTTGATCCCCAGCCGCCTGCGCCGCTTCGACGTCATTCCCAATAAAGAGTCACCGCGTCGCGATCTGACGTTCTTCAACGGCCTGGGAGGCTTCACGCCTGACGGACACGAATATGTGATCCGCATCGAGTCGGGACAAGTCACGCCCGCTCCGTGGGTAAATGTGCTGGCGAATCCGCACTTCGGAACGGTCGTCTCGGAAAGCGGCGGAGCCTACACCTGGTGCGAGAACGCGCACGAGTTCCGACTCACGCCGTGGTACAACGACCCGGTGAGCGATGTCAGTGGCGAAGCCTTCTACCTGCGCGATGAAGAGAGCGGCCATTTCTGGTCGCCGACGCCGCAGCCCGCGCGTGGAAGCATGCCTTACGTCTGTCGGCATGGGTTCGGCTATAGCGTCTTCGAATACACAGAGAACGGCATCACGTCGGAATTATGGGTCTATGTGGCGATGGACGCGCCGGTGAAGTTCGCGGTGCTCAAGATCAAAAATACTTCCGGCCGCTCGCGACGACTATCGGCGACCGCGTACTGCGAATGGGTGCTCGGTGAGATGCGTTCCAAAGCGCTGATGCACGTCGTCACTGAGACCGATTCCAAATGCGGAGCGTTGCTGGCTCGCAATCCCTATTGCATCGAGTTCCCCGACCGCATCGCCTTCGTCGATGTCCACGACTCGGCTCGCAGCCTCACGGGCGATCGGACAGAGTTCGTCGGTCGCAATGCCAACTTGGCCAAGCCCGCCGCGATGTCACGCACGCGGCTGTCCGGCAAAGTCGGCGCGGGACTCGATCCCTGCGCGGCGCTCCAAGTGCCGTTCGATCTTGCCGATGGTCGAGAACGTGAGATCGTCTTCACGCTCGGAGTCGGCCGCGATATCGAAGACGTGCGACAACTGGTCCAGCGATTTCGTGGATCGGATAACGCTCGTCATGCGCTGGAAGGTGTCTGGGACTTCTGGAACCGAACGCTCGGCGCGGTCCACGTCGAGACGCCCGATCCAACCGTGAATCTGCTGGCCAACGGCTGGCTGCTGTATCAAACGTTGTCCTGCCGATTCTGGGCCCGCAGCGGCTACTACCAATCCGGTGGAGCGTTCGGCTTTCGAGACCAATTGCAGGACGTGGCGGCTCTGCTGCACACCGAACCGCGACTCATCCGCGAACATTTGTTGTTGTGCGCGGCTCATCAATTCCGTGAAGGAGACGTGCAGCATTGGTGGCATCCGCCAATTGGTCGCGGCGTCCGCACGCATTTCTCGGACGACTCTCTGTGGCTGCCGCTCATTGCCTGCCGGTACGTCCTGGGGACCGGCGACACGGGCATCCTCGATGTCTCGGTTCCGTTCCTGGAGGGGCGGCAGGTCAAGGACGATGAAGACGCTTACTACGATCTCCCCACTCGCTCGGAAGAAGCCGGCACACTTTACGAACACTGCGTCCGAGCCATCACCAAAGGTTTGTCATTCGGCACGCACGGTCTCCCGCTGATCGGCTGCGGCGATTGGAACGACGGGATGAACCTCGTCGGCGAACAAGGCCAAGGTGAAAGCGTCTGGTTGGCCTTCTTCCTGACTGAGATTCTCCAACGGTTCTCGGAACTGGCTCGTACACGCGGCGACCTCGCCTTCGCCGAACGCTGTGACACCGAAGCCGCTCGCCTGCGCGAGAACATCGAACAGCACGCCTGGGATGGCGAATGGTATCGCCGAGCGTACTTCGACAACGGCGAACCGCTTGGTGCGGCCAGCAACTCCGAATGCCAGATCGACTCGCTCCCGCAAAGCTGGTCGGTCCTGTCCGGAACCAGCAACCCAGAGCGATCGCGCATGGCGATGGATGCCGTCGATCGGCGACTCGTACGCCGAGACAACTCGCTGATCCAACTCTTTGATCCGCCGTTCGACAAGTCCGAGTTGGACCCCGGCTACATCAAGGGCTATGTCCCCGGCGTCCGCGAAAACGGCGGGCAATACACGCACGCCGCAATCTGGACCGTCATGGCCTTTGCCGAAATGGGAGACCACCGCCGTGCCTGGGAATTGTTTGCGATGATCAATCCCATCAACCACGGCTCCACACCGCGCCAGATCGCCACCTACAAAGTCGAACCCTACGTCGTCGCCGCCGACGTCTACGCCGTTCCGCCGCACACTGGCCGAGGGGGCTGGACCTGGTACACCGGCTCTGCCAGTTGGATGTACCGCCTCATCATCGAATCCCTGTTGGGCCTGCACCTGGAAGTGGACAAACTCCGCTTCACGCCGTGCCTGCCCGCCACCTGGAAGTCGTTCAAGATTCACTATCGCTACCGAGAAACTTTCTTCCACATCACAGTCCTGCAACCCGAACCCAGCCGCACCGTGAAGTGCATCACCGTCGATGGCATCGTGCAACCAAACGAATTAGTCCCCTTGAGCGACGATCGGCAGCATCATCAAGTCGAAGTGGAACTGGGGTGAGATTGGCCAGCGATCTCACCCATTGCGGCAACCATTCTTGACCTGCTTCGAGTCCTGCGAAGTGTCAACTTGGCAGAAGATTCCACGAAGCCTGATTCACACTCCACTGAGCTTCGCAGTCAAATTTTCTAGCGTGACAAGGACTTTCGTCGAGCTGATTCTCGGCGTGAGAAATTGGCACGCCGTTTGAAATATGCGAGGGCCGTCAACAGCATCCGGTCAGAATGACGGCCGTCAAGAACATCGGTTGTGTTGTTGCAAGCAGGAACGCTTTACTCATTTCAACGGTTCTCTCTTTGGAGGATTTACAATGTTGACGACTCTGCCCAATCGGGTGTCGGCGATGTTCGCCGATCCCTTCCAAACCGTGTTCCGTGATTTTGATCGCGAGTTGCCGTGGAACGGCAATGGAACTGCCGAAGTCCTGCGCAAGGTTGCGCCCCTTTCTATGTGGAGCGACGGCAATGCTGTGTTCATCGACATGGATGTGCCAGGGATCGCTTTGGCGGACCTGGATGTCGCCGTGGAGAACGGCAAGCTGACGATCCGAGGCCAACGGAAGGCCGCCGAGCGGACGTCCGACTACTTGCACGAGGAACGCTTCTTCGGGCAGTTCGAGCGGACGGTGGCGCTCAATGAATGGGTCGATCCCAGCACCGTCGAAGCCACGCTGAGCGACGGCGTGTTGCACCTCAAGCTGTCCAAGAAGCCTGAGGCGCAGCGTCAGAAGGTTGCCATCAACTACTGCGATGGCTCTGACGAGAAGCGGATTGAGACGTCCAAGTAAGTCTGTGTCTGTGTTCGAGTGTGTCTGACGTCTCTCCGCTGATGTTCGCGGCGCGAGCGGGGCTGTGTGGCCTCGCTCGCGTCGGCGGACGTCTCCTTGTGGCTGACGCAGCTTGCGTCAGCGTGACGACTCCAGTTCTTTGCGGACGCTGGCAGCGTCCGCCACGAAGTTTTGTCTTTCAAGACGAATTGAGCCGGCGTTGTTTGCCGCGCGAATAGAAAGGAGTAACCATCATGACAAATTACATTCAAATTCCACGCTGGATCGTGAATCTTTTCTTCTTGTTCCTGTTCATTGTGGTCAGTGCTGGCACCGCGACGTTCTTGACCGCGAATGACCGTCATGCGTCTCAGGCTGATCCGCCCAAGGTCATCGACACCGAATCGCTGCGGCACGCGACCGACCTCTCGAATGCGTTTCGCAATGCGGCCGAGGCCATTCGCCCGGCGGTGGTCAGCGTCACGTCGGAAAAGAATCTGCGAGTCGGCCAGCAATTCGTGCAACCGATGCTCCCGGACCAATTCCGACGCTTCTTCGGCGAGGACTTCGGCCGGTTGTTCAATACTCCCTCTCCAAACCAGAAGTCGATTCAGCAAGGCTACGGCAGCGGAGTCATCGTCAGCCGCGATGGTTATGTGCTGACGAACAATCACGTCGTCGCCGATGCGGATCGAGTTGTCGTGAAGACTCAGGACAATGTCGAGCATACCGCCAAGGTCGTCGGCACAGACCCGAAGACCGACGTGGCGGTGTTGAAAATCGATGCCAGCAATCTCGCGGCAGCGCGACTGGCGAATTCGGAAGAAGCCCGTGTCGGCGATTGGGTGATCGCGGTGGGTGGCCCGTTCGGCCTTGAGAACACGGTCACGGCGGGCATTATCAGTGCGACTGGACGCGATGCGGTGGGGATCACCGATTACGAAAACTTTTTGCAAACCGACGCGGCCGTCAATCCAGGCAACAGCGGTGGACCGCTGGTGAATCTGCGCGGCGAAGTCGTCGGCATCAATACGGCGATTGCGTCGCGATCAGGGACGAGTGCCGGGATCGGCTTCGCCATTCCGAGCAATCTGGCCAAGTCGATCATGGATGATCTCATTCCTGATGGAAAAATCGAACGCGGATTCCTCGGAGCCGCGATCCAGGATTTGACCAAAGAACTGGCGAAGTCGTTCAGCTACGACGGCCGTGACGGCGTGCTGGTCAGCGATGTCTCGAAAGGTGGCCCGGCCGAGAAGGCAGGGCTGAAGTCGGGCGACATCATCATCCACTTCAACGGCCGGACGATGAATCACGCGCGGCAACTCCGCAACATGGTTGCGGAGACTCATCCTGACTCGACCGTCGATGTCGAGATTTTCCGAGACGGCAAGCGACAGACGGTTCCGGTGAAGATCGGGTTGCTTGATGACAAGGTGGTGCTCAGCGCCGACCAAGGGCAGTCCACTTCGACCGACTTGGGGCTGAGCGTGCAAACGCTGACTCCCGAACTGGCGCGGCAACTCGGATACACCGAAAACCAAAAGGGCGTTGTTGTGCGAGAAGTCACGACAGGCGGTTGGGCGGCACGAGCGGGCCTGCAACCAGAGCAGATCATCGTCTCGGTCAACGACCGGGAAGTGACGGATGCTCGCGGCTTCCGCGATGTGCTCGCCGAACAAGACCTGTCTGCCGGATTACGGCTGCAAGTTTTGGACGGTGCTCATCGACACTTCGTGTTTCTGAAGAGCCGTTGATCGAGTTGATTCTCAGCGTGCCACGGCTGTGCCAGCCGTGCTGCGAACCTCGCAACTCTTTTCACTTTTGACACGGCTCGGAGTGCCGTGGCACGCATTTTCAACAGCGGCTGATTTGACACAAGCTGATCGAAGACGCGCTTCCGCGATGGGAGGTTGCCATGTATCGCGTCACACGGATTCTGATCCCTTGCGACTTTGGGCCATCGGGCGAAGCGGCCCTACGCCATGCTTGCGATTTGGCAACGACGTCTGATGCGGAGCTGCATTTGCTGCACGTCGTGAGTGAGTCGCCCGTTTTTCTCGGCCGATCCGAACCCGAAGCGGAGCAGTTGCGGTCGGCTCGCGAAGAACTCGATCGCTTGCTTGAGCCGCACATTTTCCTCAATCGACCGGTGCTGCGAGATGTCGTCGTCGGTACGACGTTTCGTGAAATCTGCCGCTACGCTCAGCGACACGACGTCGATTTGATCGTGATGGGAACGAATGGCCGAACCGGATTGGCGCACCTCACGATGGGCAGTGTCGCCGAGAAAGTGCTGCGTGCTGCGCCATGCCCCGTCATGATCGTCCCAGTTAGCAAACCGATCGTTGAGTTCGTGCGGCAAGGCAACCGATTGCTCAAGGAGCAATTCGGCGCTGCGTTGGCTGGCGAATTTGACGCGACACGAGCAGAGCTCAAAAGTGTGCTGCTGCAACGGCTGGAAATTTCCGATCAGACGGCGGAGCAAATTCTGGAACGGCTGGTCGCGGACGAGATGCTCGCGTGGGAAGAATCTCCGCAGACCGACAAATCTCAGCCGCAGTTGGGAAGCTGGCAGATTGGCAAATCGCCCGCCGCCGAGAAAACAGCGATCGCTGAACCGCCCGTGACGATCGTGGAGAATGCACCCGCGTTCGATTTGGTGCGGCGAGCTGTCGCACTGCGGGCCACTGACGTTCACATTGACCCGGCCGGTGCCGAATACTCAGTGCGATTCCGAATTGACGGCCGACTGGAGCGATATTGTGGACTCGATCCAGATGTGGCCGGGCATTTGATCCAACAGTTTAAGACGGCCGCGCGAATCGACATCGGCGCACCGTTTCAACCGAAAGAGGGTCGGCTGCAGATGCCGGCGACGCTCGCCAACTTGGATGTCCGCATCACGACGTCACCGGTGGCGAATGGCGAGGCTGTCGCCTTGCGAATCTTCGGTCACGATCAAGTCTTTCGTCCACTGAATCAGTTGGGCTTGTCTGAGCGATCGCTGTCGGCAGTGGACCGGATGCTGCGGCGCGGCGAAGGAATTGTGCTGGTGACTGGCCCCACGGGTTCTGGCAAGACGACGACGGTTTATTCGATGCTCGAAACATTGGGGAACGGATCGCGGAACATCGTCTCCATCGAAGATCCGGTCGAATTCGCCGTCCCCTTCGCGCGACAAATCGAAGTCCACGAGCGACACGGAGTGACCATGACCAACGGCCTGCGGACGCTGTTGCGAATGGACCCGGACGTCATCTTCCTGGGCGAGATTCGCGACGCCGAGGCCGCAGAGATCGCGATGCGAGCGGCCAGTTCCGGCAAATACGTCATCAGCACAGTTCACGCGCGCGATGTGCCGTCTACGGTCACGGCGCTGCGCGATCTGCATATCGACAACCGCTCGCTCGCCGCCAACCTGACCGGCATCCTCAGTCAACGGATCATTCGTCGGCTCTGCCTGAAGTGCCGGCGTTCGGAACCGCCGAATGACGAACAACGACGCCTATTCGAGCAGCACGAAATGCCGCCTCCGCAGGAGCTATTTCATCCCACAGGTTGCCCGGACTGCCGCGGGAAAGGCTATCGCGGACGCATCGGGGTGTTCGAGGTGATCGTCGCCGAAGACGCCATCACGAATCTGATCGCTGGTGGAGCCACCGAGCACGAAATTCGGCAACTGATTCGCCAGTCCGGTACGCCCGACCTGACCTCGGATGCGCTGACCAAAGTTTACGACGGCATCACCGATTTGAGCGAAGCCCTGGAAATGCGGTGGGCGTAATTTATCACTGGGTGTCGGCCTCACGCTCGGCAACGCGATTGTCGAATTGCACGGCAGCACAGTCATTGCCGAGAGTGCCAGACAAGCTGCTGAAAGCCGCACCGAGCGACGAGACGGCAATGCAACTGCGAGACGAAATTCGAGCGGGAAGAGAAAGGAGGACGTCGCTCAATTTACGAAAGGGCCTGTCTGGAATTATGTGTCAGGCGGAATTTGCTGAAGCGTTTGAGTTTAGTTGAGTTTTTTTGGCATTCGTCCTTCGAAGAGGATGGCGAA
>JAYTQJ010000374.1:0-9309 GCA_043746775.1 Schlesneria sp.
CACCACAATCGGTTGCGGAATGGTGGGCACAGCCCACCCTACATTTGGCGAACTCAGACAGTCGAATTAGCAGCCTGTTGAAAATCGTAGGATGGACGCCCTCGTCCGTCCGTTTTCAACTAGAAATCACTCGGACGAGGGCGTCCAAGTTACGTTCTTCAACGGGCTGTTAGCTGTGCAATACGCTTGGAGTGCGACTGCTTGGGACTGGCGCATCAATAAGTGTCGTCTTTCGCTCCGCGAAAGAACGCTCTTTCGCGGAGCGAAAGGCGACACTTACGACAGTTATTTCTGCCGCCGGTCCTTGCCAGCGTTGTGACAAGCAGTCGCGTTGGACAGGAGGGATTGACGCTGTCCCCCCCAAAGAAGTGGTTGCATCTACCATGTTCGCTAGGGCAGCAAACCTCAGCGTCGCATTCAAGCTGCTGCCCAATGATTCGCCCAAGTCGCTCAGCCTAGGATTTGGTCCACCTTCAAAGCGAACTGAGGCAGGCTGACCATTGGAATCGTGTCGCCACGCTTCGCGACGAACATCTCGGAATACGTGCCGTTGGGTTGTGGTTGCCGATGGACCTCAACACAGCCATCGATGAGGTTCACGATCCAGTACTCGACGATGCTCGCTTCGGCATACAGCTCTCGCTTGATGTCGCGATCGGTTTCGAGAGAGGCGTCTGAAACTTCGATCACCAACAGGACATCGCCCCCTACTGGCTTGGCGCTATCGTAAAAGTCGTCTTGGAATCGCAGGAGGCTGACATCCGGTTCCGGTTCGCTGTTGTTGAGCCGAATCGGGTTCTGAACACTGACTTGGGCGTGGTCACCGATCAATTGAATGAGGAGTCGCGTCAGCCGATTGACGACTGCAATGTGAGATTTTCCGATTGGCATCTTGTGAACGATCTCCCCCCGGATGAGTTCCACCCGCTCATCTTCCTCAATAATTCCAAAATCGATCATCTCGTCGTAGTCTTCGGCGGAGAAGCGATATCGAGTCAGCGTGACGGCCATGTTGGCTCCCGTTGTGAAATGGACAACCGCGTTTGAACGAAGTCTAACGTCCGATCGACCCCACGCCATCCTCGTTGTAACGGGGGGAGGCCCGGTCAGCAGATGTTGTTGCAGGCCGTGCTCCCGAGTGTGAATCTCGCTCAACCAGCGAAGGATCATTTCCACCTTGCGCATCCTGTGGAAGTCGGTCATCGCGTTTGTTTGTGAGTCGTTATCTCGCGGCGAGCACTTCGAACAGATGACGAATCTCGTCATCGACGTGTTCGGGTGAGGCAACCGTTTGGGCGATCTCGTCACGCAGGAGTTGGCGGTAGCGTCTGCGGAGGCGATGCGCGGCGACTCGGGCGGCTTCGACGGTGATGCTCAAGCGCGAGACGGCTTCCGAGTAATTCGCGCTGTCTCGGTCGGTTGAGAGGAACGGCTGGAGCGTCTCGAACTGTTCTCGCTTTCCCGCGTTGACGTACTCGTCGCGCAGACGTGAGAGGACTCGTTCGAGCAGCGCGAGTGCCCACTGCTTTTCAAAGAGACGTTCGGCGGTGAGGTCGTGCGACGGATCGGTGAGGTAACGCGATTCCCCCGATTCCCAATCGAAGGCAGCTGCGTCGAGAGATCGCGACCAACGCCCGCCTCCTCGTTTCGCAGCACGTTGCTTGTCCCCCTCGTTCGCCACGAAGTGCCTGACCGCCGCGAGCAAGAACGCCCGAAAGCGACCTCGCTCGGGCAACACGTCGTCGAGGAAGTCCTTCTCCAACAGCCGCGCGAAGAAACTCTGTGTGAGGTCCTGCGCTTCGTGCCCGTCGCGCGACCGCTTCCGAATAAACGCATACAGCGGGAACCAATAAGCTCGACACAGATCGGCCAGCGCCGCCACGCCGTCCGGGTCAGCCTTGTCGCGCGCTTGCAGAACGAGACTCCAGCGCGTCGTGACAAAACAGGGCGAAGGCTTGAGCGGCGCGGAGTGAAGCGGGGTCATCTCAATTTCCAGCGGAGACCAATCCAAACAAGCAAGTCGCGGCCATCTTAGCCTCCGTTCCAAGATTTCGTGTAACGTTCTCGGGAAGAAACTTCTCTTGTTCGTAGCACGGGCGGCTCGCCTGTGCCTACCACACAATCGCATCGCATCTGGCCTTCATCATTTTGCCTTCCCCTCATTCTGTCATACCGCTCACAGGATAATGGGAAGGCAAAATGATGAAGCAATGCCGACTGCCAAGAACGAGGTGACGGATCATGACTGAGTCCACGAAATGCCCGCAGTGTTCTGGTGAGATGCCCGCCAACTTTCCGCCGGGGGTTTGTCCGGCGTGTTTGCTAAAGCAGGGGATGTCTCCGAGTACGTTGACCGGCGCGGCGGGCGAGGGGAGCGGCGCGAGCGGCAGCGGATCGAACGTGGGTGGACGGAGGCACAGTTGGACGCCGCCGACTCCTGCCGCGTTGGCTCCGAAGTTTCCTCAGCTTGAGATTGCCGAGTTGCTCGGGCAGGGAGGCATGGGAGCGGTCTACAAGGTTCGCCAGAAAGAACTCGATCGTTGGGCGGCGCTCAAGATTCTGCCGGACGAAGTGGCGAGCGACCCGAACTTTGCCGAGCGGTTTCAGCGGGAGGCTCGGGCGCTGGCGCAGCTCAGTCATCAACACATCGTCACCGTGTATGAATTCGGCCAGCGCGACGGCGTCTTCTTTTTGCTGATGGAGTTCGTCGATGGCGTCACGCTGCGACAGGCGGGCCGCGCGGGGCAAGTCGCGGCGCAGGATGCACTCGGCATCGTCACGCAACTGTGTGACGCCCTGCAGTTCGCTCACGAGGAAGGGATCGTCCACCGCGACATCAAGCCGGAAAACATCCTGATCGACAAACGAGGCCGCGTGAAAATCGCGGACTTTGGTTTGGCGAAACTCCTCGGCAAGCAACCCAACTTCCCGACGTTGACCGGCATGCACCAGATCATGGGAACGCCGGTCTACATGGCTCCCGAGCAGATGGAGGGGACGAAGGGCGTCGATCATCGCGCCGACATTTTTTCGTTGGGCGTCGTCTTCTACGAACTGCTCACGGGCGAGCTGCCTCTCGGCCGCTTCGCCCCGCCGTCGCAGAAGTACTCGCTCGACGTGCGGCTCGACGAGGTCGTTCTGCGCACGCTCGAAAAGGAACCCGACCGCCGCTACCAGCAGGCGAGCGAGGTCAAACTCGACGTGGAAACGATCCGCAGCCAGCCCGTCGCGGCCAAGGCGTCCCCCTCGAAGATGCCTCAGCCAGCTTGGTCGTTTGTGCGGCTGGCATTCCTCGCGTTCCTCGCCTTGATGACGACGTTCGCGGGCTTGGTGACCTTCCTCCTCATCATGAGCTTCCGGTGGTACTCGATCGCTCAGATTTCATCGGAGGGAGCCACACCTGTTCAACCGATGAACACTTCAGCAGCACAGCAACAACAAGCAGCAGCCCAACGCTACGTGGCTGATGTGCAGTTTCAAAAACAGGAACAAGAGCGACAGAAGCAACTGGAAGAGGCGGCTCGAGACCCCTACGAAGTGAACGCCGTCGTGCAGTTCAAGTCGGACGGCGTGAAGCTGCATCCGCAAGCCTTCGGCACCGCCGAGATGACGGGTGAGCAGCGAGTCGCACTCGAAAAGATTCTGAACGATGTGCATCGGAGCTATCTCAAAGCCGAAGCGGACCACAGCCAGTTCGCGATGGACGCGGGAATCCAAACCACGACGATCGGGCGGTTCGACGAGGACCTCGCGAAGTTGGAGAACGAGCTGTGGACGGCGGTCGATACTCAGCTTCCCATTGTTGTTCAGAAGCTGCTGCGCCAGCGACTGCCACTCTACGCAGACTCGAACACCCCGATGCCACTCGCCATGCACGCAAGCTCGCAAGACCCATTTGCTGGTGGTGGAGCAGGAATGATGATGGCCACTCCACCGGCGGCAATGGGCTCAGCGATGGGTGGCTCAGCCATGTCAGGGATGGCGGGAGGAATGAGTGGCATCGGAACGGGTGGCCCCATCGCCACCAGCAACCTGCGCTACCAACAGCTTCTCGGCTGGAAGCAGACTCGGCTTCCGCTCCGCATCACAATCCGTGCCCAAGGCAAGTGGCGTCGTTGGGAAATTGGCGTGGAGGGAATCGGCCCACCCACAATCGGACCAAGTGGCCAAGCGATTTATCCCAAAACCTACACGGTCTTGGATAGCGGCGAAGCCCCCGAACTTCCGTCCAGTCTGAAACGCTTCTGGCGGGAAGCGGGTTCCGGTGGAGCACCCGTGCCAGCGGTTGGATTTTCGTTCAACTCGTCCAACGCGAACGAACTCGCCGCTCCTCACGACACGCCTGAAGCGGTGTTCCAACGAGCGAGTCGGGCGTATGCGGTTCGCGAGTGGCATAGGTTTGCGGACTGCTTCACGGAAGATGCACGCGATGAACTGGCGATCGAGCAACTCTTCGGTGCGGCGAAGGTGTACGCACAGACCGAGTTCGCGATCAGCAGCGGAGCCGAACCGTCGCAGGAGACGTTGAACAGAAGCTCGCAATACGAGGAGTTCGTTCAGTCGCTGGAGGACACGTTTCCGAACTTCCGCCTCCAATCGCCCGAGGCTGAAGAGAAAATGGATGCAGTCACCGAGAAGTTGCTTCAAAACCTTTACTCGCGGACCGAGCGACGGGCCATCGCCGTGCAGTTCCTCCGCGAACTGTTCGGCAATCAGTCGCGAGACTACTTCATGCTTTCGATGGAGTTCTTTCATTCTGCACTTCCGCATCGCGGCGGATTCGAGGATTTGAAGCTCGCACCATTCGACAAGCCCGACCCAACCACAGCGTTCGGAACCTACATCGCCAAGGGAACTGAAAAACGTCAACCGATCTGGTTCAAACGAAAAGACCCCGGCAGCGGCTGGAAGATCGACGGCCTCGTCGATGTCAGCATTCTCAATCAGTCGGGCGTGTCGGAAGCCCAGCCAACGACACCTGCGACGGCAATGCTGTACACCGACCGTCAAAAGCGAGATTGGCACACACTCTCCAACTTCATCACTGAGGATGGACGCGATGAATGGGTGTTTGAGCAACTCTCGGGTTACACGGGCATCGTGGAGTACTTCGATCGAATCTCACAACAAGGTGAGATTCCTCCGTTAGAGCAGGTGTTGACGGTCAAACACGGACGACGACTGTTGGATTCGATTAGCCGTGCCTTCCCAGATTTGAAGCTCAATTCCGAAGAGCGACGAGCCAAACTGAGGGAGCTTGACGGGAAGCTCATGAAGGACGAATTGACGCCCCGAGAAAGGCAGACATTGCGAGTTGGCTACGTCCGCGATGTGTTCGGTGATCACTCGGTCAAGTTGTTTGAACTGGTCGCCAGCGCCGTCCCCTCGATCGACAGTCTCATGCCGAAAGAAGTTGATTTCGATCAACCGATTCAAGGCTCCGTCGAAGAGAAGGAATATGGCGCAACTTTCGTCCGTTTCGGTGAAGCTTCTCGCAGCAGCGTTCCATCGCCGAACGAGAGACAAGTGGAACGACATCCGGTCACATTTAAATTGATTGGAGGAAAACTGAAGGTCGATAGCATCGTTGGACGAGGAGCACAAACTCGACTTGATTTCTCGGAATGGGCCGTCAAATTGAATCGCGAACGATTGGACGAAATCCTAAATGAATTCGATGCTTTGCGGGCGGCCTCAGACACGCCGTGGAAGCAAGTGGAAACATGGACGACACAATTGTTGAAGCTGTTTGAGACTCCCGCCGACAAAGGCCGGATTCACTGGATGGCGGCTCACGTGTACGGGCAGAGCGACATTCGAGGGCACGGGGCCGACGTGATTCGTCACGCGCAGGAGGCTCTCAAATACGAACGCGATCCGGTGCAGCGGGGCTGGCTGTACATGTACCTCGGTGATGCGGCCGGATTGGTTCAGAAGAAGGAAGAAGCGACTCGCTGGTACTTGAAGGGTTACTTTGAACTGCTCGCGTTCGACCTGCCTGAGAAAGCACCCGAGCTTCCGACGGTGGGCAAGTTCCGGGGGCTGGTGGCCAGTCCATCTGAAAACCCGAACGAGGACAACCAGATCGTCTTCGAAGTCCTTCAAGCCGCCGAAGTGAAGGCTCGCAAGGAAGCGGAACTGGTCCGCGACTTGGTCTCGCGCCGCAACATCCATATCCAGCAGCTTCAGAATCTCTGGGGCCGCGACTACGTCGAAGGTTCGGACGCTGAGAAGAGCCTCAAGAAACTGGCGACGGAAATCCTGCGCGAGGACGACGCGGTCATGAAACTCATTCACACCGTCTGGCCAAAGTCAGATCCGCTCCAAAAACCATTCAAAGGCATTAATCAGACGTAGAGTGGGCAATGCGCGACATCGATAGCCAATTGGGATGAGAGCAGGCATCGTACAGAGGGGGGCGGGCGAGGTCCTTTTGATCTTTTGACTCAGTCAATCGTTCCGCGACGCCTGCGATTCCGTTCGGTCGTCCTCTGACGCGAGAGAAAGCTCAACGATGAAGAAGCGATGGCTGGTGGTGGCGGCGCTGGTGATGGGCGGCTTGATTTTCGCGGTCCTGTCACTGTTGAAAGAGCCGCCGTCTTATGCGGCCACTCTAAGCGACGGCACCATCGTTCGACTGGCAAAGGTGGGAGTGGGTGCGATGTCGTATGACTCGTACCCACCGCTGAAGGCGGCATTGGCGGGTTATGTACCGAATCGCTTTCAGTCCCGGTTGGGTGAGCGAACCAGGTTCACATTCAACACCCAGTCTGACGAGCTTGGCCTGTTGTTCTTGTTCAGAACACCAGAAGACAAGCCGAAGCGTGATGTCACGCAATTCCTCTCGCGCATCGAGTTCGTCGAATCGACGGGCTTCGTGTTCAAGGTCGGGGTTTCTGGTTACAGCTCATCCGGCGGCGTGATACTCATTAACGAGGGACCGTTTCCGCGACGCGAACCGATGCTGCACACGCGACTCTATGAGAAGGAGACCGATCGCCTGCTGTTCGATCTCCACGTGCCGAATCCCGGTTACAAGCCGAAATTTGACGAATGGGTGCCGGAACCCGTGCCGGCCACTCAGACTGTGAAACCGCTCACGGTCACGCTGAAGAACGGACCGGCAAACATCCCGCTGGAATACGTGCGCGATGAGGACGTTGAGATCACCTCGACCGATCCTCGCTGGACGAACACTTCGCCCAAGCGGAATTTCTGGGTGACGGATGCCACCGGAGGAAAGGCGTACTCGCTCTTGGGCCTGTCGCCGTTTGAACCGGCTTGGAAACTCCACCTTCGCTTCTGGCGCAACGAATCGGCCGAGTTCAGTCCGGACGAAGTCTGGCGAACCAAACTGATCAAGCTGCCCGCCGCGTTGACCGCCGAGCGACTGAAGTTGGGTGGAGTGGCCGGGGGCGTGGAACTCTCGACGCAGTATGTGACATCCGCCGGTCAGGTCCAGGATGATGGAACGGACTTGACCGTCACGCCGGGGTCCGGAGGAAACAGCAGCAGTAGCGAGACCAGAAATGGAAAGCCGTACACGACCGTGGAATCACCGTTACCGTTCTTCCAGCTCAATCACTCGGTTCTCGATGAGGAGACCGAGTTGATCATCGTCGTCAAAGACCAAGATGGGAACAAACTGACGAATGACAGAAGCTTCAATTCGATTCACCACACGGGCGGCATCGCATCACGACGAATCCAATTTCAGCCGACGCCCGAGACAACCGAGGTCCAACTGGAAGTCATCGTGAATCACGGCCGGACGTTTGAGTTCCTCGTCGCGCCGCGCAAGCCAGATGCCACGAAGGTCTCGCCGTGACGAACTTGTTGGATGGGCACTCTTGCCCGTCCGGCTTTGTGATCGGCACATCAATGACAGTCATGGCATCTGTAGTCCGGACGCGCTCGTCCGGACGAGCGCATCAGGGCAACGGCAATCCAATTCCGACCGTGATTGGTGTGCCGATCCATCGTGGCTGAAGAGCGGACGGGCAGGAGTGCCCATCCTACGAGCCTTCGTCGAACCGCGTGTTGCCGCTGGCGTCGAACTCGATGCAGCGCGGCGACCACTCCAGTGGCGCGAGACTTCGTGGCGAGATGTTCGCTTCCTTCAACAGGCCCGCACCGTGCAACCATCGTGCGGCGAGGTTGCTCGTGCTGAGGCGTCGATAGCCGACGTAGGAGGTTGTCAGACGCGGGTTGATCTCGACGATCAGCGGCCGCGTCGGATCGGCATCGGGGAGCAACAGGTCGAAGCCGATGTGGCCGTTCAAACCGGGGATCGTCGCACATGCGCGGCGGACCAAATCTCGAACGGCGACTTCGGTCGGACGGGGAAGCGAGGCTGGGATTGTTCCGCCCAAGTACTCGAGCTCGCGCGACAGCCGCTGCTCGCCGATGGGAAAGACCTCGGCCTCGCCATCCGCTTGGCAGTGACATCCGACCGACAACGGTCGCCCCGCCACGAACGGCTGAATGAGGGCCTTGTTGGCCACCCCCGCTACGGCATAGGCCGCTGCCGCGCGTTGCCACTCTTCCGGCGAGTCGGTTCGCACACGAAACGTCAGCCACGAACCGGCTCCGTCGCGCGGCTTGATGACCCACTCGTTAAGGCGAAATTCCATCGCGCGCTCGTTCACAGCCTGTTGAAAAAGGGAGGGCGAGGCTCCTGCCGAGCCGTGCATGTGTGGAAAGTCGCTTGTTTTTCGCGGCTCGGCAGGAGCCTCGCCCCCCCGGGCAACGTTTTTCAACAGGCTGTTAGTCCAGTCGATGATCTCCGTCGGCACAGTCGGAAGCGAGTGAGCCTCAAAGTGCCGAGCGAGTCGCAGCTTGTCGCCGCACAACTCGATGGCTGCTGGTGAGCAGTTCAAGGACTTCACGCCGAGTGACATGACATGGCGAACGCGATCCGCGAGCTGGCCGTCCGTCTCCGGAGCGATCACGAGAACCGCGTCGCTGGCCGCAACCAACTCGTGGAACAGACGCTGTTCCGCCGCAGCGTTCCAGACAATCTCGATCCGACAGCGCGACGACTCGGGCAATCGAACTTCAGGAGTGAGTCGGGCATCGAGCGTCGTCGAGACACGGCAGTCCGGGATTTGCAGAAGGTCCTCCACGACGGCCCACAACATCGCGCGGCCCTCGCGCTGAAGTGAGTCGGGCAACGGTTCGCCCGATAAGCCGCCGCCGCAAATGAACTCGAAAACAAAGACGCGCATGTGACCAACTGACGGATGATTCGCGTCCCTAGAATTGATTGTGTTGTCGTGGAGGGCGAGGCTCCTGCCGAGCCGTGCATGT